>JAGRGU010000091.1:0-5848 GCA_020445335.1 Gammaproteobacteria bacterium
GCGCCGAGGTCTTCCATGCGCTCAAAGCGGTGCTGAAGGGGCGGGGGCTGAATACCGCGGTCGGCGACGAAGGCGGTTTCGCGCCGGACCTTCCCTCGAACGAGTCTGCGATCGAGGTGATTCTACAGGCGATTGCCGATGCCGGTTTCGAGGCGGGCAGGGACATCTATCTGGGTCTCGATGTCGCCAGTTCCGAATTCTTTCACGACGGAGTCTACGATCTGGCCTCGGAGAAGCGACGCTTCAGCGCCGCAGAGTTTGCCGACTATCTCGCTGGCCTGGTCGATCGTTACCCGATCATCACCATCGAGGATGGCATGGACGAAAGCGACTGGGACGGCTGGAAGCTGCTGACCGAGAAGCTCGGCGAGCGGACACAACTGGTGGGCGACGATCTGTTCGTCACCAACACCCGGATTCTGCAACGCGGTATAGAGCAGAAGATCGCCAACTCCATCCTGATCAAGTTCAACCAGATCGGTACTCTCACCGAGACGCTCAACGCCATCAATATGGCCCATGATGCCGGTTATACCGCGATCATCTCCCATCGATCCGGAGAGACCGAAGACACCACGCTGGCCGACCTTGTCGTCGCCACCGGTACCGGGCAGATCAAGACCGGATCGCTCTCCCGTTCCGATCGTGTCGCCAAGTACAATCAGCTGATGCGTATCGAAGAGCAGCTCGGCGAAACTGCCGTCTTTGCCGGCAGGGAGGCCTTCCCCCGAATCCGATGAGGGTGCTCATCGCTATTCTGGTGATCATGCTGGCGGTGCTTCAATACCGTCTCTGGACCGGCGAGGGAAGTCTGGCGGAGGTGCACAATCTGCGTCGGGAAATCGCCCAGCAGGCGCTGGTTCTGGAGCGCCTGCAGCGACGTAACAGCGCGCTGCAGGCTGAAGTGTCCGACCTGAAAAAAGGGTTGGAGGCGATCGAGGAGCGGGCGCGCAACGAGTTGGGCATGATTCGCAAGGGCGAGACCTTCTATCAGATTATCGCACCTTCGGAGCCCCCCGAATGAGCCCACCGGAGCGTTGCTGGGCGGTCGTTCCGGCCGCCGGCGTTGGTAGCCGGATGGGATCCGCGATCCCCAAGCAGTACCTCGATCTGGTCGGCTCGATGGTGATCGAGCGCACTCTGCAGCTGCTGCTCGAACACCCACGGATCGAACGGGTCTATGTTGCCGTTTCGCCGGATGACCGCTGGTGGGAGGGGTGTCGCTTCGCCGCGGACACGCGGCTCTGCCGGGTCGACGGCGGCGCGGAGCGCAGCGCTTCGGTACTGAACGCGCTCGATCGTCTCGCCGGCGAGGCAGATGCAGGGGATTGGGTGCTGGTACACGATGCGGCGCGACCCTGTCTCCATCCCGCCGATATAGATCGCCTGATCGATCGGCTGCAGCACTCCTCGATCGGCGGGCTGCTTGCCGTCCGTCTCTCCGATACCATCAAACGCGAGGGTGCGCCTGGCATGGTGGCGGAAACCCTGCCGAGGGAGCAGCTCTGGCGCGCGTTGACGCCGCAGATGTTTCGTCTGCAGCCGTTGCGTTCGGCGCTGCTCGCTGCGGCCCGATCCGCCGTGCCGGTCACCGACGAAGCCAGTGCGATGGAGTTCGCCGGTCACGCGCCGAGGCTGATCGAGGGACGCGCCGACAACATCAAGATCACCCATCCCGGTGATCTCGACCTGGCGGCGTTTTTTCTGCAAAGACAGCGGCGGGAAGCCTGACAGCTTGACTGCCAGAGCCGGCGGCAGGTGCGAAGGCGGAGGAAAAGAGATGATGAGAATAGGTCACGGATACGACGCGCATCGCTTCGCCATCGGCCGGCGTCTGGTGCTCGGCGGCGTCGAGATTCCCTACGAGCTTGGACTGGCGGCGCACTCCGATGGCGATGTGCTGCTGCACGCGGTGTGCGACGCACTGCTGGGTGCCGCCGGGCTCGGCGATATCGGTAAACACTTCCCCGACAACTCCGACGAGTTCGCGGGTATCGACAGCAGGTTGTTGCTGCGGGCGGTTGATAAGCAGCTCCAGGCCATGGGGTTGCGGGTAAGCAATCTCGACGCCACATTGGTGGCGCAGGCACCGAAACTGGCACCCTATATCGACACCATGCGCATTCGCATCGCTGCCGATCTCAGAGTGGATGGCGACCGGATCAACGTCAAGGCGACCACGACCGAGAAGATGGGGTTCACAGGTCGTGGCGAGGGCATTGCTGCGCATGCGGTGGTGCTGTTGGAGGCGCGCCGTTGACGATGGCGGGGGAGGAGTTGCCGCGCGCTTTCGGCGGTCCCTGCTGCAGTGGCGTCATGCGTTGCGAGCCGGAGGACTTCTTTATCGACGAGGTACCCCAGGTAGTCGCGGACGGCGAAGGCGAGCATCTGCTGCTGCGTATCGAGAAGCGGGGCGCCAACACAGAATGGGTCGCGGCGCAGATCGCCAGACATGCCGGCGTGGCTCGCTCGGATGTCAGCTACGCGGGGCTGAAGGACCGGCATGCGGTGGCGCGGCAATGGTTTTCGTTGCGCCTTGCCGGTCGCCCCGAGCCCGATTGGACAGCACTCGGATCCGACGAGTTTCGGCTGCTGGAGCGCGCGCGACACAGCCGCAAACTGCGCCCGGGTGCGCTCAGGGGCAACCGCTTCGTCATTCGTCTGCGTCGGCTCGAAGGCGACACCCACAGGCTGGAATCGCTGTTGTCGCAGCTGGCGACCCGTGGTATTCCCAACTACTTCGGTGAACAGCGCTTTGGCCGCAACGGCGGGAACCTGCACGCCGCACGGGCGATGTTCGCCCGTCGTGGCGGTCGACTCTCGCGCCACAAGCGCGGGCTCTACCTCTCCGCCGCTCGCGCAGAGATATTCAACCAGTTGCTGGCACGGCGGGTGAGGGAGGGGAGCTGGGAACGGGCACTCGATGGGGAGCGTCTGATATTGAACGGAAGCCGCAACAGCTTTCTGCTGGAGCCCGGAGACAATGTGATCGAGCAGCGCCTGCGGGCCATGGAGATTCACCCCAGTGGTCCGCTCTGGGGTATCGGCGAGACGGGGGCGGCAGGCGCGGCGGCTGCACTCGAGCGCTGGGCGGCTGATGCTTGCAGCGACCTGAGTGCCGGTCTGGCCGGTGCATCGCTGAAGCCGGAGCGGCGCGCGCTGCGTGCGGTGGTTGCCGATTTGGACTGGTCGTTGCACAGCGATCAGTTGGAGCTGGCGTTCTTCCTCCCCAAGGGGAGTTTTGCCACCGTGTTGTTACGCGAGATCGTTGACTACCGGTCGGCGCTCTGATCACTCCTGCCCCTTGCGGCTGATCAGCACATAGACCGCTCCCAATCCTCCGTCGAAGCGGGGTGCCGAGCAGAAAGCGAGCACCTCCGGGCGCTGGCGCAGCCACTGGTTCACCTTCTGTTTCAGCACCGGCTGGCGCGCCTGCGAGCCGTAGCCCCGGCCGTGGATGATATGCACCACGCGCAGCCGGTGGTGCCTGGCGAAATTGAGAAAGCGGACCAGTTCGGTTCGCGCTTCATGCACGCGCAGACCATGCAGGTCGAGTGACTCCTGCGGCGGCAGGTGTCCGCGTCTGAGTTCCTGAAACAGCCGCTTCTGGATGCCGGGCCTGACGAACTCCAGCTCGTCGCCGGTCTCGATGTTGAGGTCGGCCAGCTCGTCGCCTTCAGCCTGCGTGCGCTGACTTGCGTCGACGGGGAGCGGAAAGGGCCTCAGCTTTCTGCGATAGGGTTCGACACGATCATGGCGCAGACGTTCGGCGCTCTCCATCTCGGAGCGGAACAGATCGATATCCGGCTCTGTCTGTTTTTCGTCGTCGCTCATAAGCTTGTCCCGACGGACCGATTGGCGAGCAATGTTACCAGCAATGGCGGGTGAAACGGTGGTTTCGGGATTCCACTTCCCGGAGGCTCCGCTACGATCCGGGCAGATGAGTCACGACGCTATTTCCAGTATAGTCTCAGCTTTGCGTTCGCTCAGATTTCTACAAGCAGCAGGCTGAAATGAGGATCTTGTTGAGTAACGATGACGGCTACCAGGCACCGGGTTTGCGAGCGTTGTACGATGCCCTGGCGCCACTGGCCGAAGTTACCGTGGTCGCCCCGGAGCGGAACCGGAGCGGGGCCAGCAACTCTTTGACGCTGGACAATCCAATACGCGCCGAACGTGCGGAGAACGGCTTCATTCGTGTCGATGGAACGCCCACCGACTGCGTCCATCTGGCGATCACGGGATTGCTGGAGCAGGAGCCCGATATGGTGATCGCCGGTATCAATGCCGGCGCCAACCTGGGCGATGATGTGCTCTACTCGGGCACCGTTGCCGCGGCCACCGAGGGGCGCTTTCTGGGTTTACCGGCGATCGCGCTGTCGATGAACTCCCATCGGCCGAAATTCTTCCAGACCGGCGCGCAGGTGGCGGTGAAGCTGGTCCAGCACCTGGAACGATCGCCGCTCTCTCCCGACAGCATCATCAATGTCAACATCCCCGATCTTCCCTATTCCGCACTCAAGGGTTTTCAGGTGACTCGTCTCGGTAACCGGCACAAAGCCGAGCCGGTGGTGCGCGAACGGGATCCGCGCGGGCGGATAATCTACTGGGTGGGTCCAGCCGGACTGGAGCAGGATGCGGGTACGGGTACCGATTTTTACGCCGTGCGTGACGGTTATGTTTCGGTGACGCCGTTGCAGGTCGATCTTACCCGGCACACGGCGTTGGAGAGGCTCGGCGGTTGGCTGTCCGGGATAACGGAATGATCAATCCCATTCACCGTGGCAGCGGCATGACCTCCGAGCGCACCCGGGAGCGGCTGATCAGCCGGCTGCGCGCCGAAGGAATTCGCAGTCGGGCGGTATTGGATGCGATCCGCGCAACGCCCCGTCACATCTTTGTTGACGAGGCGCTCGCCAGCCGCGCCTACGAAGATACCGCGCTGCCTATCGGCCACGGACAGACGATCTCCCAGCCCTATATCGTGGCGCGCATGACAGAATTGCTGCTGGAGGCCGGACCGCTGGAGACGGTACTCGAGGTCGGCACCGGCTCGGGCTACCAGACAGCGGTCCTGTCGCGCCTGGTCAAACGCATCTACAGCGTGGAGAGAATCGCGGAACTGCAGAAGCTGGCACGCAGGCGATTTCAGGAACTGGCGCTGCGCAACATCCGTCTGCGGCACTGTGATGGTGGTATGGGGCTGCCGGACTACAGCCCGTTTGACGGTATCCTGGTCACCGCTGCGCCGGAAGGAATTCCACGGGCGCTGGTCGAGCAGCTGCGGCCGGGCGGACGCATGGTGCTGCCGATTGGAATCGGACAGGATCAGGTGCTGGTGCGTGTTACCCGTACCAGCGACGGTTATGAGAAAGAGTTGCTGGAACGCGTGGTGTTCGTCCCATTGCTCGGTGGCACAGTTTAGGGGCCACTGCACAGACCATGGAGCAACCTGTAGCGGCTCGGATGCGTGGCATTGGCGTTGAGTATCCTGACAATGGCCTGCTGTCATCTGCGTGGACTGTCTCGTATCCGATGGTTTCAGTGGCAAACTGCACAGCCTGGTATTGTTCAAGTTCCTTGTGCCGCAGGTATCGGATCAATCTGTAAGGACAGCATGAATGCGACTCTTCTCATCTCTCTATGAGCGGGCAATGAACTGGTCCCGACATGCCCACGCGCCACGCTATCTGGCGGGTCTGAGTTTCGCTGAGTCTTCGTTCTTCCCGATACCACCGGATGTGATGCTTGCGCCGATGGCGATGGCGGCGCCACAGCGGGCCTGGTATTTGGCGTTGATCACCACCATCGCCTCGGTGCTGGGTGGTCTGTTCGGCTATCTGATCGG
>JAGRGU010000091.1:5976-7726 GCA_020445335.1 Gammaproteobacteria bacterium
GTGTTCACCATCACGGCCGGTGTGATATCGATGGCGCTGCTGCCGTTCCTGGTGGCCTCGGCGATCGGACGAGGAGCCCGCTTTTTTCTGGTCGCTGCGCTGATGGCCTGGGGCGGTGAGAAGATGGAAGCGACGCTCAGGCGCTATATCGATCGTATCGGCTGGGTGATGGTGGCGTTGGTGGTGCTGGTGATTCTGGCGGCGAAGTTTTAGCGGCACGGGATGCGATGCCTTGCCGGATACCCCAGTGCAGGGTGCCGCTTGCGGTTCCGTCGGCAATCGCCTGTCCACATGAAGCTTGTTCCTGGGTTGCTGGAAATCGCAGCGATGAATTGGAGAGGATATGGGCCGACGTCGCCGCGACGGTTCGCATGCCGGTGTTCGGCGCGTGCCTGAGAGAGACGACAAGCGGAAAATCGTGCTTCCCGGAGCGGGCAGGGTTGCGCCGCAGCACTGCGTTCGCCAGCTGGCGCCGTTGCTGGGCCGGATGCTGCTGCTCTGCCTGCCGTTGTTTGTGGCCGGAGCCCTGAGCGGTTGCAGCGCCCCCAAACGTGCAGCGGTCGTTTCGCTCGAACAGCCAGCTGGTAAAAAGCGTGTCGTCAATCGATCACGTTACCAGTATCACCGCGTGCGTCGCGGGGATACGCTCTACACGATCGCATGGCGCTATGGAGTGGACTACCCCGATCTGGCGCGTTGGAACTCCATCGGTTATCCGTACACCATCTATCCCGGTCAACGTCTGCGTCTGAGCGACGTAGCGGATGCTGCCGCATCCGGCGTGCTGCGGCCGACTGTGCGACAAAAACGGGCTGCAGATTCTTCTGCGACCAGATCTGCAAAGAGTGGCGGTGCACCGGGGAAGCGGCCATCACCGGGTGCGCATCGGACAGAAGCCGGAAAGGTTGCCACCACACCCCGCAGTCTGCTCTGGAGCTGGCCGGCCAAGGGTCAGGTGCTGCAGCGCTACGCCAAAGGGGATCCCGCTCGCAAGGGTATCAAAATCGGTGGTCGACTCGGCCAGCGGGTGGCCGCTGCGGAAAGTGGTAAGGTGGTCTATGCAGGCAGTGGCCTGATAGGTTATGGTCGGCTTATCATTATCAAGCACAACAAAAACTATTTGAGCGCCTATGGCTACAATCGCAGGCTCCTGGTGGCAGAGGGCGATGTGGTGAAACGCGGGCAAAGCGTGGCGGAGATGGGAGAGCAGGGTGGAGGGCGGCCCAAACTCCATTTCGAGATTCGCAGGAACGGCACGCCGGTGGACCCACTGACGCTGCTTCCGCGACGGCGTTAGAAACATACCCATGACAGATCGCATCACGTCTGACGATGAGGAGGAGATGGATTTGGAAGCGGAGTGCGACCCAGTCGATTCGGAACTGGAAGATGAGACGGAGGACGACAAAGAGGATGAGCCTGTTTCGTATGATGCGGGTGACCTCTCCCGCGTGCAGGTCGATGCGACCCGTCTCTACCTGAGCGAGATCGGCAGCTCGGATCTGCTCACCGCTGAAGAGGAGGTCAAGTTCGCCCGCCTGGCGCAGAGAGGGGATATGCCAGCGCGTCAGCGTATGATCGAAAGCAACCTGCGCCTGGTGGTAAAGATAGCGCGGCGTTATATGAATCGCGGTCTGGCGCTGCTCGACCTGATCGAAGAGGGTAATCTAGGGCTGATACGCGCGGTCGAGAAATTCGATCCTGAGCGGGGGTTTCGCTTCTCAACGTACGCCACCTGGTGGATTCGCCA
>JAGRGU010000092.1:0-5645 GCA_020445335.1 Gammaproteobacteria bacterium
TCAACGTCTATCTGCGCGCGGCGCGGAATCTGGCGCAGACCCAGGATCACGAGCCGACTACGGAGGAGATTGCCGAGTTGCTCGACAAGCCGATCGGCGAGGTCAAGCGGATGCTTGGGCTCAACGAGCGCATTGCCTCGGTTGACACGCCATTCGGCAAAGACGCGGACAAACCACTGCTGGACACCATTCCGGACCGGCAGATGGAGGATCCGTCGGAGAGTATCCAGAACGAGGGACTCAACGCCAATCTGGACCATTGGTTGAGCAAGCTCAACCAGAAGCAGCGTGAAGTGGTCGAGAGACGATTCGGCCTGCACGGGTACGAAAACTCGACCCTGGAGCAGGTCGCCAACGAACTGGGCGTCACGCGGGAACGGGTGCGTCAGATCCAGATGGATGCGCTCAAGCGTCTGCGAATGATCCTCGAAAAAGACGGTTTCTCGGTGGAAGCGATATTCAAATAGACCGTCGTCCTCCTTCTCACTGCGTGTAGACCGACCGGGTAGCGACTGCACAGTGCAAAAGGGCTACTGTTATCATCACGGTTAACCCGACGAGGATCTCACACTCGAATCAAATGAACAGACGCAGCCTCTCAGCCCAACGCGAGCAGTGCAAGGTATGCAGCAGCCCAGAGGGGATTGTCGAGGTTGCCTGCGAGCAGTGCGGCCTCGATCCGATTTGCGACGTACTGGACTACGCCGAGGAGGAGAGTGGGGTTCCTGCGGGGATCCTGCTGCGGCGCCAACCGCTGCAGCGGGGCGAGACCATTTTCCGGCAGCAGGAGAACTTCCACTCGATCTTCGCGGTCAAGTCCGGCTCCTTCAAGACCTCCATGAGCCGCAGCTCGCAACCGGATCAGGTTGTGGGTTTCCATTTTCCGGGCGAACTGATCGGTGTCGAGGCGATGTCCCGACAAACCTATCCCTGCACCGCACGGGCGCTGGAGCGCAGCAGCATCTGCGAATTGCGCATACCGCGGTTGCCGGAATCAGGGCGGCCGCTCGAGGCACTGCAGGCTTCGATAATCGATCTGTTGGGCAGGGAGGTCATGCTCAGCCATGAGCTGGTCTCGTCGCTGGTGCATCAGTCCGCCGAGCAGCGCATCTGCGGTTTCGTGCTCAACCTCTCGCAGCGCCTCGCCAGGCGCAAACTCCCCAGCGCGGAATTCACCCTCACGATGTCACGCTCTGATATAGGCAACTATCTGGGGCTCGCTGCGGAGACTGTCAGCCGCGTGTTGACACGGCTGCACAAATCCGGTGCGATCCGGTTGCAGCGCAAGCTGGTCCGGATTGTCGATCCCAGTGTGCTGGAGCGGCTGGTCGAGGCGAGTCCGCTGCATCTCTCCCGGGGTATTCCAGAAAATAAGTCTATTAGATTTTTTTGATCTAGATCAAGAACTGTGGAATCTGAATTAGTTAAGTAAAAACAATACGATAGCTTTTCCGTTCGAGCTTGCGGCAAGGGGTTTAACCCCTCGGCTATATTGACATTTGTCAGGTTTTGCTGTGTCATACCGCCCACTCAAAACGCCTATCCTGGGGGTTTTGACGTGGGGATTTCCTTACATTTTTTGTAGTAATTCACTGGGTTTTTTAACTTTTGAGGGGGGTTCATGGACGCCGCAGCTGAGCAAAAGTACGACTATGGAGTCGTGCGCTGGTTCACGGTCATGGCAGCCGTTTATCTAATGGTAGGCGCCCTGGTCGGGGTATACATCGCCTCGGAACTGGCTTGGCCATTTCTGAACTTTGATCTGGAATACATTACTTTCGGGCGTCTACGTCCACTCCATACCAACGCTGTCATCTTCGCCTACGGGGGATGTGCGCTGATGGCGACGGCCTTCTACAGCGTGCAGCGTACCTGCGCTACGCGTCTGTGGAGCAATAAGCTGGCCTGGTTCACCTTCATCGGCTGGAACTTGATCATCGTCTCCGCGGTTATCTCTTTCCCGCTGGGTCTGACCCAGGGTAAGGAGTACGCCGAACTCGAGTGGCCGATCGACGTTGCCATTGCGGTTGTCTGGCTCTCCTACATGTTCAACTTCATCATGACCATCGCCAACCGCAAGACCTCGCACATCTACGTGTCGAACTGGTTCTTCCTGGGCATGATGGTGATGATCACCTACCTGCACGTAGTCAACAGCCTGGCTGTGCCCGTGGGTATGTTCAAGTCCTACTCGATCTTCTCGGGCGTACAGGACGCGATGATCCAGTGGTGGTGGGGACACAATGCGGTGGGCTTCTACCTGACTGCTGGCTTCCTCGGCATCATGTACTACTTCGTGCCCAAGCAGGCAAACCGTCCTGTCTACTCCTACCGACTGTCGGTCATCCATTTCTGGGCGCTGATGTTCGGTTATGTCTGGCTGGGTGCGCACCACCTGCAATACACCGCGCTGCCTGACTGGACCGGTTCGTTGGGTGCCGCCGTATCCCTGGCCATGATCATTCCCTCATGGGGTGGCGCGGTGAACGGCATGATGACGCTCTCCGGTGCCTGGGACAAGCTGCGCACTGACTACGTGCTGCGTTTCCTGATCATGTCGCTTGCGTTCTATGCCATGTCGACCTTCGAAGGCCCGGTCATGTCGATCAAGACCGTCAACGCGCTCTCGCATTACACCGACTGGACCGTTGGCCATGTGCACTCCGGCGCCCTGGGCTGGGTGGCGATGGTTGGAATCGGCGCCATCTACCACTTGATGACAAGGGTGTTCCACGTAGAGCTCTGGTCCTCCAAGCTGGTCAACGCGCACTTCTGGACCGCTACCATTGGTACCGTGGTCTACATCGTCGCAATGTGGGTCTCGGGTATCATGCAGGGTCTGATGTGGCGCGCCTACGACGAGTACGGCACCCTGGCCTACACCTTCGCAGAGTCGGTCGAGGCGATGCACCCCTACTACGCGATGCGCGCAGTCGGTGGAGCCATCTTCCTGCTGGGTGCGGTGCTGATGGTATTCAATATCCTGATGACTGTTGCCAAGGCTTCGTCTGAAGGTAGCGTGCAGGCTGCACGCAGTGCTCCTGCCACTGCTTAAGAGGAGTAAAAGAAAATGGCAATGCAAGAAAGCATGGAAAAAAATGTATGGGGACTGCTGATCGTTCTGGCGATTGCGCTCTCCGTTGGTGGCCTGGTGGAAATTGTTCCATTGTTCTATCTGAAGAGCACGATGGAGCACAACAAGGCGCCGGAACTGGTCTGGCAGCGCGCTGAGGGGCAGACTCTCAACGACCACAAGCCGGGCGACGGTGTTCGCCCCTACAAGGCTCTCGAGCTGGCGGGTCGTGACGTCTACGTCCGCGAAGGCTGCTATACCTGTCATTCGCAGATGGTGCGCCCGTTCCGCGACGAGAAAGAGCGCTACGGCCACTACTCGCTGGCATCCGAGTCGATGTACGACCACCCCTTCCAGTGGGGCTCCAAGCGTACCGGCCCGGATATGGCGCGTGTCGGCGGCAAGTACTCCGACGACTGGCACCGCAAGCACCTGCGGGCTCCGCGTTCGGTTGTTCCCGAGTCGGTGATGCCTAACTACCCCTGGCTGAAGGATAACCTGGTCGATCACGATTCGATTGGTTCCCATATGGCAGGACTGCAGATGGTCGGCGTGCCTTACACCGATGCCGATATCGCGGCGGCGGGCAAGGAGGTCGAGGGCAAGACCGAAGAGGATGCGGTGGTCGCGTTCCTTCAGGTTCTGGGAACCATGGCCAAGCTGGACGAGAACAAGGTCTACCGTGAGTAACCTGAGAGAGTATTTTCAGACCGATTGGGCGGCGATGACCGCTACCGACTGGGTGGGAACCATCCTGACGGTGGTCATCTTCCTCCTGATGGTGGGACTTTACTTCTACGTCCTACGTCCGAAGAACCGGGACAAGTTCGAGTCGAAAAAATATATCCCGGTCGACGACGACAAAATTCATAGCGGAGAAAACAATGGCGGATAAAAATCCATTTCCGGGTGAAAACAATACCGGACACATCTGGGACGACAATCTGCGGGAGTTGGCGAACCCACCTCCACGCTGGTGGACGATTGGCTTCTGGGCTTCGATTATCTGGTGGATCGCCTATGGCGTGATCTATCCGATGTGGCCGGCGCTGCCTGGCGGCGAGGGCTTCACCAAGGGTATTACCGGCTGGACCCAGATCGGCGAGTATGAACAGGGTGTCGCCGAAGTCGAGGCGGTACGCGCTGAGTTCGAGAGCAAGCTGGCGGGTATGAGCGCGGCCGAGATCCTGCAGGACGAGGGTCTCTCAGCCTATACCGTCGCATCGGCCAAGGTTCTGTTCGGTGACAACTGCGCCGCCTGCCACGGCAGCGCCGGCCAGGGTGGCCCGGGCTTCCCGGTATTGGTTGACGATGACTGGCTGTACGGCGGCACCATCGAGAACATCGAGCAGACTGTTACCATGGGGCGCAAAGGCATCATGACCGCGCATGGCAAGATCCTCAAGCCGGAAGAGGTGGAGGAGTTGGCGGACGCGATCGTCGCGGGCAACCCGACCTCCTCGCCGCTGTTCCTGCAGAAGGGGTGTATCGCCTGCCACGGTATTGACGGCAAGGGCATGGCGGTTCTCGGATCGGCCAACCTGACCGACAGCCTCTACCGTTTCGTTCCCGAAAGTGGTCAGGGCATCAAGGACAGCGTCAAATACACCATCATGCATGGTGTCAACGACGTCACCGACCCCGCCACGCGTGAAGCGGTGATGCCTTCGTTCGGCGAGCGTCTCTCGAAGGATGAGATCAAGAAGCTGGCTGTCTACGTCCACAAACTGGGCGGCGGTCAGTAGCTGGTCTTGATTTAAAACCGGAGTATCCGGTGGTCGAATGACCACCGGGTGCTGCAGTAGAGTAAGGGGAAGAGATTATGGGCATTAGTGATCCGGTAGTCTGGGGTTCGATGATTGCAGTGGCTATCTGCATAGTCATCGTCGTTTTCCTTGGCTTCAAGGTGAAAGGATTGATCGCCAAAGATGCGGAAGCGCACAAGAAGTGATCTGAGCTTTCCTGGCAAGTACGCTACTCGAGAGGGGACTTGGTTCCCCTCTTTTTTTTGTGATTTTTTAGCGCGAAGAATATTGATAATTCGCATTGTTTCAAGTTGTTCTTAAAGTAGACTTGATGCCCAATTATCATCCCTTTCTATCTGTCCAGGGTATTGAACCCCTTGGCCTTTTTCCGGTCTCAACAGACCCGGGCCGCAGAGGAGATCTCCGTTGAGCGACAACCAGCAGACGCAACGCGATGCAGCCGTGGATGCCTTGTACGAAGAGGCTGGTCACTGGCACATCAATACCGGTGGCGAGACCATCCACGCCAAACGGGTGGAGGGCAAATGGCGGAACTTGAAATGGTTTACCAATGCGCTCTGGCTGGTGTTCTTCTTTGGGCCCTATCTGCGCTGGGGTGACCGGCAGGCGGTGTTGTTCGATATCCCCAGTCGCCAGTTTCACCTCTTTGGCGTGACCATCCTGCCACAGGATTTCTGGATGCTGTCGCTGCTGCTGCTTTTCTTCGCCATACTGCTGGCGGTGGTAACGGCGATCGCCGGACGCGTCTGGTGCGGCTTTTTCTGTTTTCAAACGGTGTGGACCGATATTTATACCTGGATCGAAGA
>JAGRGU010000092.1:5755-52726 GCA_020445335.1 Gammaproteobacteria bacterium
GGCGTCGGATTTATCACCTGGTTCGTCGACGCTTTCCAGTTCTGGGCCGATCTGAGTACTTTCAGCCTGGGGCCTACCGCATTGATCACACTGTCACTGTTTACCGCGGGCACCTATGGATTGGCGGGTTTTTTACGCGAGCAGACCTGCTTCTGGCTATGCCCCTATGCAAGAATCCAGGCGGTGATGGTGGACAATACCACCGCAGTGCCAACCTACGACTTTCACCGCGGCGAGCCCCGCGGCCGAGTCAAGAAGGGTCCAAAAGCTGAAGAGAAGAGCACCGGTGACTGTGTCGACTGCAATCAATGCGTCGCTGTCTGCCCGACCGGGGTCGATATCCGACACGGTCAACAGGAGGGGTGCATCATGTGCGCGCTCTGCATCGACGCCTGCGACATCGTCATGGAGAAGCTTGACCGGCCCAAGGGCTTGATCCGCTACGAGTCGCTGGATGTGCTCAACGGCAAAGAGCAGCGGGCGTTGTTGCGACGGCCGCGTGTATGGATCTATGCAACGGTACTTTTGTTCTCGCTACTGGGTATTGCCTATGGACTTTCGACGCTGGATGCGATCGAGATCAAGGTGCTGCATGCGCGCCAGCCGCTGTTCGTGATGCAGAGCGACGGCTCAATCCGCAACCGTTACACGGTGAAGGTGCTGAACAAGATGACAGCCGACATGGATGTGACGATCACCGCGAGCGGGCTTGAGGGCTTGGTGGTCACGGGCGCCGAAGAGCCGGTGAACTCGCGCCATGGCAAGGTGACGCCCAGAACCGTATTCGTCAGCGTACCGCGCGCCAATATACCTGGTGAATCGGTGCCGATCAGGTTCCGCGCCGAGGGTAAGGATGCCAGCGGGCAGACCTACATCAGCGAACGCGACAGCGTCTTCGTGGGGCCGAGATGACGGCAGCGACGGTGCATGGCCGCGCAGGCGGCACGACCGCGACGGGACCGGGATCGATATGAGCGACAAGCAGAGTGCGTGGAGAAGTCCCTGGGTAATCGCATGGGTCGGAATTCTGGTGGCGTTCGTGCTGGTCAGCGGTTTTCGCATCTATCTCGCGGTGCAGACCAACCCGGGCCTGGTCGATGAGAATTACTACGAGCGTGGCCAGGAGTACGAACAGAACCGCCTGAAACGACTGGCGCGGGATCCGGGTTGGAAGATGAAACTGAGCGAGCCGCCAAAGATAGATATCGGCAAGCCGGGAAGGTTCGATTTTCAGGTGACCGACGCGACGGGCGCGCCGATCACACCCGACTCCGTCACCTTCTACGCCTACCGTCCCTCGGATGCCAAAGAGGATTTTTCATTGCCGATGGAAGTGGTCGGACCCGGCCGTTACAGCGCTGAGGTGAGTTTTCCGCTACTGGGTGCCTGGGACATTCTGATCAGCGTGAAAAACGGCGAGGATGAATACAACCATCCGCACTGGATAAGCGCCGGGGTCAACTGATCGCAACTGCCGCCGCGCCGGTGAATGGATCCGGCGCAGTCCGGCGCCCATTTCCTCCCTCCCTCACCGGTATGTCGGTGTCAACACTACTGGCATCGAGGTTCCTTCGTCGGCCTGTGTTGGCAGTTTGTGGTAAAAGATGCGGTTGACTTCCGGAGTGTGGTCAATCGCTCCGTCACGCAGATCATTGCCTTGATACGATGAGTCTTGAAAACGCTACAACAGAACCGGCAGCGCAGGGTGCGGCGGAGCATTGCTTTCACTGTTCGCTGCCGGTGGTCGCCGTCGAGCGGGTCGAAGCCAACATCGCCGGTGAGCCCAGAGCGTTCTGTTGCAACGGCTGCCGTTCGGTGTGCGAGGCGATTCACGCCGCGGGTCTGGAGGGCTTCTACCAGCGCACCCCCGACGGGACGCCGCTCGGCCCGCCCCCGGAGCTGCCGCGCGAACTGGCGCTCTTTGATCTGGACGAGGTGCAGGAGGAGTTCGTACCGGAGCTTGGCGAGCAGCGCGATATCCACCTGCTGGTCGAGGGGATTCACTGTGCGGCCTGCGTCTGGCTGATCGAGAAGAGTCTGCAGTCGATGCCGGGTGTGAGCGAGGCGCGGGTCAATCTCACCGGCCGCAAGCTGCACGTTCGTTGGAATAATCTGCAGACCCGCCTGTCGGCGATCATTCAACGTCTGGGGCAGATTGGATACGCCGCCGTTCCCTATGATCCCGAAACCGCCGAGGGGCGCATCAGCCGTGAGAATCGGGCGCTGCTCTATCGCATGGCCTTCGCCGGGTTCACGATGATGAATCTGTTGTGGGTATCGATCGCGCTCTATGCCGGTGCTGACGAGGGCGAGTACAGAACGCTGTTCCATTGGGTGGGATTCGCGCTTGCCACGCCGACGCTGCTCTATTCGGGCTATCCGTTCTACCGCGGCGCCTTGAGCGGTCTGCGCAATCTGCATCTGGGCATGGACCTGCCCATCGCCATCGGTGCGACGGTTACCTACGGCTACTCCCTGTTCGTGACGCTGAGCGCGAACACCACCGGTGAGGTCTACTACGATACGGTGGTCAATTTTCTGTTCGTGATTCTGGTGGGCCGCTACCTCGAGGCGATGTCAAAGCGCCAGGCGGTGGCTTCGACCCAAAGGCTGCTGGATCTGCAGCCACGCGTGGCAACCGTCAGGCGTGACGCCGGCGAGCAGATCGTCCCTATCCGCTCCGTCAAGCAAGGCGAACAGGTACTGGTTAAACCGGGCGAACGGATCCCGGTGGACGGGGTGGTGTCGGAGGGGGTCAGTGCGGTCAACGAGGCGATGTTGAGCGGTGAATCGCAAGAGGTAGAGAAGCGTGTTGGTTCTGCGGTCAGCGCCGGCACGATCAATGGGCATGGTGCCTTGATCGTCGAGGTCGAGGGGGTGCTGCGCGACACCGCGTTGGGTCGAATCATCAATCTGGTGGAGGAGGCACAGGCGAGCCGGGCACCGATTCAATGCGTCGCCGATCGTATCGTCCCCTGGTTTGTCGCGGCAACGATAGGTTTGGCGATCGCAACTTTTTTCTGGTGGTTGGGTGCTGGTATCGAAAAGGCTTTAATGGCTTCGACAGCGGTGCTGATCATTACCTGCCCCTGTGCCTTCGGCCTGGCGACGCCGATGGCGATTGCGGTCGCTTCGGGTCAAGGAGCGCGGCATGGCATTCTGGTCAAGAACGGCGAGGTGCTGGAGACGCTCTCCGGAATCCGAGAATTCGTGTTCGACAAGACCGGTACGCTGACCGAAGGGCGTATGCGCGTGCATTCGATCGCCACCGGGCAAATGCGGTGGTTGCCACATCAGGCGCAGCTGCCGCCGGAGGTACGCGAGGTTCTAGCGCGGCTGGCGCTGCTGGAGCGGCGCTCCGAACATCCGCTCGCCGCCGCGGTAGTTGCCTGTGCCGAGCAGTCGCGGGCGCTGGCACCGGATGCGGAGTTGACAGACCTGATCTATCGACCGGGATTGGGTCTGTCGGCGCGCCTGGCGGGCGTCGAGTTGCTGGCCGGCAGCAGTGAGTGGATGCGGCTGCAGGGAGTTGTCATCGGCACGGGATTTGTCACCGAGACCGAGCGTCTGGACAGGCAGGGGATCGGGCATATCCACTATGCCGAGGCAGGCGAGGTCAAGGCGGTGGTTGCGATCAGCGACAAACTGCGTGACGATGCCAAGCGAGTAATAACGGCGTTAAAGCGAGAGGGGATGGCAGTCACGCTGCTGAGCGGCGACCGCCAGCAGACCGCCGAGATCATCGCCGAACAACTGGGTGGTATGCGGGTGATTGCTGAGGTGTTGCCGCAGCAGAAGGATCAGGTCATTCGGGAGCTGCAGCAGCAGGGCTGCAGTGTGGCGATGGTCGGTGATGGTGTCAACGATGCGCCGGCGCTGGTGCGCGCCGACGTCGGTATTGCGATGGGTACGGGCACCGATGTATCAATCGCCAGTGCCGATATCGTGCTGATGAGCAGTGAACTGGAGAAGGTGCGGCAGGCGGGGGCGCTGTCGCGACGTACGCTGCGCACGATACGGCAGAATATCGCCATATCGATCACCTATAATCTGATCATGGTTCCACTTGCGATGATGGCGTTGGTGACGCCATTGGTAGCCGCTGTCTCGATGCCGGTCAGCTCGCTGCTGGTAATCGGCAACGCGGCGCGAATCAGGACCCTGTTCAGGTAACACCTTAAAGTGTTCCTGACGCTACAGAGCAAAACAGAATGGATGTAATCTACGGTTTGATCCCTGGAATGATTATCCTTGGCCTGCTGGGCGTCGGGGTGTTTTTCTGGGCGGCGAAGAGTGGACAGTTCGAGGATCTCGAGGGTGAGGCGAATCGAATTCTGATGGATGAGGATCTGCCCGCCGCGGGCAGCAGCCGCACAACGAAAAAAAACGAGGCAGTCGAGCCCAAGCGGGAGAAGCATGATCCGCTCTAGTGCCTACCGCTCCCCGCAATCTCCCCTGATGCAGCGCACATCCGACCTCGCTTGAGCCGGTCTGACACCCCCCAGTCTCTGTATGCAAAGGTTATTGACCGAACTCTCTAATTTTTTTCAGCATCTGCAGCTGCGACAGCGGCAGCTGGCGCTTCCCGATCTGTTCGATGAGCAGCGGTCGCGGGCGCTGATTCTCGCCAATGCCGCGCTGCGGGTCGCCGCGTTGCGCCAGTCCGGCCACGAGCTGCCGCCCCAGCTGGCGGTGATCGGACCGACCCAATCGGGCAAGAGCACACTGGTCAACCTGCTGCTTGGCCAGGAGCGGGCCATTGCCAGTCCGCTGGCGGGATTCACCCGGCATGCGCAGGGGTTTGTCACCGCGGGGTCGATGACCAGGGTTGCTCCTGTCATCGAAAATGCCTTGCCCGGGTGGCGGCAGGGTGTGCCCGAAGAGGAGGAACGGCAGGGCGTATTTCAACTTCTACCCGTCGACGAAGGGGTTGGCTTCTGCTCGCGCCCCGCTCTGTTGTGGGATACGCCCGATTTCGATTCGGTCGGATCCCGGGGGTATCGCGATACGGTGCCGGAGATCTGCGCGCTTTCCGACGCGCTGCTGCTGGTGGTGAGCCGCGAGAAGTATGCCGACCGCTCGGTCTGGCAGCTGCTGCGCCTGCTCGCGCCGCTGCGACGACCGATGATGATCTGCCTGAACAAGGTCGCGCCGGAAGAGAGCGCGGCGTTGACCGCGGCGCTGCGAAGCCGGCTCGAGAAGGAGCGGATTGCGGTCGCCGGTATTTGGGTGCTGCCCTATATCACCGGTGGTGGCGGCAAACTCAACGCCACCGGCGAGGCGACGGATCTGCGCGGCGCGATGGGGGATTTTCTGGTGAGCAGCGTGGAACAAGCGACAGCAGAACCGCCGTTGCGGCTTTTGCGGCTGAATTGGGAAGCCTGGAGCGTGCCGCTGAGGGGCGAACTGGCGGCACTGCAGATGTGGCGGCAGGCGGTGCGCACCGCGCTCGACGAGTCGCGCGCCGATTATCAGCGCGACTGCCTCGAAAATCCGCGCTATTCCTACGCCCTGCAACGTGCAGTGGTGCGTCTGCTGGAGCTTCTGGAGATCCCTGGGATCGCTGCCGCGCTGAGTCGCGTGCGTTCGGTACTCACTTGGCCGGCGCGCAAGCTGCGGGGCGTGCTGGGCTCGAGGCTGGCGCTGGCTGCCAAAGATCAGGATCAGGAGCAGCAGATACTGCTGGCCGGTGTCACCCACCTGCTGCTGGAGCTGCAGCGTCTGGCCGGCGAACAGCTGCCGCTAGGGAGCGAACTCAATCGGCTCTGGTGGCGCCGGCTGCTCGATCTGCAGCTGCAGCGACAGGAGCAACTGGAGGCCGGGGCGCGGGCCGCGGTCGCATCCTACCTGCGGGGGTTCGACCTCGAAATCGAGAACGCCAGTCAGCGCCTCTACCGGCATCTGCAACAGCACCCGGCTACGCTCAACGGCCTGCGTGCTGCGCGGGTCACCACCGATGCCGCCGCGGTTGCGTTGGCGTTGAAAACCGGTGGTATCGGCATCAACGATCTGCTGTTGACCCCGGCACTGCTGGCGGTCACTTCGCTTTTGGCCGAAGGGGCCGTCGGCGGCTATATGAAGCAGGTCGAGGCGGAGCTGAAGATCGTGCAGATGGGGTTGCTCGATACGCAACTCTTCAACGGTCCGCTGCTGCAGAGCCTGGACGATCTGCCCGCAGAGCTGGCGCCGGAGTGCCGTCTCGGTATCAGTGGCGAGCAGCTGGCGCGAATCGACGTGCTGCTTGGGGAGAACGTATGAACGATCTGTTTGCTCGGCGTTACCTTGAGTTGCAGCAGTGGGCGGAGCGTACTCGCGATGCGGGCTGGCTCGGCGAGGAGGAGGTCGCGGCATTGGCAGAGATTGAGCGTCAGCAGGCGGAGGCGCTCTTCGCGCGGCATGGAGAACGGCCGCTGCTGGTGGCCTTTTTCGGCGGTACAGGCGTCGGCAAGAGTTCGCTGCTCAATCGATTGGCCGGTGAGGCGGTCGCGCGGGTCGGCGTCGAGCGACCGACATCGCAGGAGGTGACGCTCTACCTGCACCAGGACTATCAGCTGGATGCCCTGCCGGCCGAACTGCCGCTGGCGGAGACGCGTATCGCCCACCATGACGACAGCCGTCGGCGTCTGCTGGCCTGGCTCGATATGCCCGACTTTGACAGCGTCGAGGAGCGACATCGGGATCTGGTACAGGCTTGGCTGCCGTACATCGATTGGGTGGTCTACGTGGTCAGTCCCGAGCGTTATCAGGATGATGTCGGCTGGCGTTTCGTGCAGCAGCGCGGAGGTCGGCATGCCTGGCTCTTCGTTATGAACCATTGGGACCGGGGCGACGAAGCGCAGATCGCGCATCTGCGTCAACGTCTGCACGCGGAGGGTTTTCTCGAACCCGTGATTCTGCGCACCAGCTGTCGTGCCGCTGCGGTCGTCGATGATCAGTTTCCGCAGCTGGAGCAGACGTTGAACCGGGCTATCGAGGCCTATGGATTGAAACTGCTGCAGCAGATTGGCGTACAGGCGCGCCTGAAAGAGCTGCAGAGCGCGGGCGAACGGCTGGTCGGGCTTATCGGCGGCTACCCATTGGAGGAGTTCGCGCACGACTGGCATGAGATGCTCGCCAGAGGAGTGGAGACGATCAGCGATGAGTTGAACACGGCCAGCCGGCTCTACGCGCGCGCGCTGGCGCCGCAAACGCCGCCGCCCTGGCGGGCTGGTCAGACGGAACCTGCCGCTACCCCCGACATGCAGCCGGAGCGGATGCTGCAGGCGATTTGGAGCGAGCGCAACGATCGGCGTCTGCGTGATCTCTACAGTGAGCTTGAAAGCCGACTGCGCCGGTCCGGAATACCGATCCGGCCGTTCGCGCCGCTGGACCGTTGGAGCGGGGAGGATGCGCGGCGGGCTTTCATCGATGCCGCATCCGGCGATTGCGCGCGGGCACTGCTGCATCCGGGAAGCAGGTTGCGTCGCGCGGCGCTGAAAATTTCGGTTCGGCTGGGATGGCTGCTGCCCCTCTCCACCGCCGGTTGGGTCGCCTACCATCTGGTCGTCGGTTTCTACCAGGGCACGCAGGGGGCTGGCCAGTTTCTCGGAATCGACTATGCGATCCATTCGGCGCTGTTGATCTCACTGGCCTGGTTTCTTCCCTGGCAGCTGAAGAAGCGATTGCAACCGGGCGTTGCTGAGGCTGTGGAGGGCGCCTTGGCCGAGGGCATCGCCGCGGGACTTGCGCTGCTCATAGCTGAGGGCGAACAGCGATTCGCAGAGATAGTCGCGGCTCGTGACAGATGCCTGACTGAGTACAGGCCGGGGGGGCAGGCTGTGGATAGCGCGGAGCCGATCGATCCCAGGGCGATGAGGCTGGCCTAGTGCCGGTTGCCGGGGCCTCGCCTGCGCATTGCAACCTTCATCTACTATTGTCGCGCTAAGCGACTATCAGCATGAGATATTTGTGCTATTCTTCGATTTGATTCCGAGGTCCATGTTACGGAGTGGTGGATAATGAAATACAGCAAACGGATCTGTCTCGCGGCAGCCCTGGGGATGAGTGTCGGCATGCAGGCGGTTGCGGAGAGCTACGGCAGCGGTGGTGTGGATTATCAGGAGCGACCCGGCGCCGGCGAGATGCTGGCCGATGTCGCGCTGGTGCGTCCCCTGACGCTGGGAGCCTCGGCGCTTGGACTGATCGCCTGGGTTGCCAGTCTGCCTTTTTCGATTCCGGCGGGTAATGCCGATGAGAGCGGCAGGGCCTGGGTGGGCGAACCTTTGGAGTACACTTTCATGCGCCCGCTGGGGGAGATGGAGCAGGGCGCCCGACCCCACTACCTGCGCGATCAGCCGCAATAGTACACCGCTAATTCGCAGCCCGCCGGTGGTTTCGGCGGGCTCTTCACCGCGTTGTCGGCGCTACTCCCCGGTGCCCGACTGCAGCGGTTTCAACAGCTCCCCGAAGCGTCCCGGCTGCACGTACTGCAGCACCTCCTTGCCGTCCGGGTTGACGGCGATGTCAAGCCCTATGTCGGGATAGAGCCAATGCACGATGCCGGAACTTTCGGCCAGACGCCGGGCGGGCTCGCCGAAACGGCTGAGTATCAGCTCTTCTGAAAGGTCGGTTCCCGGAATGTAGGTGATATGCCCGATCCGGGCATCGGCCAGCGCGGCTTCGTCTTCTCCGGCGAGGTTGACCTTCTTGGCGCCGCTCTCGAGTTTGCTGATGCGCGCGCCACGATCGAAATAGCGCTGCAGGGTTGGCCGCTCGAGCTCGAGCGTAAGCACCATGTCGGCACGGATGCCGCTCAGGTAGAGGCTCTGAAAATAGGTTTCGACAGAGAGCTCGTCGTCGGCCGACAGGAAGAGGTTGGATACCCCCTGCTCCTCGAACACCGCGCGCGCATCGGCTAGCCGGCTGGCACCGAGAGTGAGACCGAACACCGAGGAGTATCCGTCGGCATTTACGCTAACCAGCCAGGGAAGCCTGGGCTCGTCGTCCACCTTGCGACCGCCGGGGAGCGATATCGCAAGCGCCAGGGCGATCAGGGTCAGGGCCAGTACGCTGACTACTATTTTTCGATCCATGGATCTACAACTCTCTGTGACTGTTGACAATTATCATGGCTGGAAGTCTACTCGGCTGATATTTTACCGGCACAGGCCATCACCAGAAAGGATCGATTGCGATGGGCAACACGATGTGGTTCATCTCCGTCCTCAGAGACCAGCCCTGGCTGGGCTTTCTGATCGGTCTCGCCTTCGTGGCGGTGATGTTCGGTTCCAAGAATCTGATCGTCTATCTCTACTCGCGCAAACAGGAGAAGCGCGACAGCGCCGCTGACGGTAAATCCTAGGCGGATCGCCAGGGGTCGCAATCCCACCTCACACGATCTGAAACCTGCGCCTGGGCGACAGGCCCCCGGACTCCTCGTGCTGTGTCCGCCCGAGGCGGATTCTGGTAATCTTGGCTAGTCTTTCATCCACACCGCGCCGGCTGTCCGCTGCATGAAATTCCAGATTACCGACGAAGAGAGTCATCGCGCGAAAATTCCGCATGAGATCTTTCTGACCAACCTGATCGGCAACCATATTCTCTGGTTCATTGCCGCACTGGGTCTGGCCAAGACCTATTGGCAACCGCTGGCGCTGGTGCCGGTCGCCTCCGTGCTGTTGCTATCCTACACGCTGTGGCGCGCTCGCAGATCACGTCAACGCGACAGCTGGTACGTAATGGTGCATTGGCAGATCTGCGCGGCCCGCAGTCGGATATTCATATTGATGCTGATTCTCGGGGTCACCGTGACCGTGCTTGGCTGGGCCGGATACACCTACCTCGGCATGATGAAAGAGGCGGTCTACGCGCTTATCGGTGGGCTTGGGATTCTGCCGGTCATGGTGACCGTGCTGGTGCTTATCCTCATGGAGTCCGACACCCTGCACCAGGCCTCTTTGCACAAACTATCCGATCGCATCGTCGAGCGTTACCCGAATCCCGGGGTGCCGGTGGCGGAAGAGTAGCCGGATGGCGCCTGCGCTTCAGAGAATCAGCGCCGCGACGACCGCCCTCCCTTCGGAGACCAGAATATTGTAGGTGCGGCAAGCAGCCGCAGTGGTCATGATCTCGATGCCGATGCCCGCGTCGGTCAGACTGCGATAAAGCCTGGGGGCCGGGAAGTGCTGTCTGATTCCACAGCCGAGCAGAACCAGGTTGGGTTCGAGTTGCGCCAGCCGCCGGAAATCCTCCGCCTGCAGTTGTTCCACCGAACTTACCGGCCAGTCGTCGATGATGCGTTCGGGCTGCAGGATCAGGCTGCGATCGTAGCGACGCTCACCGATCACGATATGCTCATCGGTGTAAGCGTGAATCGTATAGCCGCCGTCGGCATCCGCGAGGGAGAATTTCATGGCGGGAAGATAGCAGCTGTCCCGCCGCCGGGCAAAGTGCGTTAACCGACCGGAGTTCAGGGCAGTTTCCGGGGGGGTAAACGGCAAACCAGGATCTATCCATTTAATTTTGTTGACATTTTGCCTCGTCGTCGGTTAGCGTATCGATCTTTTTCAGCACCAGTCAAGAGGTTCCCGTGTCAACGTCCGAGATGGAAGAGTTTCGCAGAATCAAGCGCTTGCCCCCCTACGTTTTCAATATCGTCAACGAATTGAAGGCGGCGGCGCGAGCGCGGGGCGAGGACATCATCGATTTTGGCATGGGAAACCCGGATCAGGCGACGCCGGAGCACATCGTCAACAAGCTGGTCGAGGTCGCCCAGCGTAAGGATACCCACCGCTACTCGATGTCGCGCGGTATCCCACGCCTGCGTGCGGCGATCTGCAACTGGTACAAGCGGCGCTACGACGTCGACCTTGATCCGGAGAGCCAGGCGATCGTCACCATAGGCTCCAAGGAGGGACTGGCGCATCTGTCGCTGGCCTGCGTCGGTCCCGGGGATTCGGTATTGGTGCCGAATCCCTCCTATCCGATCCATCCTTACGGATTCGTCATCGCCGGTGCCGATATTCGGCACGTGCCTATGGTGCCCGGAATCGACTTTTTCGCCAAGCTCGAGGAGTCGATTCTCGAATCCTGGCCACGCCCGAAGATGCTGGTACTGAACTTCCCGGCCAATCCGACCACCCACTGCGTCGACCTGGAGTTCTTCGCCAAAGTGGTCGAGATCGCGCGCGAGCACAACATCTGGGTGATCCATGACCTGGCTTACGCCGACATCGTCTTCGACGGCTATACCGCGCCGTCGATCCTGCAGGTTCCCGGTGCGGAAGAGATCGCGGTCGAGTTCTTCTCGTTGTCCAAGAGCTACAACATGCCGGGCTGGCGGGTCGGCTTCATGTGCGGCAACAAGACATTGGTGGCGGCACTCGCACGCATGAAATCCTATCTCGACTACGGCATGTTTACGCCGATTCAGGTGGCCGCCATCTCGGCGCTGGAGGGACCGCAGGAGTGTGTCGACGAGATCCGCAGCATGTACCAGAGTCGCCGTGATGTGCTCTGCGACGGCCTCTACGCGGCCGGCTGGCCGGTAGAAAAACCCAAGGCGACGATGTTTGTCTGGGCGCAGATTCCGGAGCAGTACCGTCACATGGGATCGCTGGAGTTCTCCAAGAAACTGCTGCGGGACGCCAAGGTGGCGGTTTCTCCGGGTATAGGTTTCGGCGCGCATGGCGACGACCATGTGCGTTTCGGGCTGATCGAAAATGAGCATCGCACGCGCCAGGCGGTGCGTGGTATTCGCGACATGATACGGCAGGATGGGAAGGTCGGCACCTGAACCACAAGTCGAACATTGAATTGAGTATTTATAGGGAGAAGCGGTTTGCAACCAGTAAAAGTGGGTCTTCTGGGATTGGGAACGGTTGGCGGCGGCACGGTCAACGTGCTGACGCGAAACGCGGAGGAGATCGCGCGGCGGGCGGGTCGCGGCATTCGCATCACGCACGCGGCAGCGCGCGAATACAACGCATCGGCGATTCAGGGGATCGAGCAGATCCAGGTCACCGACGACGCCTTCGCGGTGGTCGACAACCCCGAGGTGGAGATCATCATCGAGTTGATTGGCGGCTACTCCCCGGCCAAGGAGCTGGTGCTGCGGGCGATCGCCAACGGTAAGCATGTGGTGACTGCGAACAAAGCGCTGATTGCATTGCACGGCAACGAGATCTTTGCCGCAGCCCAGCAGCAGGGGGTTACGGTGGCGTTCGAGGCCGCTGTCGCCGGAGGCATTCCGATCATCAAGGCGATGCGCGAGGGACTGGCTGCCAATCGAATCCAGTGGCTGGCCGGAATCATCAACGGCACCGGGAACTTCATCCTCAGCGAGATGCGTGACAAGGGTCGCGAGTTCGGCGAGGTGCTCGCCGAAGCCCAGGCGCTGGGTTACGCCGAAGCCGATCCCACTTTCGACGTAGAGGGGATCGACGCTGCGCACAAGCTGACCATCCTCGGCTCCATTGCGTTCGGCATCCCGCTGCAGTTCGAGCGGACCTACACCGAGGGCATAAGCAACATCGAACCCGAGGATGTGCAGTACGCGGAGTCGCTGGGCTACCGCATCAAGCACCTGGGAATCGCGCGCCGCGTAGCCAGCGGTGTCGAGCTGCGGGTGCACCCGACGATGGTTCCGGAGCGTCGCTTGCTGGCCAATGTCAACGGTGTCATGAACGCGGTGCTGGTAATGGGCGACGCGGTCGGTCCGACACTCTACTACGGCGCGGGCGCGGGCTCCGAGCCAACCGCGTCGGCGGTCGTTGCCGATCTGGTTGATGTGGTGCGCGTCTTGACCACCGATCCCGAGAACCGGGTGCCCCATCTCGCATTCCAACCGGGCGAACTGAGCGACCTCCCGATTCTGCCGATGAAGCAGGTCGAGAGCGCCTACTACCTGCGTCTTCGGGTGATCGACGAGCCCGGCGTGATGGCGCAGATTGCCGGTATCCTCGGCGAGGCGGGCATCAGCATCGAGGCGATTCAGCAGAAGGAGCCGCAGCAGCGAGGCGGTGAGCTGTCACTGATTCTACTCACCCGGCGGGTGATCGAGGGCGAGGTGATGGGCGCGATCGAACGCATCGAATCGCTGAACAGCGTGACCGGCAAGGTGGTCTTCATCAGGGTCGAGCATCTCGACGGATGAACATCATCGTCAAGCCGGCGCAACCCGAGGATTTCGAGCTGTTGCTGGCGCTCAACGAAGGCGCCCTGCCGCACGTGAACCGGATCGACGCAGCCGAGTTGGCGGAGCTATTCGGGCAGTCGTTCAGCTGCAATCTGGCGATCGTGGATGGAGAGGTTGCCGGCTTCATGCTGGCGCTGCTTCAGGACGCCAGCTATCAGAGCCCTAATTATCGCTGGTTCACGGCACGCTACCCCGAGTTCGTCTATGTCGATCGCATCGTCATTGCGCCGAAGTTCTCACGTCTCGGACTGGGCGCGCACCTCTACCGCCAACTGGAGAGGAGCGCCGTCGGTCAGGCACCGCTACTCGCCTGCGAGGTCAATCTGCGGCCGGCCAATCCCGCCTCATTGGCATTTCACAAATCGATAGGATTCGCGGAAGTTGGACAGCAGGAGACCGATGGCGGTGCAAAACTGGTCTCGTTGATGGTGAAAGCGCTGCCTTGAGCGAGCTTTGCCTGCTGCTGCCGGGTTTGACCGCGCCACCCCCGCCAGCACTGGGACAACAGCTTCCGTCGAGCCCCCGCATCACCAGGTTGCTGTCCCGTGCCGATGTCGCCCCGCTACCCGGAGTCGACTACGAGTCGACGCTCTGCGGGCTGTTCGGCATCGATACCGCCAACCAGGATGCGCCTGTGGCGGCGATAGAGCGGGTTGCGCTGGGTCTGCCGCGCGACGAACGGTGCTGGATACTGGTCGAACCGGTCTGCCTGCGACCGGACCAGAGCCGCCTGCTGCTCTTCGATACACTGGATTTCGACGTCTCCGCGCAGGAGCTGGATTCGCTGGGACGCTCTTTCGCAGAACATTTTCAACGCGATGGGCGGCTGGTCGAGGTCAACGAACCCGGGCGCTGGTATCTCTCGCCCCCTGCGGGCTGCGGGGTCAGAAGCCACAGCCTCGGCGAGGCGTTCGGCCGCAATATGGATCTCTTCCTGCCGCGCGGCGAGGGACGACTCGCTTGGCATGCGCTACTCAACGAGGCGCAGATGCTGCTCTTTTCCGACCCGGTGAACATCGACCGCGAAGCGCTTGGGAAGATGCCGGTGAACGGGGTGTGGCTATCGGGATCCGGGCCTCTCCCAGCAGCGCCCGAGCGCAGGTACGAGCGTATCCACGCTGCTGGCCTGTTGGCCAGGGGAGTGGCATCGCTGGCCGGGGTCGCGCTCGACGACAGCCGGCCGCCGGATCCGCAGAGGCGACTTCAGCTCCCCACGCTGGCGGTCTATGACCGGCTCTGGCGCCCGACGCTCCGCGCCGATCCCTTTGCCTGGTGGGAGGAGCTGCTGCGCTTGGAGAGGTGGCTGGAGTCCTGGCTGGCAGCGTTGCGCAGCGGCAGGCTTGAGTCGCTGCGGCTCAGCGGTTGCGATGGAACTGAGTTCAGGCTTCGACGGCGCCATCTGCTGCGCTTCTGGCGCGCGACCCGCCCCCTGTCAGGGTGGGCAGGCCGGAAATAGACGTTATCAGCGAGCGGTCACTGCTCGTTTTCGATCAGAGACGAGAGGGTTCTGGCCAGATCCGCGGGCTGGAATTTGGGAACGTAAGCGTCGGCGCCGACACCCTTGCCGAGCATCTGATTGGCGTCGGCGGTTAGCGACGAATGCATGATGATCGGAATATCGGAGAAGCGTGCATCCCCTTTGACCTTTCTGGTAAGCACGTAGCCGTCCATTTCCGGCATTTCGACGTCGGTGAGAATGATCTGCACCTTGTCCGAGACGCGGCCACCGGTGGCCTCCGCCTGTTCGGCGAGGGTAGTCAGCATTTTCCAGGCTTCCAGGCCGTTGATGGTGCTTATGTAGCGGATACCCATCTTTTCCATGGTCTTCTTGATCTGTGAGCGGGCGACGCTGGAGTCGTCAGCGAAGAGCACCGTGGTATCACTGTTCTCCTGGCGGGTGATCCCCTCGTACACCGCTTCATCGTCATAGAAACCGGCGGTCTCGGCCAGCACCTTTTCGACGTCCATGATCATCACCAGCCTGCCGTTGTCGAGTTCGGCGACCGAGGTGACCAGGCCACCGAGACGGCTCGTCAGCATCTGCGGCGGTGCTTTGACCTCGTCCCAGTTGAGCCGCTCGATCATATCCACCGAGTCGACCAGAAAACCCTGGATATGCTTGTTGTACTCGGTGATCATCAGGATGCGCGGCGTGCTGTCGGTCTGAACGTTGCAGAATCGCTGCAGGTTGATCACCGGCACCATGGTACCGCGCAGGCTGACCATCCCCTCGACTGCAGCCGGCATCTCCGGTGCGCGGGTAATCTCCGGAACGTGCATTACTTCGCGGACCTTGAATACGTTGATGCCGAAGACCTCATCCCGTCCGGTGTGGGTGTCCGTACCGAGACTGAAAAGAAGTACTTCAAGCCTGTTGGTGCCCGCCAGCTGGGTACGTGCATCGACAGATTGAATAAAACTGGTCATGACCAATCCTCGTCGTTCATCCGGAAATAGAAAACTGCTTCTAACGGGGATTCGGCAGGAGGAGCGGCTTCTTTAGGTCAGAGTGCGGCGCAGGGTGGGGCGGGAACCCGTGCGCGAAGACACGGGTTCCCGGAGGGTGTTGACTAGTTGGTCGGTCGGAATGCCGAGCCCGGAGGCGGCGCGTAGCTGCCACCCCCTGATGGCGCCTGATAGGGAGCCGGCGCCTGCTGTGGGTAGGGATTTCCGCCATACGCGGGCGGAGCCGCTTTCTGGCTCGCCTCTAACTGCCGGATGCGGTCTTCGAGGGCCTTGATCCTTTCGGCAGAGTTATCGACCGGCGCCGGTGCCGGCGCGACCGCCGCAGGCGCAGCGGGAGCAGCATAGGTGGGGGCGCCATACGCGGGCGCGCCGTAGGCAGGTGCGCCGTATCCTGGCGCGCCGTAGCCGGGTGCACCGTAGCCATAGCCGGGTGCGCCATAGCCGTAACCGGGAGGGGGACCACCATAGTAGCCATCATCATAATAGTCGTCGTAGCGGTTGTTTTTACTACCGAACCATTTCGACGGGTTCATCATGTTGTTGAACATGTTACCGGCACTGACGCTCTCCGGCAGCACCAGCATGCCGGACCCGAAGGCCATAACCGTACTCAAGACAACAGCTGCTCTCATTTTCACACTCCAGTACCTCCTGACTGAGATTATTGACGAGCCACCGAAGTCGGGCCGGGACAGGCCCCACAGCATCTTCGGTGGCCGCTCTTCGCTATCATTGGCATAAGAAAAAACGTGTGCGAAGGGTTATGTAGCACCCAGTTGAAGCGGATGTCAAATGGGCGAAGCCTGGCCGACGATAGGCTTTGCAGAGAGGGGCGCTCCCGCTCTTTCGGCGCTCGCCTCGCCGCTGCTGATTCCGCTTGCGGTGGGCGGGTGAAGCGGCATGGCCGGCCTGGGGTATAATCTGTCGACTCTGATCAGCCGGAGGTTTCCCGGCGCTCGTC
Organism: Gammaproteobacteria bacterium; assembly: GCA_020445335.1. Lineage (GTDB taxonomy): Bacteria > Pseudomonadota > Gammaproteobacteria > Chromatiales > Chromatiaceae > HKST-UBA178. The sequence goes on from JAGRGU010000092.1 coordinate 22,357, forward strand.
CGGTCCGGCAGGAGACGCTTTGCAGACCAGCATGCAGACCCCTCAGAACCTGTTTGGATACCGCCGATACTGGGCGAAACGGTTCGGCACGGCACCGGTTCTACCGATGTCGCGCGCGGAGATGGATGGACTCGGCTGGGACAGTTGCGACATTATCCTGGTGACCGGCGACGCCTACGTCGACCACCCCTCGTTCGGCATGGCACTGATTGGCCGGCTTCTGGAGGCGCAGGGCTTTCGCGTCGGCATCATCGCCCAACCGCAGTGGCATTCAGCGGATCCCTTCAAGGTACTCGGGCGCCCCAATCTCTTCTTCGGCGTGACCGCCGGCAACATGGACTCGATGGTCAACCGCTACACCGCAGAGCGGCGTATTCGTTCCAACGACGCCTATACCCCCGGAGACGTCGGCGGCCGGCGCCCCGATCGTGCTGTCGTGGTCTACGCCCAGCGGGTACGGGAAGCCTACAAAGGTGTGCCGGTCGTGATCGGCGGTATCGAGGCGAGCCTGCGGCGCATCGCCCACTACGACTACTGGTCGGACAAGGTGCGCCGCTCGATTCTAGCCGACTCGAAAGCGGATATGCTGCTGTTCGGCAACGCCGAGCGGGCGGTGGTGGAACTGGCGCACCGACTGGCCGCGGGGGAGGCAATCACCGAGATCGAGGATATCCGCGGCAGCGCGCTGATGCGCAGCACGCTGCCGGCCGGCTGGAGCGAGATCGACTCCAGCAAGCTCGATACACCGGGCCCCGTCATTGCACGCGAGAATCCCTACGCCGAACGCAGCGCCCTCGCTCCCGCCACCGCGGAGGTCCGGGTTCCGCCGCCGCGCATAAGGCCCCGGCCCGATCGCAGCCGCAGTTACGTGCGGTTGCCATCGCATGATCAGGTGGCGAAAGATGAGGTGCTATACGCCCACGCCTCAAGGGTGCTGCATCTGGAGACCAACCCGGGAAACGCGCGCGCGTTGGTGCAGCGGCATGGCAAGCGCGACCTCTGGCTAAATCCGCCACCCCTGCCGCTCTCCAGCGCAGAGCTGGACCGGCTCTACGAGTTCCCCTATACCCGGCGCCCGCACCCTGCCTATGGCACGGCGCGCGTCCCTGCCTGGGAGATGATCCGCTTTTCGATACCGATCATGCGTGGCTGCTTCGGCGGCTGCACCTTCTGCTCGATCACCGAACATGAGGGGCGCATCATCCAGAGCCGTTCGGAGGAGTCGGTGATGCGGGAGATCGAGACGATTCGCGACACCCAGCCCGACTTCACCGGCGTGATCTCTGACTTGGGCGGGCCGACAGCCAACATGTACCGGCTGCAGTGTGAGGACTCAGAGATCGAGCGCGCCTGCCGCCGTCTTTCCTGTGTCTTTCCCGACATCTGCCGCCACATGGGCACCGATCATGCGCCGCTCACACGGCTCTACCGGCGCGCCCGCGCGCTGCCCGGGATCAAGAAGATTGCAATCGCCTCAGGGCTGCGCTACGACCTGGCGGTGCGCGATCCGGAGTATGTCAGAGAGTTGGTCACACACCACGTCGGCGGCTATCTGAAGATCGCGCCCGAGCACACCGAGTCGGGGCCGCTGGAGCTGATGATGAAGCCAGGGATCGGCACTTACGACCGCTTCAAACGCATGTTCGATCGCTTCTCCCGTGAAGCGGGCAAGGAGCAGTATCTGATCCCCTATTTCATCGCCGCGCATCCGGGTACCAGCGACGAGGATATGCTCAATCTCGCGCTCTGGTTGAAGCGCAACGGTTTTCGCCCTGATCAGGTACAGGCTTTTCTGCCGACGCCGATGGCGCTGGCGACCGCGATGTACCACTCGGCACGAAACCCCTTGAAACGGGTACGCCGCGCCGGGAATCAGATTGCGGTGCCCAGCGGAGCGCGCCAGCGGCGCCTGCACAAGGCACTGCTGCGCTACCACGATCCGAAAAACTGGCCGCTGCTGCGCGAGGCGCTCAAGCGCATGGGGCGCGCCGACCTGATCGGTCCCGGCAAGCGGCAGCTGGTTCCGGCACGCCAGCCCGCAACTGCGATGGCCGGCCGAACCTCCGGGGCCACCCGGTCGTCGCGCGGCGCGCGTCCGGCTGGAGTGCGCAAACCCGGCAGCCGGCGCCGGTAAGGTGCTGGCATCGGGTGTAGCGCCTCAGTTCTCCAGCCACTCGACCAGATAGTAGAGCCGCAGCCCCTCCGACGAGCGCGATGGGCCGTAGACCACGGCCGGGTAGCGCCGCTCGGCTTCGTTGGCTCCCGCCAGTGCGGCCTCTCTGGAGTCCACGATCTGCACGCAGTTCTCGGGAAATCTGGCGCGCTTGCGACCGGCCGCGTAGACCAGCGCGTAACAGCGGTCCACCAGCTTGCTGTCGGGGTCGATTGGAAATTCCTGCATCTGCCATCCGCCTGTTCGCTTGTGACCTTCTCTGTTGCCCAGACTACTCTGAACGGCGAGGATTTGCAGCCGATTGGCGGCGGCGAAGTTTTCTCGATCTGCCTGAAGCTTGCCGGCAACGCTGCTATAATCTGCCGGTTTATCTGTATCGATTCTAGGCGAGGATTCGCGAAATGCGTTATCTAAGTACCCGCGGCGGTGTGGAACCGATCGGTTTCTCCCAGGCCGTGCTGATGGGGCTGGCGACCGACGGCGGCCTGCTGCTGCCGGAGCGCTTCCCGCAGATCGACGGGCCGATGTTGCAGCGCTGGGCGCAGCTTTCTTTCGTCGATCTGGCGGTCGCGGTGATGGCCCCTTTCATCGGTGACGATCTGAATGCCGAGGAGCTGCAAAGGCTGGTCGAGCGTGCCTACGCCAGTTTCTCCCACCCCGAGGTAACCCCACTGGTCAGAGTAGGTGACCAGCAGGTGCTGGAGCTGTTCCATGGGCCCACTGCCGCGTTCAAGGATGTCGCGTTGCAGTTTCTCGGACAGCTGTTCGAGCTGCTGTTGGAGCGTAGCGACGGGCGCCTGAACATCCTCGGCGCCACCTCCGGCGACACCGGTTCGGCGGCGATTTACGGCGTGCGCGGGCAACAGCGCATCGATATATTCATACTGCATCCGCACAACCGGGTCTCGCCGATCCAGGAACGGCAGATGACCACGGTGCTCGACGCCAACGTCCACAATATCGCCATCAAGGGGACCTTCGACGACGGCCAACGCATCGTCAAGGCGCTTTTCAACGACCTGGAGTTCAAATCCGAATACGCGCTCAGCGCGGTCAATTCGATCAACTGGGCGCGCATTCTGGCGCAGGTGGTCTACTACTTTTACGCTTGGGGTCGGGTCAGCGGCGGCGATCCCGGTCACCGTGTCAGCTTCTCGGTACCGACCGGAAATTTCGGCGATATCTTCGCCGGCTACGTCGCCCTGCGCATGGGGCTGCCGGTGGAACGCCTGATTCTGGCGACCAATCGCAACGATATTCTGAGCCGTTTCGTCAACACTGGTCTCTACCAGGCTCGTGAGGTTCATCACACGGTCAGTCCGTCGATGGATATCCAGATCTCCTCCAACTTCGAGCGCTACCTCTACTACCTGATGGATGAGGATCCGGCAGCCGTGAGCAGCCTGATGGCGTCGATGAACACGAGCGGCGAGCTGCGGATCCCGCCGCATAAACTGGCCGAGGTGGCGGCGCTGTTTCATGCCGAAGCGGTCAGCGAGGAGGAGACGCTCGCACAGATAAGAGAGACCTACAGCGCGCACGGCTACATTCTCGATCCGCATACCGCGGTCGGCGTCAGGGCGGCGCACAATCATCCGGGCGCCATCTGCCTGGCGACTGCGCACCCGGCCAAGTTCGGCGACGCGGTGGCGCGGGCGATCGGCAAGGAGGCGGAGCCGCCACCATCTCTGCAGGGGCTGATGGAAAAAGAGACGCGCTGCGCAATTCTCGATGCCGACAGCGCCAAGGTGAAGGCATACATGCAGCAGACCCTGAGAGAGCGCCATGGTTGAGCAGAGACGACGTATCAGGCTGATGGATACCACACTGCGTGACGGCGAGCAGACCCAGGGGGTTTCGTTCTCGCCGGCGGAGAAGCTCAATATCGCCAAGGCGCTGCTCGAACAGTTGAAGGTCGATCGCATCGAGGTGGCATCGGCGCGTATCTCCGAGGGGGAGAAGGAGGCGGTTGCCAACATCGTCGAGTGGGCCGAGACCCAGGATTTGGGAGACCGCGTCGAGGTGCTGGGTTTCGTTGATTTCAAGCGCAGCGTCGACTGGATATGCGACGCCGGCGGCAAGGTGATCAATCTGCTCGCCAAGGGGAGTGAGAAACACTGCAAGCGGCAGCTGAACAAGACCCTGGTACAGCACGCCGGTGATATCCGCAAGACCATCAACTATGCCCACAAACAGGGTTTGAAGGTAAATCTCTATCTGGAGGATTGGTCCAACGGTTATCGCGACAGCCCCGAGTATGTATACGAGTTGGTCGAGCGGATGCGCAACGCCGGCATCGCCGCCTTCATGCTGCCGGATACACTGGGGGTGATGACGCCGGAAGAGGTCTTCGCCAGCGTCTCGGACATGGTGACCCGTTTTCCCGAACTGGAGTTCGATTTTCATCCGCACAACGATTACGGGCTCGGTACCGCCAACGCCCTGGCCGGTGTGCGGGCCGGTGCCGCGTCGATCCACTGCACCATCAATTGCCTTGGCGAGAGGGCCGGCAACGCCTCACTGGCCGAGGTGGCGGTCAATCTGCGCGACCGCATGGGGGTTGAGACGGGAATCGACGAGAGTCATCTGGCGCGGCTCAGCCAGATGGTGGAGAACTTTTCCGGCAAGCGGCTGGCGGACAATGCGCCGATCGTCGGCGCCGACGTCTTCACCCAGACCGCGGGCATACATGCCGACGGCGACAAGAAGGGCGGCCTCTACCATACCAAGCTGAGCCCCGAGCGCTTCTCGCGTCAGCGTAGTTACGCGCTCGGCAAGATGAGCGGCAAGGCATCGCTGCTGAAGAACCTGGAGCGGCTGGACATCTCACTCTCGGAGAAAAATCAGGAGAAGGTGTTGGCGCGGGTGGTGGAGCTGGGCGACTCGAAGAAGTCGATCACCCTCGACGACCTGCCGATCATCATTGCCGAGGTGCTCGAGGGTCGTGATTACGACTACATCGAACTGGTCAACTGTTCGATCACCTCGGGGCTGCATCTGGACTCCACCGTCAGCATTCGCGTCCGTGTCGGCGACGAGGTGGAGCTGTCGGCAGGGATCGGCAACGGCGGCTTTGACGCCTTTATGAACGCCATTGGCAAGGTGGTCAAACGGCACGGTGTAGTGCTGCCGAAACTGAGCGATTTCGAGGTGCGCATCCCCAAGGGCGGCAAGACCGATGCACTGACCGAGTGCGCGATCACCTGGCTCGGCGACCAGGGCACCTTCAAGACCCGCGGGGTTCATTCCAACCAGGTGTTCGCGGCGATGAACGCCACTATCCGCATGCTCAACATGCAGATGCACCGCATGCAGATGCATGGCTGACCGGCGCACGGCCGCAGGAGCCAGGAGATGGGAGTGTGCCACCGAATTGGTGAAAGCCTACTATGGCAGGACGCTGCAGAGCAGCAGTGATCTGCAGGCCGGCGCCTGCTGAAACCGGGTTGCGAGCTCTACTTCTCCGATGTCTGCACCGACCGCCGGGTGCACGAGTCCCGTATTCGTCCCCATTTCGACTTCTTCGGCGATACCATGACCCACTTCGGTATTTTCGACGGTTGCGGCACCAGCTTGCCGTTCGACAGCGACCCGGAAAAACGCTCCGACGGCTCGGAAGGGTGCTGCCGAGGGGGGCACGGCAGCTAAAGATTGGCCCGTCGGCTGCCGCTAATCTGGCTTGAACCCATACGCCGGAGGCAGACCCATGGAAACCATATCGAGGCTGATGGCGGCGATCGACGCCTGCGCCAGCCAACTCGAACGTCTGAACAACCAGTTTCCCCATCTGGCGACGACCTCCACGCTGCAGGGGGTGGAAAGCTGGCGCGGACGCCGGGTTGTGAAACCGACCCCGGTAGAAGAGCCGCCGCAGAAATCCGCATCCGAGCCCCTCGATATTCGCGCGCTCGCGATCGGTCTGGTCGCCGATCACAGCCTGGAGGATGCCCTCGATATGCTGCTTGAGCAGCACGATATCGACCTTTCGATGCGGGAACTGGTCCACCTTATTGGTCGCAAGAGTTATTCCGCGACGCTGAAGCGCGATCTGCGCGAGCTGTTGAAGAACGCAATCTCCTACGAGCAGATCGCCAATCTGTGGAACGATCTCGAACGGCCGGCACTGGGCAACGACACCTGGAACAGCCGCAGTATCTCGCTACTCGACAACTGACAACCACGGCCAGCGGACAGAAAACCTTGCAGACACAAGAAGAACAGCGCGACGCGATCTGGGGCAAGCCGGCCGAGGCCGGGCAGGAGCAGGAGCAGAAGGAGAAGTTCGATCCCAAGGCGTTCGCGTTGGAGCTGCGCGACGATATCCAGCAGAATCGAATAAAGCTGCCGACGCTGCCGGCGATTTCGCTCGAGGCGCTGGTGGTAGTCAACGATGCCGGCAGCTCCATGGCTGACGTGTCAAAAATCATCGGCAAGGATACCTCAATGGCGGCGCGGTTGGTGCGCTACGCCAACAGCCCCCTCTATCGCGGCATCAACAATGTGGCATCGGTCAAGTCGGCAATCACGCGCATCGGCATGGAGGCGGTGAAACACGCCATACTCAGCCTGGCGATGCGCGACGTCTTCACCACGGGCATTTCGGCCATTCAGCAGCGGATGGAGGCTTTGTGGCAGCATAGTGTTGCGGTGGCCTCCAAGTCGGCGCTGCTGGCCGGCAGCTTCGCTCATCTGAACCGTGACGAAGCGATGCTGGCGGGACTGATTCACGACGTCGGCGCCATTCCGATACTGCTCAAGGCCAAAGATCACCAGTTTCTGCTCGACGACGAACGCAAGCTGGACAAACTTGTGCATGCACTGCACATGAGCGTCGGCAAGTTCATGCTATCGTTGTGGAACTTCGACCCGGCGATGGTCGAGGTGGCGGCCGAGCATGACCGCCTGGAGCGGAACTCGGCCAGCGCTCAAGTGGACTATGTCGATATCGTCCAGGTTGCCAACGTGCTGTGCCACGAAGCGACGTCGGGACACCCGCTGTGCGGTATCGACACCACGACTTTGCCTGCATTCCAGCGCGTCGGTCCCGAACTGGTCGAGTCGCTGCGCAGCGGCGATGTCGGCAGCGCCGAGTCCGATATCAGCCTCGCGCTGCACTGATCTCTAACGTTCTACCAAGGATTTCTCCGGCACCACAGTCGTCCCTCCGGACCATCCTCTTCGGTGCTCCCGCTGAAGTGGAAAAATATTTTCCCTTGCGCTCTCCCGGCCTCTCCCACTGCGACTGCAATTGGTCAATAATTCACTCTGCGGGTTGCTTGATTAAGAGGCATGGGAAACTGAGATGGCGGCCGACTTGGATGTATGCGACGAAGTCCTGCTTCTGCTGCGCAGGGTGATACGCGCGATCGATCTTCACTCGCGCAGTCTGATCGGCAGCCACGGTCTGACCGCGCCACAAGCGATCATTCTCAAGGAGCTGGCGCGCAGCGGAGTGCTCACGGTCGGCGAGATTGCCTCCCGCGTGGCGCTGGGCAAGGCGACGGTGACGGATATTCTCAAGCGGCTCGAGAGTCGGGGACTGATCCGCCGCAACCGCAGCCGGGATGACCGGCGCAGGATACTCATCGCAGCCACCCCCAAAGCGCAGCTCATGCTACACCACGCTCCACCACCGTTACAGACGCACTTCATCACAAGATTCAACAGCCTGCCGCCGATGGAGCAGTCGCAGCTGCTTGCCGCAATTCGCAGCATTGCCGCCATGATGGATGGGGAGAGTCCCACCAGTGCCACCACACTGGCGATCGATGCTTGCGAACGCGCTTCGCTGTTACCGCCGGTTGCAACCCCGCCAGGGGTTGCCGGCGAATAGTCCGGCCGGTTTCCAGCTCCGGGGACTAGCACCACCAATCTGCTGTGGTTCGACAAGGCCTGAGTCATTTGTTAGGGTAAAAAAGGTTCGTACACGAACGGTTTGCGAGCGGGTGGCCCGGACGCCGGGTATTGCTCAGCCCGAAATCGATTCCGCAAACATCCAGACATAACTACGGTATTCCCCGGAGGTACCATGAAACTGCTTATTGGTGCCGGTCTGCTATTGGCCGGCTTTTCTGCATCGACAGTTGCGGCAGAGAGTTGCGGCAGCGTGACCATCGCCGACATGAACTGGAATTCCGCCTCATTGATGGCACACGTAGATCGCTTCATTCTGGAACACGGCTACGATTGCGATGCTGAACTGGTTCCCGGCGATACCATGCCGACCGGTACCTCGATGACCGAAAAGGGCGAGCCGGACATCGCGCCCGAGCTGTGGAGCAATTCGATGAAGGCCGCGCTGGAGCAGGGTGTCGCGGAGAAGCGCCTGCGCATCGCCGGCAAGTCGCTGTCCGACGGTGGTGAGGAGGGGTATTGGGTACCCCAGTACCTGGTCGACAGGGATCCGAGTCTGGCAACCATCCGCGGTATCAAGGCCAATGCCAAGCTGTTCGAGCACCCGGAGAACCCCGACAAATCAGGCTTCATGGGGTGTCCGGCCGGTTGGAACTGCCAGATAACCAGTGGCAACTTGTTCCGTGCACTCAACCTGGATGATGCGGGCTTCGAGCTGATCGACCCGGGCTCGGGCGCCGGGCTGGCAGGCGCGATCGCCAAAGCTTATGAGCGAGGAGAGCCCTGGTTCGGCTACTACTGGGCACCGACCGCGGTTCTGGGCAAGTATAAGATGGTCAAGGTGGATTTCGAGTCGGGTGTCGACGAAGAGCACTACATCAACTGTATCAGCAAGGACGATTGCGAGAACCCGAAACCGACCATGTATCCGCCCTCTCCCGTCCACACGGTGACCACGGAGAGTTTTGCAGGTAGAGCTCCCGAAGCCTATGCATATCTTTCCCGCCGCTCTTTCGCCAACGCCGAGATGAACCAGCTGCTGGCATGGATGGAAGAGAACCAAGCCGATGGAGCGGTGGCGATGGAGCACTTCCTCAGGAACAACGAGAGCAAATGGTCGGCCTGGGTCTCCAAGGAGGCTGCCGCCAGGATAAAGCGGGCACTGGACAGAATCTGACCAAATCCTCCGTTCGGGGCGCCCGCGACGACGGCCGCCCCGAAAACACTCCCACCTGATAATCAAGCGGACTGAACGACCATGGCCGATTCAACCTGGCTAACCGAATTTCCGTCGATGGACCGGGCCGATCTGGTCGCTATTCGCAAGTTTCTGGATAGCGGCTTCAGGGAGTTTTCACGCAACTATGGTGATGCGATCGAAGCCTTCTTTGATCCGCTGCTCGCCTTTCTGGTCTGGTTCGAGCAACTGCTGTTGCAGTCGCCCTGGTGGATCATCATTCTTGTGGTGGCCTGTCTGGCTTACCTCGCCAGCCGCTCTGCGAAACTGACACTTGGGGTGGTCGCCGCGTTTTTGCTGATCGGCTACTTCGGCATGTGGGACAACGCAATGCGCACCATGGGCATCATCGCTGTCTCGACACTGCTGTCGATCGCGCTCGGTGTACCGATTGGCATTCTGATGTCGGGATCGAACCGGGTTCAATCGATTGTCACGCCGATTCTCGACGTGATGCAGACGATGCCGGCGTTCGTCTACCTGATTCCGGTGGTGATGCTGCTGGGTATCGGCAAGGTGCCGGGCATAATCGCGGTGGTGATCTATGCGATACCGCCGGTGATCCGGCTTACCAATCTGGGCATCAGGCTGGTGGACAGGGAGGTGCTGGAAGCGGCCACGGCCTATGGCGCCAATCGCCGCCAGCGGCTGTTTGGCGTGCAGCTGCCGCTGGCGATGCCGACCATCATGGCCGGTATCAACCAGACCATCATGATGGCGCTGGCGATGGTGGTGATCGCGTCGATGATCGGCGTCAAGGGGCTCGGTCAACCGGTGTTGAAGTCGATCACCAATCAGTATTTCACGATGGGGTTGTTCAACGGGCTGGCCATCGTGGCGCTGGCGATCGTATTCGACCGGGTTTCGCAGGCCTACGCGAAGCGTTCGCAAAAACATTTGGAAGGAATGAACAGTGAGTGACGCATTCATCCAGGTAAAGGGGCTCTACAAAATCTTCGGCGATGATCCAGACGCCGTGATGCCGCTTGTGCTGGCGGGTAAGAGCAAGCAGGATCTGCTGGCCGAGACCGGACACACCATCGGCCTGAAGGAGATCGATCTCGAAGTCGAGAGAGGTAGGATTTTCGTCGTCATGGGGTTGTCTGGATGCGGCAAGTCGACGCTGATACGCCACTTCAACCGCCTGATCGATCCGACGCGCGGCCAGATCCTGATCGATGGGGACGATGTAATGCAGTTGTCTCAGAAGGAGCTGGAACAGTTCCGTTGCCACAGGATCTCCATGGTGTTCCAGCGCTTCGGACTGATGCCGCACCGTACGGTGCTCGAGAATGTCGCGTTCGGGCTTGCCGTGCAGAAGATGGGGCGTGCGGAGCGCAACGAGAAGGCACGCCAATGGCTCGAAACGGTCGGCCTGAAGGGTTACGAAGCGCAATATCCGGCACAACTCTCCGGCGGTCAGCAGCAGCGTGTCGGTCTCGCGCGCGCGCTCTGTACCGACGCGGATATCCTGCTGATGGATGAAGCCTTCTCGGCGCTCGACCCGTTGATTCGCAGTGAAATGCAGGATCAACTGATCGAGCTGCAGGAGAAGTTGCACAAGACGATCATCTTCATCACCCATGATCTGGACGAGGCGCTGAGGCTTGGCGATCGCATCGCGATCCTGAAGGATGGCGAATTGATCCAGGAGGGCGCGCCCGAGGATATTCTGCTCAACCCGGCCGACGATTACGTCGAAGCGTTCGTACGCGATGTCAACCGCGCGCGTGCGCTGACGGTCGAGACTGTGATGCGGCCCCCTGCCGGGCGCATCACAGCGGTTACCATCGCAGGTGCGCTGCGGCAGATGCGCAGCCACAGCGACGATTACGCCTACTTCATCAACAACGAGGGCTATCAAGGCGTGCTCACTCAGGAGCGACTCGAAGCGGCCGCGCGCGATGATTCCGACGCGGTGGTGTGCGAACGCGTGCTCGAGATCCTGCCGCCGGTCTCGCCCGACGCACTGCTCGAAACCGTGCTGCCCGAAACGCTGGACGCCGACTACCCGTTGCCGGTGGTGGACGACAAAGGCGAACTCTGCGGACAACTGTCTCGCGCATCGCTGGCGCAGGCGTTGGTCGAGGGTGGGGGTGGGTCCGAAACGGCGCAGAGGGGAGGCGACGATTCGGGAAGCGTCAACGGAAAGGCCGTCGTCTCGGCCGCGGGCGCGGTTCAGAGGTAGGCGTCGACCAGCAGCTTGAGGCTGATGGTCAGCGAAACCACCACCACTGCCGGCCGTACCAGCCGCGTGCCCCGGCTGTGGACCAGGTGCGCCCCCAGACGGCCGCCGATCAACTGCCCGGCCGCCATCGTCAGTCCCACGCCCCAGATCACCTTGCCGGCGAGGGCGAAGAAGATCAGCGATGCGATGTTGCTGGTGAAGTTCAGTACCTTGGTATGCGCGGTCGCCTCGATCAGGTTCAACCCCAGCAGGAAGACGAAGCCAAAGGTGAAGAAGGTGCCGGCGCCCGGCCCGAAGAAGCCGTCGTAGAAGCCGACCCCGCAACCGACCAGCACGCCGAACATCAGAGCGCCGACCCGCTCTCTTCTGGAGGTGTCGCGCAGCGCCGGTCCGAACCAGAAGTAGAGCGCGGTGGCGATCAGCAGCAGCGGCATGAAGCGCGTCAGGAAGGCGGAGTCGATGCGTTGCACCAGCAGCGTCCCGCCGGCCGAGCCGATGAAGGTGAGCGCGATCAGCGGTGCGATTCGCGGCAGATTCACCAGTCCACGCCGCACGAAATAGAGGCTCGAAGAGAAGGTGCCGAACGAGCCCTGCAGCTTGTTGGTGGCGAGCGCCTCGGTCGGTGCGATGCCCACCGCCAGCAGCACCGGCAGGGTGATCAGGCCGCCACCACCGGCGACCGCGTCCAGTGCGCCTGCGCAGAGTCCGGTCATGAAAAGCAAAAGCAGCAGCTCCAGCCCGAGTGCAAGTTCGCTCATTCGGCGTTCAGCACCCGCACCAAGCGAAAACCCGTGTCGTCGCTGCGGCGTGCCTGGAAGTCCCGCCAGCGGTTGGCCGAGCGCACCTCTTTCGGCGGGAAGCTCCAGGCGCCGCCGCGAATGACGCGCACGCCGCAGCCCGGCTTGAGCAGCGCGCTGCCGTCATCTGGTGCTGCGTCGAAGCGGTCGCTCCAGCAGTCGCCGACCCACTCGAAGACGTTGCCGGCGGTGTCGTGCAGGCCGTATGCGTTGGCTCGAAAGCGCCCCACCGGACTGCTCTTCTCACCGCCCCAGAGGCTGCCGCAGCCGTCGCAATTGGCGTTGCCGCTGCCGGGCTCGTCGCCCCACCAGAAGCGGCTGGTGCTGCCGGCGCGCGCGGCGAACTCCCACTCGGCGTCGCTGGCGAGGCGATAGCGCGCGCCTGTCTGCGCGCTCAGCCAATCGCTATAGGCGACCGCGTGATCCCAGGAGACGTTGATCACCGGCCGCCGGCCGCGCCCCCAGCCACCATCGTCGGGTAGCTCCTGGCCGGTGGCGCGGCAGAAACGGTCGTATTCGTCGAAGGTGATTTCGTAGATGCCGATGGCGAAGGGTTTCAGCGCGATCCGTTGCGGATTGCGCTCGTCGCTGTCGCCGTCTCCCTGCAGATCTCCGCGCTCGAACGCCCCGCCGCGCAGCACTACCATCTCCGGTCCGGGCGAGCCGTCGCGTAGCCTTTCCTGCAGCCGGTCGCTGGCGGCGACGCGCATGCGGTAGTTTTCGCTTGGTGCCCTGGCGTCGAAATTGACATTGAAGGCTATGCGGCTGAACAGCGCGATATCCGCTTCGCTGCGGTTGCCATAGCGATCGATCAACGAGATGCGGTGGCTCGGCATCACACCCTGCAGCTCGCTGCCGTCGTTCAGCAGCAGGCGGACACGCAGGCCGTCGGCGTCGGAGAGATTGGTGTCGAGCAGATGAATCTCCGCGCGCTTGATCAGCCGCACGCCGCCTGCGTGTCTGAGGAAGAAGTCGGTGGTTGCCACGCGTCCGCTGAAGAGGTCTCCGGCGTAGCTCTCGAAGGTGTCCGGTGTCGGCTGCCTCGGCTGGCGGCTGCGGCGGCTGGCGATGACGATCTCGGCAATCTCGCTGCTCTGCACCGGCAGCAGCGTGTCGAGCACCCGGGTGACCGTAAGCTGCTGGTCGGCGAAACTGCCGACGAAGCGCTCGCCGAAACGGGTGGTGAGCCGCGCTTGTCGCCCACCGCCGCTGAATTCGACCTTCCGCGTCAGCGCAGCCGGAACGGAGAAGCTGCCGAGCAGAGTCTCCATCCGAAACAGCCGCTCCGCCACCCTGCCGTTGTGGATGTCGCCGTTGCGCATCGTGATCAGGTCGCTCTGCGGTTCCGCTGCAGCGCCCGTACCGGCCATTGCGAGCGCGCACAGACAAAGCGGCGCAAGCATTGAGTGCCGACGAATGAATGGCCTGACAATGAACATGTTCGTTACCCTGGACGCAGTGCCGGTCAACGGTGGAATTTTATCTGTATACTGCTGCAATAACCGATTTTTTGCACACCAAGCGAATGCTGCGTGGTCGGTCGACAGTCGCCGTAACGGCTCCGGCCCGCAACTTCAACTGCCCGGAGACTCCCTGATGACCCTGATCAAGCCCTTCGCCGCGCTTCGCCCGGCGGCTGGTCGCGCCGCCGACGTGGTGGCTCCTCCCTACGATGTGATGAACGAGGCAGAGGCGCGCGCGCTGGTCGTCGGCAGGCCCTGGAGTTTCCTGCATATCTCGCGGCCGGAGGTGGACCTGCCGGCAGGCACAGATCCCTATTCAGCCGAGGTTTACGCCATGGCGGCGGAGAATCTGGCTCGCATGCGTGACGAGTCGGTGCTGGTGCAGGATGAACGACCCGCTTACTACCTCTATCAGCTGATCATGGGCGAACACACGCAGACAGGCATCGTCGCCGCCGCCTCGGTCGCCGCCTACCAATCGGGTCGCATCAAGAAGCACGAATACACCCGTCCCACCAAGGAGGATGACCGGGTACGTCAGATCGAGGCGCTCAAGGCGCAGACCGGCCCGGTGTTCCTGATCTACCGTGGCGACGCCACGGTTGACCTTCTGCTGGCAGAGACGGTGTGCCAGCCGCCGGAGGTGGAGGTGACCGCGGCGGACGGCGTGATCCACCGCATCTGGCGCGTCGACCGGCAGGCGACGATCGACGGCTTGAGCGCGGCGTTCGAGTCGATGCCGGCGCTCTACGTCGCCGATGGCCATCACCGCTCCGCCGCCGCGGCGCGGGTCGCCGGCGGCGGCGACGAGGAGCGAGACTACTTCCTGGCGGTGATCTTCCCCCACGATCAGGTACAGATTCTCGACTACAACCGGGTGGTCAAAGATCTCAATGGACAGAGCGAAGCGCAGTTCCTGGCGGCGCTGCAGGACGCTTTCGAAGTCGAGGCGAGCGCCGCGGCGGTGCGGCCGCGGCAGGCCGGGGAGTTCGGTCTCTACCTGCCGGGGCGCTGGTTTCGGCTGCGGATCAAAGACGAGCGCATTCCAGCGGACAATCCGGTGCAAAGTCTCGATGTCAGTCTGCTGGCCAACGAACTGCTGCAGCCGCTGCTCGGTATCAGCGACCAGCGCACCGACGAGCGGATCGATTTCGTCGGCGGCATCCGCGGCGTGGAGGCGCTGCAGCAGCGCGTCGACAGCGGCGAGATGGCGCTCGCGTTCGCGCTCTTTCCGACCGGCGTGGAAGCGCTGCTGGCGGTCGCAGACGCCGGTGAAGTGATGCCGCCGAAGTCGACCTGGTTCGAGCCGAAACTGGCCGACGGACTGGTCAGCCATCTTATTTAGCGGCTCTGGCCCGGGGAACGGCTGCTGCCCGTCGCCTGTCGGCGAGGTGGGAAATTTGTTAATATCCGCCCCCGTCGGCGAACGGCAGCAATGCCCGGTGGCGCCTTCGAAGCGGCTTGTCGGGAGCCTGCTCACCGACTCCTTTTTCAGTTTCAGGGACAACTCCATGCGCAGCAGGAATCGCTCTCGGCGCTAGTGCTGCAGCTCCGGGAAAAGCGCTTCCGATGGGAGTTGCCGCTCGGTGGATGGACGATGGTAAGCGTAACTTCACACTTCTCCAGCGACGAAATCATCGATGCCTCGGGCATCGAGACATGGCTGCAGGCCTTGCGGCGGCAGCACGCCGAAGCGGAGTTGGCGCTGTTGCGCCGCGCTGCGTTGCTGGGAGTTTCAACGCAGGTCGATGCGGCCGATCAAGCCGCGTTGAAGCGGGCGCTTTCGGTGGCGGAGATCCTGTTCCGCCTCGGGCTCGACCTGGACACGCTGTTGGTGGCGATTCTGCACAACCTCGACTGGGAGCGCCACTTCGACCAGCAGGGGATCTCCGTCGAATTCGGCGAGGGGGTCGGCCGGATGCTGCGGGATATGCTGCGCATCGGTTCGCTGTCGTTGATCAACAGCGAGCGCGACCCCGAGGCCCAGTCGCGCCACACCGAGTACCTGCGACGCATGCTGCTGAGCATCGCCGATGACGTGCGGGTGGTGCTGATCGTGCTGGCCGAACGGCTCTACGAGATGCGTGGGCTGAAGCACCAGCCGCGTGAGGTGCAGCTGGCGGTGGCGCATGAGACCGAGGATCTCTACGCGCCACTGGCCAACCGCCTCGGTATCTGGCAGGTCAAGTGGGAGCTGGAGGATCTCTGCCTGCGCTACCTGCACCACGACGACTACATGCGGATCGCCCGCGCGCTGGACGGCAAACGCACCGACCGCGAAGCCTTCATCGCCGAGGTGATGGAACGGCTCAAGTCGGAGTTCGCGCGTCTCGGCATCAAGGCGGAGCTCTCCGGTCGGCCCAAGCATATCTACAGCATCTGGAAGAAGATGAAGCGCAAGGGGGTCGGCCTGGATCAGATCTTCGATCTGCGCGCACTGCGGGTGCTGGTCGACAGCGTCGCCGAATGCTACGCGGTGCTGGGCATAGTGCACGGCAACTGGCGCCACATCCCGGGCGAGTTCGACGACTACATCGCGACTCCGAAGGCCAATCTCTACCGCTCGATCCACACCGCGGTGATCGGACCCGACGAACGTCCGCTTGAGATCCAGATCCGCACCCATGAGATGCACGAGCACGCCGAGCTGGGCGTGGCCGCGCACTGGCGCTACAAGGAGTCCGGCAAGCAGGATACCGATTTCGAGCGGCGCGTGGCGCTGATCCGCAACTGGCTCGAGCTGAAGGAGGAGAACGGCGACTCGGACGACTTTGTCAGCACGCTGAAATCGGAGCTGGAGTCGCAGTACATCTACGTCTTGACGCCTCAGGGGCGGGTGGTGGAGCTGCCGTTGGGCGCGACCGCGGTCGATTTCGCCTACGCCATACATACCTCGGTCGGGCACCGCTGCCGCGGTGCCCGCGTCGATGGTCGCATCGTGCCGCTGACGCAGCCGCTGGAGAGCGGCAGGATGGTCGAGATTCTGACCGTCAAGGAGGGTGGTCCGAGCCGCGACTGGCTCAGCCCGCATCTTGGCTATACCGTCACCAGCCGAGCGCGTAACCGCATCCGTCAATGGTTCAAACAGCAGGATTACGACCAGCACCTGGAGGCAGGGCGGGCCGATCTGGAGCGCGAAGTGGTGCGACTGGGCGTTACCAAACCGGATCTCGAAAAGGCGGTGCAGCGCTTCAACTTCAAACGCGTCGACGATCTGCTGGCGGCGATCGGCCGCGGCGAGGTATCGCCGATTCAGGTGGCCGGGATGGGCGCCGAGCGCAAGCCGCGACCGGCAGAGGAGGAGCCTGCGCTGCCGAAGCGGCGGCGGCAGCCGAAGGGGCCGTCCAAGGGGCACGGCGAGGTGATCGTCGAAGGGGTCGACGACCTGATGACGCACATGGCGCGCTGCTGCAAACCGGTGCCTCATGATGGCATCGTCGGCTTCATCACGCGCGGGCGCGGGGTCACCGTGCATCGCGTGGATTGCAAGATCGTCGCCGACATGAACGAGCAGGATCGGGCGCGTCTGGTCGACGTGGCCTGGTCCGATCAGCCCGAGGAGAGCGTCTACCCGGTCGATATCCGGGTGCTCGCGGGCGATCGCAAGGGGCTGCTGCGTGATATCTCCTCGATTCTCACCAACGAGGAGGTGGACGTGATCGGTGCCAGCACCCAGTCGGACCGCAAGACCGATCGCGCCAGCATGCGCTTTACCGTCGAGGTGGTCAGCATGCGCCAGCTGAGCCGCATCCTGGAGAAGATCTCGCAATTGCCAGATGTGATCGAGGTACGCCGCGAGGTGTAGGGCGGTTGTGCGCGCGCCCGGATCTTATTGCCTGAATCTGTACCGCCAAGGTAAACTAAGCCCCGGTTTTTCATATAGAATTACGCCGCCGTCCAGGACGGCCGTGTTCCCTGCCGAATGGTTTGTGCGGCAAAGTGCTGCGCACTTTTTTATTATTTGAATTCTCTGGAGTTTTTTAGATGGCCATTGAACGCACCTTTTCCATCGTCAAGCCCGACGCGGTAGCCAAGAACGTGATCGGCAAGATCTACAGCCGATTCGAGGAGGCGGGTCTGCGCATCGTCGCCTCCAAAATGCTGCACCTGAGCCGTGAACAGGCGGGCGAGTTCTACGCCGTGCACAAGGAGCGTCCGTTCTACAACGACCTGGTCGACTTCATGACCTCCGGACCGGTGATGGTGCAGGTGCTGGAGGGGGAGAATGCGATCGCCAGAAACCGTGAGGTGATGGGCGCCACCAACCCCAAGGAGGCGGCGCCCGGTACCATTCGCGCCGATTTCGCACAGACCGTGGACGAGAATGCGGTGCACGGTTCCGATGCGCCGGAGACGGCGGCCACCGAGATCGCCTTCTTCTTCCCCGAAGGCGTCTGCGAGCGCACCCGCTGAGACGAACTTGTCAAACGAGGAAAAAATAAACCTGCTCGACCTGGATCAGCCTGCCATGGAGGCGCTGGTCCAGGCGCTTGGCGCCAAGCCGTTTCACGGCCGCAATCTGCTGAAGTGGATCCACAAGCACGGCGTGACCGAGATCGGGCGCATGACCGATCTCTCGAAGGGGCTGCGGGAACAACTGCTGGCGCGCGCCGAAGTGCGCGTTCCCGAAGTGGTCTTCGACCAGCCCTCGCGCGACGGCACACACAAATGGGTGCTCGAGCTCGAGTGCGGCAACCGCGTCGAGACGGTCTTCATCCCCGAGAGTGGTCGCGGCACGCTCTGTGTCTCCTCGCAGGTGGGCTGCTCGCTGGACTGCAGCTTCTGCTCCACCGCGCAACAGGGCTACAACCGCAATCTCAGCCTGGCGGAGATCATCGGCCAGCTGTGGGTCGCGGTGCACCGCATGCACAAGCCGGTGACCAACGTGGTGATGATGGGAATGGGCGAGCCGCTGGCCAATTTCGAGCCCGTGGTGAGCGCGATGGCCATCATGCAGAACGATCTTGCCTACATGCTCTCCAAGTATCGGGTGACCATCAGCACCTCGGGCATAGTACCGGCGCTGCTGCGGTTGAAAGAGGTCAGCGACGTCAGCCTCGCGGTGTCGCTGCACGCGCCGACCAACGAGCTGCGCGACGAACTGGTGCCGATCAACCGCAAGTACCCCCTGGAGATGCTGATTCCGGCCTGCCGCGAGTTCATCCGCGGCGACAGCCGGCGCAAGGTGACCTGGGAGTACGTGATGCTCGACGGCGTCAACGACAGCGACCGCCAGGCGCGGCAGCTGATCAGGCTGCTCGAGGGTACCCCCTCCAAGATCAACCTGATCCCCTTCAACCCCTTTCCCGGTACCCGCTACCGCTGTTCACCGGCGGAGCGCATGCTGGCGTTTCGCGAACGCTTGATGCGAGCGGGCATAGTCACGCTGACACGCAAGACGCGCGGCGACGACATCGATGCCGCCTGCGGGCAGCTCGTCGGCAGGGTGCAGGATCGCAGCAGGCGTGAGCTGCGTCTGGCCCGTGTCCAGCCAGGGGGAGGCTGAGCATGCGCGGCCGGCGCCTCATGCAAGCAGTGCTGCTGCTCTGCTCGGTGGCGTTGCTCTCGACCGGCTGCGAGACGGCGGGCACCCGCGGCGAGCTGGAGGACAGTACCGGCGCGTTGGGCCGGGAGGAGTCGGCCAAGGGGCGTTCGTCGGACATCTACGTCAAGCTGGCGATCGCCTATATGCGCAACGGGCAGATGGATGTCGCGCTGCAACAGGCGAAAAAGGCGGTTTCGATCGATCCCGACAGTACCGGCGCGCACAATGCCATCGCGCTGATCTATTCGCGCCTGGGCGAGATGGAGCTGGCGGAGCGCCACTACCGCAGGGGCATAGAGGCGGAGCCGCGCAATCCCTATATCCGCAACGCCTTCGGCACTTTTCTCTGCCAGCAGGGCAGATACGACGAGGCGGAGCAGGAGTTCGTCAACGCGTTGAAGAACCCGCTTTACCGCACTCCGGAACTGGCCTATACCAACGCCGGGGCGTGCAATTTCCTGCAGGGGAGCCTGGTTCGTGCCGAGGCCTACCTGCGCAAGGCGCTGCAGGCCAGTCCCACCTTTCCCCAGGCGCTGGTAAAGATGGCCAAGGTCAAACTGCAGGCGGGCGAGTACACCGCGGCGCGTGGTTTCCTCGAGCGCTACCGGGCGGCCGCCAGGCATACCGCGGAGTCTTTGTGGATCGGACTGCAGGTCGAACGGGCGCTGGGCGACAGCGATCAGGCTGCCAGTTACATGTTACAGCTCAAGAGCGGTTTCCCCGACGCGGTGGAGACCCGGCTCGCCATTGAATCGGAAGTACGATGAAACCAACGGCAACGGAAGAAACGCTGGAGTCACCCAGGTCGGAGGGTCCGGGCAGGCAACTCAAAACGGTACGCGAGGCGGAGGGTCTCGAGCTTTCACGCGTCGCCGTGCTGCTGCATCTGAGCGAAGCCAAACTGGAGGCGCTGGAGGCCGACGACTACGGCCAGCTGCCCGGGGCGGTTTTCGTGCAGGGCTACCTGCGCAACTACGCGCGCCTGCTGGGTGTTCCGGTCGAACCTGTGCTCAACGCCTACCATGCGGCCAACCCGCGGGGCGCCCGGGCGCCCGATCTGCGACTATCCAAAGTCCGGCACGAAGTGGGCAGCGGTCACGCCGTGGTGAAATTGGTAACCTGGGGCATCGTCATCCTGTTGTTGGCGCTGCTGGTGGTCTGGTGGCGCGGCTACCTGCAGTGGCCGATGCAGCTTCCCGGAGTTGGACAGTCGACTGACGCCAGCGGGTTCTCATCCGATGAGACAAACCTGCCCGATGATGGCGCGGGGGCACTGCAGCCGGTGACCGAGGTCGATGCTTCGGGGGAGGCGGCATTGACTTTACCGCGGTTTGCGCCGGAGCCGGAACCGGCGTCGCTGCCGGCTGAATCGCTTGTTCCGGAGCCGGCTCCGGAGCCGGAAGCGGAGTCGCCGGTCACACCCGAAGCGGCACCGTCTGGCGAGCCGACGACGGCGACCGTCGAGCCGCCCGCCGCGGCTGAGCCGACGCCGATCTCACCGCCCGCGGCGCGGGTCGTACTGGAGTTCAGTGGAACCTCCTGGACCAAGATTCAGGATGCCAGCGGCGAGTTCAGGGTCGAGGGTCAGATCAAGGCCGGCGCACGGCAGGCGCTGGAGGGGCTGCCCCCCTATCGCCTGGTGCTGGGCAATGCGTCTGTGGTGCGTATGCTGGTCGACGGGGAGGAGCTGGATCTGACTCCCTACACCCGTGGCAACGTCGCCCGCTTCAGTTTCGATCCCGACAATTGAGTTCACCCGTGCCACGAACGGGGACGCCGTCGCGCGCCTTACGACCGTTGCTCGATCATCGGGCGCTATGCGAGAGCGGTCGGCGGGTATCCACCATTTATTGATATCGAGAGTATTTCCAGATGGGCAAGAGTATTCAGGCGATTCGTGGCATGCACGATATCCTGCCGGAGCAGAGCGCGCTCTGGCTGTTCCTGGAGTCGCGGGTCATGGATGTCCTGAACCGTTACGGCTACCGCGAAATCCGCACCCCGATTGCCGAGATGACCGAGTTGTTCCGGCGTTCGATCGGCGATGTCACCGATATCGTCGAAAAGGAGATGTACACCTTCGACGATCGTAACGGCGAGAGCCTGACGTTGCGCCCCGAGGGGACCGCAGGCTGCGTACGTGCCGGCATCCAGCATGGCCTGTTCCACAATCAGGTGCAGCGGCTCTGGTACCGCGGACAGATGTTTCGCCACGAGCGGCCGCAGAAGGGCCGTTACCGGCAGTTTTTCCAGATGGGCGCGGAGGCGTTCGGGCTGGAGGGTCCGGATATTGATCTCGAGATTATCGCCATCACCCGACGTTTCTGGACGGAGCTGGGCATCGATGGGCTGGAGTTGCAGCTCAACACCCTTGGCACGGCCGATGAGCGCGAGGCTTATCGCCGGCAGCTGGTGGACTACTTTGCAGCGCATCCGGATCAGCTGGACGAAGACAGCCGGCGCCGCCTGCAGAGCAACCCGCTGCGCATTTTGGACTCCAAGAATCCGCAGATGCGGGAGCTGATCGAAGCTGCGCCGACGCTGATGGCGCATCTGGGTGCGGAGTCCGGCGCGCATTTCGAACAGCTTTGCGCCGGGCTCGACGCGCTCGGTATCCCTTATCGCATCAACCCGCGCCTGGTACGTGGTCTCGACTACTATGCGCGCACCGTCTTCGAGTGGGTCAGCGACCGCCTGGGCGCGCAGGGTACGGTCTGCGCCGGCGGCCGTTACGACGGGCTGGTGGAGCAGCTCGGCGGGCGGGCCACACCCGCGGTCGGTTTCGCCATGGGAATCGAGCGGCTGATACTGCTGCTGGAGCAGATCGACGACGCCACGCGGCTGGCGCCGCTGGATGCCTACCTGGTGACAGTGGGGGAGGCGGCGGCCACGGTGGGTGCACGGCTGGCGGAGGAGCTGCGCGATGCGCTGCCGCAGTTCAGCCTGCTGCGCCACTGCGGCGGTGGCAGTTTCAAGAGTCAGTTCAAGCGGGCCGACCGCAGCGGGGCGCGTTTTGCGCTGATCCTCGGCGAGGATGAGCTGGCCCGCGGCGTGATAGGCCTCAAGCCGCTGCGGGATGATGCCGACCAGCAGGAGGTCGCGCTGGAGGGTCTGGTGGCGCATCTGCAGAGAGTGTTGCTGCCCACTGGCGCTGAATGAAGGGTTAGTGCGAGAATGTTCGGCTTGTCGATGATCCAGAGCGGTTGCGGTCGATGGAAAAGCGCATTTGATTGCCGGCGCGGTGGTGAGCTGGCTCCTGCCGAGGCATGGAGCGGGGATAAAGAGTCATGGTTAACGTAAATCTTTCGGAAGAAGAGCAGGTAGAAGCGCTCAAGAAGTGGTGGCGTGAGAACGGTCGTTCTGTCGTGGGCGGCGTGGTGATCGGGCTCGGCGCGGTTTTCGGCTGGAGGTACTGGGTCGAGCATCAGGACAGCAAGGCGCAGCAGGCGTCGATCCAGCTGGCGCAGCTGCAGCAGTCGGTCGCGACCGGCAATTCAGGGGTTGCCAACAAGCAGGCGCAGACGCTGATAGAGAACTATCAGGGCACGCCGTATGCCATTTTCGCCGCCCTCAATCTGGCCAAGGTGAAGATGCAGGCACAGGACGGCGAGGGTGCTGTCGCGCAGCTGAAATGGGCGCTGGAGAACGCCAGCGATCCCTCGCTGCAACAGGTGGTGCGGGCAAGAATGGCGCGGATTCTGGTCTCGGAGGGCAAACTCTCAGAGGCGCAGCAGGTGGTCGACGGCGCCGCGGCGGACAGTTTTCGCGGCGAGTTCGCCGAGTTGCGCGGCGACATCGCGCGCGCCAGGGGCGACCATGCCGCGGCGCGCGCCGCTTACCAGGAGGCGCTCGACAATCAGGTCAGCAACTCTGCTTACGTACAGATGAAGCTCGACGACCTGTCGCCGGCGGCCAACGGATAGCGACCATGAAGCGACCACTGCCGATTGTTCTAGCCACGCTGCTGCTCTCCGGCTGCAGTTCGATGAATCCACTGAACTGGCTGGCATCCAACGAGCCCAATGATCCACCGGCGGCGCTGACCGAGATCGAAAGCCCGATCGCAGTGCGAGCGATATGGGAACGATCGGTCGGCGGCGGTACAGACGAAAAGCGTATCAAACTGGTCGTGACGGTGGATCTCGACCGTCTCTACCTGGCGCAACGCGACGGCAGCGTCATGGCCGTCGAGGCGGCCAGCGGCAAGGAGATCTGGAAGACGGATACCGGTTTGAGTCTCTCCGGCGGCCCCGGATTCGGCGAAGGGCTGGTGCTGGTCGGTACCAGCGACGCTGAAGTGGTCGCGCTGGGCGCCGAGAGCGGGGAGGAGCGCTGGCGCGCACGGGTCAGCAGTGAAGTGCTGTCGGTACCGAAGATCGCGCAGAATGTGGTGGTGGTGCATACGGTCGACGGCAAACTGTTCGGTCTGGATGCGCTGGATGGTTCGCAGCTCTGGGCCTATGATCGCAGCGTGCCGGTGCTGACGCTGCACGGCAGCAGTTCGCCGGTGATCTCCGGCGACAAGGTTATCTGCGGTTTCTCCAACGGCAAGCTGGTGGGCCTCAATCTGGCCACTGGCGCGGTGCTGTGGGAGAGCAGCGTCGGCATTCCCAGCGGGCGTACAGAACTGGAGCGAATGGTCGACATCGACGGCGACCCGTTGAGCAAGGACGGCGTCATCTTCGTGACTTCGTTCCAGGGCGACCTGGTGGCGGTGGATGAGTCGAGCGGCAACGTCTACTGGCGGCGCAAGCTCTCCGCGTTCGTTGGCCCGGGCATCGACTGGCGGGGGCTCTATGTCGCGGATGCGCAGGGGCAGGTGTGGGGCGTCGACTACAATAACGGCAGCGCGCTGTGGAAGAACAAGCAGCTGATCAATCGCTGGCTCACCTCGCCGGCGGTACTCGGCGACTATGTCGTGGTTGGCGACCTGGAAGGGTGGCTGCATTGGCTGTCGAGCCGCGACGGCCGGCTGTTGGGGCGGGTCCGTGTCGGCGACGCACCGATCACCGCCGCGCCGGTGGTCTACGATGAACGACTCTACGTGCTCGGTGACAGCGGCAGGCTGGCGGCGTTCGCGCTGCCCAGCGACGGCTAGACGGATCCCCCGATGCTGCCGGTGATTGCGCTCGTCGGTCGACCCAATGTCGGCAAGTCGACCCTGTTCAACCGCCTCACCCGCAGCCGCGATGCGCTGGTCGCCGATCAGCCGGGTCTGACCCGCGATCGCCAGTACGGCGTCGGTCGCATGGGCGGCAGCCCCTATCTGGTGGTCGACACCGGCGGTATCAGCGGTGCCGGAGAAGGGGTCGGGCTGCTGATGGAGCGACAGGTGCTGGCCGCCATCGAGGAGGCGGATCACCTGCTGTTTCTGGTCGATGCACAGAGCGGGGCCACCGGCGGCGACGAGCAGATCGCCGGGCAGTTGCGGCGCACCGGTAAGCCGGTGACGCTGGTGGTCAACAAGAGCGAGAATCTCGACCCGGATCTGGCGCGTGCCGAGTTTCACGCGCTGGGGCTGGGCCAACCGGCGGCTATCGCCGCCGTGCACGGACGCGGCGTGGTCGATCTGATCGACGCTGTGCTGCAGACGCTGCCGAGAGTCGAGACGGATGTCGAGACGCAGCATCCGGGGACGCGAATCGCGGTGGTCGGACGCCCCAATGTCGGCAAATCGACGCTGGTCAATCGCATGCTCGGCGAGGAGCGGGTGGTCGCCTTCGACCAGCCCGGCACCACGCGCGACAGCGTCTTCATCCCCTTCGAGCGCGCCGGTAACAATTATACGCTGATCGACACCGCCGGCGTCAGACGGCGCTCGCGGGTCCACGAGGCGATCGAGAAATTCAGCGTCATCAAGACGCTGCAGGCGATCGAACAGTCCAACGTTGTACTGCTCGTACTGGACGCGCAACAGGGCGTGGGCGAACAGGATGCCAGCCTGGCGGGACATATTCTGGAGAGCGGGCGGGCGCTGGTGGTCGCGGTCAACAAATGGGACGGACTGGACGGCTACACCCGCGAGCGTCTCAAAGAGGAGCTGGGGCGCAAGCTGCCGTTCCTCGATTTCGCCAGCCAGCGCTACATCTCGGCGCTGCACGGTTCCGGTGTCGGCAACCTCTTCGCCGAGATCGACAGGGCCTACGCCAACGCCAATCGCAAGCTGCCGACACCTGAGCTGACACGGGTGCTCGAGGGTGCGGTGCAGGAGCACCAGCCACCCAAGGTGCACGGCCGGCGGATCAAGCTGCGCTACGCGCATCAGGGCGGACGCAATCCGCCGATCGTGGTGATCCACGGCAACCAGACCGAGGCGGTGCCCGATAGCTACCGGCGTTATCTGGTCAACCGCTTCCGCCGCGTCTTCGATCTGCAGGGCACGCCGATCCGGCTGGAGTTCAAGTCCGGCGACAATCCATTCGCCGGACGCAAAAACGTGCTGACCGAACGTCAGCTGCGCAAGCGCCAACGGCTCAAGCAGTTCGTCAACCGCAAGCGCTGAAGCTTGTGCCGGATGGCGCTGCGGCTCAGCGCCTCTCCAAGTTGCGCGCCACCACCTTGCTGACGACGCTGCCCTTTGCCAGCAGCGTCTCCAGGCGCTCGCCGACCGCCACCTTCGCTGCATCGAACAGTATGCCCTGGTCTGACTCCCGGCGGGTGATGGAGTAGCCACGGGTCAGCGTCGCCAGGGGGCTGAGCGTGTGCAGGCCGCTGACCGCCCTGCCCAGCGAGTGGCGCTGGCGCTCGAGTACTGCGTCGGCGGCATAATGCAGCCGTTGCAGAAGCAGATCATGGCGACTTGCCACCCGCTTCAGTTCGTGTCGCGGCGAACAGGCCGCAAGGCGCGCGCAGAGCGTCTGCAGCAGCGCGCCGCGGTGGCGCAGGTCACGCTGCATGCCCAGTTCCAGTCGTTGCGCGAACTCATCCCGGCGCTGAATACCCTGGGCGATACGGTGGCCCGGATTGCAACGCTGCAGACGCGCGGTCAGCTGCTTCAGCTGCGTTTCGTTCAACCTCAGACTGTTGCCCGCCGAGCGGCCGAGTCGCTCGCCCAGCCGGGCGATCCGCAACGCCAGCTCTTCGCTGTCGGGGCTGATCAGTTCGGCCGCCGCCGAAGGGGTCGCGGCGCGCTGGTCGGCGACGAAATCGGCGATGGTGAAGTCCACCTCGTGACCGACCGCGGAGACCAGCGGCAGCGCGCAGGCGTGGATCGCGCGGGCGACGCGCTCGTCATTGAACGCGGCCAGATCCTCCAGCGATCCGCCGCCCCGCGTCAGCAGCAGCAGATCGCACTCGGCGCGCCGGTCGGCGAGCGCGATCGCCTGCTCGATCTCGGTCGCCGCCGTTGTGCCCTGAACCTGCACCGGGTAGAGGATGATCTCCGCGCTCGGGTAGCGACGCCCGAGCACGGTGAGCACATCGTGCAGCGCCGCGCCCGAAGGGGAGGTGATCACGCCGATGCGACGCGGGAAGCGTGGCAGTGGCTTTTTCCGCTCGGGAGCGAACAGCCCCTCCTCGTTCAGATTGCGCTTGAGCGCTTCGAACGCCTGCTGCAGCGCCCCTTCACCGGCCGCTTCCATATGCTCGACGATGAGCTGGAAGTCGCCGCGGTCCTCGTACAGGCTGACCCGTCCGCGCAGCGTGACGTGCAGCCCGTTGGTCGGGGCGAAGCGAAGATGGATGCGCTTCATGCGGAACATCGCGCAGCGCACCTGCGCCTGGGCATCCTTGAGCGAGAAGTAGAGGTGGCCTGAACGCGGTTGCGCCAGATTGGAGATCTCGCCGGTCACCCACAGCAGCGGAAAGCTCCCCTCCAGCACCGCGCGCACCTCGGCGTTGAGGCGTCCAACGGTCATCACGTCGCGCTGGCGCAGGGGATCGGCTGTCTCGAAACTCATGTCGTCAATTCCCAGCGTGTGACACCGGCCGGTCAGATAGGAGATTGAGTCAGTTTACCTGGGTAGGCACAAATTTTATAATGTCCCGTTTAACTCGGGAAGGATGTTTCCGGGTTAGAGAGAATCACACCGCCAGCCTTGGGAATATCGACTATGCGCCTGCTTGAGGAAGCCTTAACTTTCGACGATGTACTGCTTGTCCCCGCACACTCCACGGTGCTACCGAAGGATGTTGATCTCTCCACCCGGCTCACCCGTGAAATAACACTGAACATTCCGTTGATCTCGGCGGCGATGGACACCGTCACCGAATCGAGATTCGCCATCGCGCTGGCGCTCGAGGGCGGCATCGGTATCATCCACAAGAACATGACGCCCGAACGCCAGGCTGCCGAAGTGCGGCGGGTGAAGAAGTACGAGAGCGGCGTCATTCTGGAGCCCTTCACGGTGGGACCCTACACCAGCATCGGCGATGTGGTGGAACTGACCCGCGCGCACAACATCTCCGGCGTACCGGTGGTCGACAACGGCGAGCTGGTGGGCATAGTCACCGGCCGCGACCTGCGCTTCGAGAGCGAGATGAACGACCCGGTGCGCAACATCATGACGCGCAAGGATAAACTGGTCACCGTGCGCGAGGGGGCCTCACGCGAGGAGGTGATCAAGCTGCTGCACAAGCACCGTATCGAGAAGGTGCTGGTGGTCAACGACGACTTCCAGCTGCGCGGGCTGATCACGGTCAAGGATATCCAGAAAGCGAAAGAGAACCCGCAGGCCTGTCGCGATGTTCAGGAACGGCTGCGCGTCGGCGCCGCGGTCGGCACCGGCGCCGGCACCGAGGAGCGCGTTGCCGCGCTGGTCGAGGCGGGCGTCGATGTGGTCGTGGTCGATACCGCGCACGGCCATTCGCAGGGGGTGCTGGATCGCGTCGCCTGGGTCAAGAAGAACTACCCCGGGCTGCAGGTGATCGGCGGCAATATCGCTACTGCCGCCGCGGCCAGGGCGCTGGTCGAGGCCGGCGCCGACGGCGTCAAGGTCGGTATCGGCCCCGGGTCCATCTGCACCACGCGCATCGTCGCCGGTATCGGCGTACCGCAGGTGACCGCGGTCTCGAATGTCGCGGCTGAACTCAAGGATACGGATGTGCCGCTGATCGCCGACGGCGGTCTGCGCTACTCGGGCGACATCGCCAAGGTGCTGGCGGCCGGCGCCCACTCGGTGATGATCGGCGGGTTGTTCGCCGGGACCGACGAGTCGCCCGGCGAGATCGAGCTCTATCAGGGACGCTCCTACAAATCCTACCGCGGCATGGGTTCGATCGGCGCGATGGCAGGCAAGGATGGCTCCAGCGACCGCTATTTCCAGGAGGACACTTCGGAGACGGAGAAGCTCGTGCCGGAGGGTATCGAGGGGCGCGTTCCCTACAAGGGGAGCATGATCAATATCGTCTACCAGCTGATCGGCGGCATCCGCTCCAGCATGGGCTATACCGGCTGCGCCAACATCCAGGAGATGCGCACCAAGCCGCAGTTCGTGCGCGTCACCAACGCCGGCATGGCGGAGTCGCACGTGCACGATGTGGCGATCACCAAAGAGGCTCCCAACTACCGGCGCGACTGACGGCCACGGATCGAGACGCTATGAGCAGAGATATTCACGCCCACCGGATCCTGATTCTCGATTTCGGATCACAGTACACCCAGCTTATCGCGCGCCGGGTGCGCGAGGCAGGGGTCTACTGCGAGATCTGGCCCTACGACAACTGCGAGCAGGTGATCGCCGAGGCGATACCGACCGGCATCATCCTCTCCGGCGGACCGGAGACGGTAACCACCGAGGATACGCCACGCATTCCGCAACGGGTGTTCGAACTGGGCGTGCCGGTGCTCGGCATCTGTTACGGCATGCAGGCGATGGCGGCGCAGCTCGGTGGTCGTGTGGCCACTTCCGAGGCGCACGAGTACGGCTATGCGCAGGTGCGCGCGCGTGGCCACTCCGCGCTGCTGCGCGATATCGAGGACCACACCACGCCGGAAGGCTATGGCATGCTGGATGTCTGGATGAGTCACGGCGACCGGGTCGAGGAGCTACCGCCCGGTTTCCATGTAATCGCCGAGACCGATAATGCGCCGCTGGCGGGCATGGCCGATGAGACGCGGAAGTTCTACGGTATCCAGTTCCACCCCGAGGTGACCCATACGCGCCAGGGCCAGCGCATCATCGAGCACTTCCTGTTCGCGATCTGCGACTGCGACGCGCTCTGGACCTCGGGCCAGATCATCGACGACAGCATCCAGCAGGTGCGTCAGCGGGTGGGTGAGGGCAAGGTGCTGCTGGGGCTCTCCGGCGGCGTGGACTCCTCCGTGGTGGCGGCGCTGCTGCACCGCGCGATCGGCGATCAGCTCATCTGCGTTTTCGTCGACAATGGCCTGCTGCGTTTGCATGAGGGAGACCAGGTAATGGCCACTTTCGCTCAGCATATGGGCGTGAAAGTGATCCGCGTCGATGCCGAAGCGCGTTTTCTCGAGGCGCTGGCAGGTGAGACCGATCCCGAGAAGAAGCGTAAGATCATCGGCAAGCTCTTCATCGAGATATTCGAGGAGGAGGCGGCCAGGCTCAGCCAGGTCGAGTATCTGGCGCAGGGCACCATCTACCCGGACGTGATCGAGTCCGCCGGTGCTAAATCGGGCAAGGCGCACGTGATCAAGTCACATCACAACGTCGGCGGTCTGCCGGAGTACATGAAGCTGGAGTTGATCGAACCGCTGCGTGAACTGTTCAAGGACGAGGTGCGCAAGATCGGCGTCGAGTTGGGATTGCCCTACGAGATGGTCTACCGCCATCCGTTCCCGGGACCGGGGTTGGGCGTGCGTATTCTGGGCGAGGTGAAGAAGGAGTATGCCGACCTGCTGCGCAGGGCCGATCACATCTTCATCGAGGAGCTGCGCCGGCAAGGTCTCTACGACAAGGTCAGCCAGGCCTTCGCGGTCTTTCTGCCGGTCAGGTCGGTCGGTGTGGTCGGCGACGCGCGCCGCTACGAGTACGTCGTCTCGCTGCGTGCCGTGGAGACAGTCGACTTCATGACCGCCCGCTTCGCGCAACTGCCGTTCGATTTCCTGGAGCTGGTCTCCCGTCGCATCATCAACGAGGTGACCGGTATCTCGCGCGTCGCCTACGACATCTCCAGCAAGCCGCCGGCGACTATCGAGTGGGAGT
>JAGRGU010000093.1 GCA_020445335.1 Gammaproteobacteria bacterium
CAAGCTCGACCGCGAGGGGCGCGACGCGATGGAGATCCTCGACGAGATCGAGTCGGTGCTGCAGATCGACTGCGCGCCGGTCACCTGGCCGATCGGCATGGGCAAACGCTTCAAGGGTGTCTACGATCTGCGCACCGGTTTCACCCACCTCTTCTCCGCCACCCATGGTGGCAGGATCAAGCAGGGCGAAGTGATCGAGGGGCTGAACAATCCGCGACTGGACGAGGTGATCGGCGACCAGGCGGATGAGCTGCGCGAGGAGATCGAGCTGGTGCTCGGCGCCAGCCACGCGCTCGATCTGGAGGCTTACGCCAAGGGAGAGTTGACGCCGGTCTTTTTCGGTTCCGCGATCAACAACTTCGGTGTCGAGGAGTTGCTCAAGGCGTTCGTCGAATACGCGCCACAGCCGCGCTCGCGCAAAACCCGCGAGCGCGAGGTGTCACCTTCGGAGACCGCTTTCAGCGGCTTTGTGTTCAAGATCCAGGCAAATATGGATCCCGCTCACCGGGATCGCATCGCCTTTCTGCGCGTCTGCAGCGGCAGCTACAGCAAGGGGATGAAGATGCAACACGTACGCCTCGGCAAAACGGTCCAGGTGAGCAACGCGATCACCTTTCAGGCCGACGAGCGCAAGCATGTCGAAACCGCCTGGCCGGGCGACATCATCGGTCTGCACAATCACGGTACTATTCAGATCGGCGACACCTTCACCGAAGGGGAGGCGCTCAAGTACGAGGGCATCCCCTATTTCGCGCCCGAGCTGTTCCGGCGCGTGGTGTTGAAAGACCCGCTGCGTCTAAAGGCTCTGCAGAAAGGGGTGCTGCAGTTGTGCGAAGAGGGGGCGACCCAGGTTTTTCGGCCGCTGAAGAACAACGACCTCATTCTCGGCGCGGTGGGCGTGTTGCAGTTCGATGTCGCGGCACAGCGTCTCAAGGAGGAGTACAAGGTCGAGGCGATCGTCGAGAACATCTCCGTCACCACAGCGCGCTGGGTACACTGCGACGATGCGAAGATTCTCGAGCGCTTCAGGGCCAAGGCGCACGATAACCTGGCGCTGGACGGCAACGACCGGCTGGTCTATCTGGCGCCGACGCGCGTCAACCTGGAGTTGGCGATAGAGCGCTGGCCGGAGGTCGAGTTCAGCGCGACCCGGGAGCTCTGATTTTTTCACCGCAACAGAGACGGAAGAGCATGATGGAAAACGAACAGGTAGCAAGTCTGATCGAAGCGGGTCTTCCCGGCTGTCGGGTGGAGGTCAGCGGCGACGGACGGCACTTCGAAGCGGTGGTGGTCAGCGAGGCGTTCGTCGGCAAGACGCCGCTGCAGAAGCAGCGGCTGGTGCTGGCGACGGTGAAGGCGCAGATCGAATCCGACGAGTTGCACGCGCTCTCGATCAAGACGCTCACCCCCGAGCAGTGGGCGGAACAGCAGGGCTGAGCCGACACCTCCACGCTCTATCACCCGGACGTGCCCCCCAGCGCCGACGGTGGCCGGAGAACGCCCGCGTTGCCGGATGGTGATTCCTGCATTCGGACTAAATTAATTCCCAAAATTGACGCTAAACTCTGTTGAGGTGGCACAGTGCAGCAGTGATCATGGTAGTCGGTGAAGGGGAGATTTGGTGAAGAGCATACTCAGGGAGATCATCCGCAGCCCGCAGTTTCCGGAGCATGGCGCCTGGGTCAGGCGTAGCTTCGCGCCCAACGAAGCGATCATCAACGAAGGCGAATTGGGCAGCAGCCTGTTTCTGATCGAGTCGGGATCGGTGCGGGTGACGGGCAGGGTCGACCTCGAGAACCGGAGTGCGGTAAGGGCAGGTATCTGCGATCTCGACGCGGGCAGCCTGTTCGGCGAGATCTGTCTCTATCAACCCCATCCGCGCAGCGCCTCGGTGATCGCGCTCACCGACGTGGTATTGATCGAAGTCGACGGGCAGCGGCTGGCGATATTTCTCGACGCGCATCCGGTCGAGGGTTATCTGCTGCTGAAGGAGCTCTTCATGGCGTTGGGCGAGCGACTGGATCTCGCCAACCATCGCGTCGAAAAGCTGTTTGCCTGGGGGCTCAAGGCCCATGGAATCGAAGAGCATCTGTAGATAGAGGTGGATATGAGCAGCACGCTAACGGAGAAGAGCGAGGGCGGCGGCAAGAGCAAGTCGCTGCTCGAGCATTTCACCGAGTACTTCACGGTCGAATATGCAACCACGGCGGCGCAGAAGCACGAGATCTACCATATCCGCTTCCGCGTCTACTGCGAGGAGTTTGAGTATGAACCGATCCCCAAGACCCTGCAGAACCGCGAGCTGGGCGAGGAGAGGGACGAATTCGACGACAATTCGCTGCACTGCCTGATTCGCCATCGTAGCGGCATGGCTGCTGGCTGCGTGCGGCTGGTGACGACCGACAACCGTGCCGAAGGGGGGCGGCTGCCGCTCGAGAAGTACTGCGAAAAGAGCCTCGACAGGGAGTTCTACGACAGTCTGCAGCTGTCGCGCGGAAGCATCTGCGAGATCTCCCGGCTTGCGGTCGACGGCGCCTTCAGACGGCGTTCGGGCGAGGCACTGACCCGCTTCGGCGAAGTGGAGGCGATGGACTGTTCGCAGCAGGAGAAGCGCACCTTCTCGCTGATCGCGGTGGCGGGCTTTCTCGCTGCCACAGCATTGACCGACCTTCAGGGCACGACCAATGTCTTTGCCATGATGGAGCCGTTCCTGCCGCGACTCATGAAGCGCTCGGGCATAGATTTCCAGCGCGCCGGGGAGGATATGAACTATCACGGAATACGTGCACCCTACTTCATCACCACGCACTCCGCGCTGGAGGGGATGCTGCCCGACCTGCGCGATCTCTACGGCGAGATCAGAGAGCAGATAGAGCGTGATTTCGTCAAAATCCGCCAGGCCGGCCTTTCAGTGCCTGTTGACTGATTCACTGCAACTGTTCAACAAGGGATTCCGCGGTCGTGGACAATAGATTCGATTACAGGCAGGCCTTCTCCCGCAATATCGGCTGGGTCACTGAGACCGAGCAGCTGTTGCTTAAGAGCCGGCGCATCGCCATCGCCGGGCTGGGCGGTGTCGGCGGCAGCCACCTGCTGACGCTGACCCGACTGGGCCTGGGCGGATTCAATATCTCCGATCTCGACACCTTCGAGTTGGCCAACTTCAATCGACAGGCCGGTGCGGCGATGAGCCAGGTCGGCAGGCCGAAGGTGGAGGTGCTGGCGGATCTGGCCCGGGATATCAACCCGGAACTCTCGATCAACAGTTTCCCGCAGGGGATCAACCGCGAGAATCTGCCGCAGTTTCTCGACGGCGTGGATCTCTATGTCGATGGGCTCGACTTCTTTGCCGTCGATGCCCGGCGTGCGGTCTTCTCGGCCTGCGCCGAACGGGGTATACCCGCGGTCACCGCGGCGCCGTTGGGCATGGGCGCGGCGCTGCTCTGCTTTCTGCCGGGAAAGATGACCTTCGAGCAGTACTTCCAGCTCGAGGGGCAGAGTGAAGACGAGCAGCTGCTGCGCTTCCTGATGGGACTTTCGCCGGCAATGTTGCAGATGTCCTATCTGGTCGACGACAGCCGGGTCGATCTGGCTGCACACAAAGGGCCGTCGACGCCGATGGCCTGCGAAATGTGTGCCGGGCTGGCGGCGGCGCACGCGATGAAGATCCTGCTCGATCGCGGGCGGGTCCCGGCCGCGCCCTGGGGGCTGCACTTCGACGCCTATCGCAATCGACTGGCCAGCACCTGGAGGCCGGGCGGCAACAGCAATCCGCTGCAGCGGCTGGGAATGAAGATCGCGCGCGCCAAGCTGTCGGAGAAGCTCCATGCGGTGCGCAAGGAGGAGGTGCTTCCCGAGCCTGCCAACCTGATCGAGAGGATCATCGATCAGGCGCGCTGGGCGCCGAGCGGCGACAACACCCAGCCCTGGCGGTTCGAGAACGTCGATGACCGGCGTTTCCTGATCCACGGCGAGGATACCCGCGACTGGTGCGTCTACGACCTGCAGGGGCGGGCCAGTCAGATCGCCCTGGGCGCGCTGCTGGAGACGATCGCGATCGCCGCACGCGGCGAGGGTATGGAGGCGGCTTTCAAGCGCGACCGGGGTACGCCGGAAACGCACCCGCTGATCGAAGTCGAACTGACGACAGCGTCGCAGGGCGTTGCGAACCCGTTGTTGCCCTACATCCAGGTTCGCACCACGCAGCGCCGACCCTTCTCCACACGGCCTTTGTCAAAGGTGCAAAAGCAGGAGCTCGAACAGTCGCTGGGCGAGGGTTTTCGTCTGCGCTGGTTCGAGGAGGGCGGAGAGAAGTGGCGCATGGCGAAGCTGCTGTTTCGCAATGCCGGTATTCGCCTCACGATTCCCGAGGCCTATGAGGTTCATCGGCAGATCATCGAGTGGGACGCGCAGTTCAGCAACGACCGTATTCCCGATCGTGCCGTGGGGCTCAACCCGGTCGCGCTGAAGCTGATGCGCTGGGCGATGCAAAGCTGGCAGAGAGTGGAGCGACTGAACCGCTACTTCGCCGGAACCTGGCTGCCGCGGATCGAACTCGATCTGGTTCCGGCGCTGCGCTGCGCGGCTCATTTCGTGATCGTCGCGGACAACCATCCGCGGGGGATCGACGACTATATCGCCGGCGGTCGCGCAACCCAGCGCTTCTGGCTTACCGCGACCAAGCTCGGGCTCAGGTTTCAGCCCGAGATGACACCGCTGATCTTCTCCTCCTATCAGCGCGAGGGGGTCGCCTTCAGCGAGTCGATCGCGGCGATCAGGAGCGCCGAGCGGCTACGGCAGGATCTGGAGGCGCAGGTCGGTATCCGCAATTGCGAATGCGCGATTTTCATGGGCCGTGTCGGTTTTGGCGCCAATCCCGCGGCGCGTTCGCTACGCAGATCGTTCAGCGAACTGCAACTGAATCAGACCAGCAGCGAGGATTGATGCGGCCATGCCCTTATCTGATGGTGGAGCAACAAGGTACATCGGCGGCACCGTTCTTGGACTGCTGCTCTTCTCCTCGGCGGGGTACGCCGAGCCGCTCCCTGTAACCGTCAAGCCGCTCTCCGAGCTCATCTTCTATCCGACCCGCGATGCGCCAGCGACCGCGGTAAGTCTCAACGACTCCCGTCTGAGCGCGCAAACCAACGGCCCGATCGACCGCATAGCCGTGCGGGTCGGCGATACCCTTTCCAAGGGCGACGTGCTGGTCGCTCTGGACTGTCGTGACAATCAGATCCGGGTGGAGCAGGCGAAACACGCTTACGACGCTGGACAGGCAAGGAACCGCTTCGATCGCTCGCAGCTGGCGACGGCGCGGGCGCTTTCGAAGAAAAAAAGCATCTCCAGCGAGGAGGTCGATCGCCGCATCTCGAACGCCTCCGCCTCCTCCGCCGAGGCGCTGAAGCTCAAGGCGGAGCTGAATGCCGCGCAGCGTCTGGTGGAGAAATGCGAAATTCGCGCTCCTTTCGATGCGGTCGTCATCGAGCGGCTCGCGAGCCTGGGCGACTATGTGGTGCAGGGTACGCCGGTGATGCGCGTGCTGGACCTTGAGAGCATCGAGGTCTCGGCCAAGATCCAGGAGCAGGATCTCGATTCGCTGCGGCAGGCGCAAGAGGTCGAATTCGTCGGTGGCAGCCGAAGTTTCCCGGTCCGTCTGCGCACGATTCTGCCGCTGGTGCAGAGCAGGATCCGCAGCTTCGAAGTGCGTCTGGCGTTCACCGCGGAGAAGGCGACCCCCGGTACCGCGGGCAGAGTGAGGTGGCACTTTTCCCAGCCCCATATCCCGACCGAGATGCTGCTGCGACGTGAGGGTCTGGGCATATTCGTCGAACGTGATGGGGTGGCCGAGTTCGTTGCACTTTCCGGGGCGCGGGAGGGTCAGCCTGCGGAAGTTTCGCTCGCTGGCGCTGAGCGCATAATCGTCGACGGAAGGTTCGGGCTGAAGCACGGCGACCCGGTGCGTGTGATCGGACCCTAGTCTTTCATGTTCAGAAAGCTGCTCGAAAACCATATTCTCACCAACCTGGCCTTTCTGCTCGTGCTGGTCATGGGAGGGCTGGCTTACTATCAGATGCCCCGCGAGCAGGATCCGAGCGTCAATTTTCACTGGATTCAGATCTGGACCTACTGGCCAGGCGCGACCGCCTCGGATGTCGAAAGCAGAATCACCGAGCCGCTGGAGGTCGGGATAAAAAAGGTTTCGGGGATCAAGTTCGTCTCCAGCACCAGCCGTGAAGGGGTCTCCAGTATCATCGTCCGTTTCAAGGATCTGCCGGATCAGGAGTTTGCCGAACGTATATCCGATCTGCGTCGCGAGCTGCAGTCGCGTCAGGATGAACTGCCTGCCGATACAAAACAGCCGGAGATTCTCGAGGTATCCAGCGCCAATGCCTTCCCCACCGCGACCCTGGTGGTGTGGAGTTACTCCGACGGCGACAATTTGCAAACGGTGGCGCGCAACGTCAAGGAGGATCTGGAACGTCTGGGCGGTGTCGATGACGTCGCCACCGCGGGCGACCGGGATCCCGAACTGCTGGTCAATTTCGTCCCCGCCCGTCTGCTGGCGGTCGGCGTTTCGCCGGTTGCGCTGGCAAACACCGTGAGCGCATATTTCAAGGATCTCTCCGCGGGCGATATCGCTTTTGGCGACCAGAAGTGGCTGATCCGGTTGGCGGGAACCAGCAGCAGCCCGGAGTACATCGGTACTTTTCCGGTGCTCGCCGCAGAGTCGGAGGTCCCCTTGCGGAGCCTTGCCGAAGTGGAGCGAGGGCGCACCGACGCGCAGGAACTGGTGCGTTACAACGGTCACCCGGCGGTCATGCTGTCGGTGGCCAAATCGGAAGATGCCAGCAATCTGACGATACTCGACGAGATCAGAGCCTATATCGGGGTCAGGAACCGTACCGTTACTAAAACCGGCGTCGAACTGGTGCTGCTCGACGATCAGACCCGCGCGACGCGCAGCGCCATCAGCGTGATGGAGCGCAATGCGCTGATCGGTCTGGTGCTGGTGCTGCTGATGAGCTGGCTCTTTCTCGGCTTCCGTATCTCCATGTTCACCAGCATCGGAATTCCCTTCACGCTGGCAGGCACTTTCTGGGTGCTGCACGCGCTGGGCCAGACATTGAATGTAACCGTGCTGCTGGGCGTCGTGATCAGCCTCGGCATGCTGGTCGACGATGCGGTGGTAGTGGTGGAGAACATCTACGTCCATCTGCAACGGGGTAAGGATGGAATCCGCGCGGCGATCGACGCACTGCAGGAGGTTGCGATACCGGTTACCACCGCAGTGCTCACCACGATTGCCGCCTTTTTACCGCTGATGCTGCTGCCAGGGCTGTTGGGCGACTTCATGCGCGTGGTGCCGATCGTCGTCACGGTAGCGTTGCTGATCAGCCTGGTGGAGGCGTTCTGGATTCTCCCCGGCCATGTGGCCGAGTTTCAGCCCGACCTGAGAGGTGGCAGCCGGGTACAGCGGTTCAGAACCCGGGTCACCTGGAGTCTCAAGCGGTTATTTGCACGCCAGCTGATCAAGGTATTGCGCTGGCCAAAGTTGAGTCTCGGCGCGGTGGCGGCGCTGCTCGCGCTGGTGGTTGCGATGCTTTTCCATGGCCATGTGCGGGTCGATTTCTTCGCTACCGACCTCTACCGACTCTTCTACGTCAATGTCGACATGCCGCCCGGTACCAGTCTGGAGAAGAGCGGCAGAACGCTGGCCTCGGTCGAGGCGCTGGTGCGCAGGAATCTGCGTGAAAGCGAGATTCAGGGGATCGTCAGCTATGCCGGGCAGCAGTTCACCGAGACCGAGCTGCTGAACGGTGACGAAAAGGCGCAGGTGTTCGTCAGCCTGAACCCGGCAGAGGCGGGCGATCGCAGCGTCGACCAGATCATCGATTCGATGCGGCAGGCGGTCCTCTCGGTGCCGGGTCCGACCTCGATCACCTTCCTGCGCCGCAAGACAGGTCCACCGACCTCCAGGCCGATCAGCATCAAGGTCCGTGGCGACGACATCGCCGAAATCCGCCGGGTGGTGCGAGCGTTGAGCGCGGTGCTGCAGACCATGGAGGGTGTCAGTGAGATTTCCGATGACGACACCCAGGGCGGCATGGAGCTGACTCTGAGGCTCAACCCTGACGCCATCATGCGCGCGGGCATAGACCCCAATGATGTGATCCGATCACTGAGGTTGTTCGGCAACGGCGAGATCGTCGCGAGCATGCAGTATCAGGGCGAGAAGCTGAACGTCAGGGTGCGTGCGGGCGGAGCGCGGCTGCAGGATATCGACACCTTTCTCAAGTACCCGATCGGACTACCGGGTGGGGGCGGCGTGCCCCTGGGAGAGCTGCTGACGCACGCGGAGGGAGAGACGCTCTCGAACATACGCCACTACGATTTCCGCCGAGCCGTAACCCTGGAAGCGGATCTCGACAGTGCAGTCACGGACACCTTGAGTGCCAACCGTGAAATTCAGCGACGATGGCGAGCGCTCGCAACCGACTATCCCGGTATCAGCCTCGATTTTTCCGGAGAGCTCGACGATATTCAGGAGAGTCTGGCGGCGATGTCGGTGCTCTTCATGCTCGGTATGGGATTGATCTATCTGATCCTGGGCACCCAGTTCAAGAGTTATCTGCAGCCGTTGATTATCCTGATCACGGTGCCGATGGCCTTCATGGGGGTCGTGCTCGGGCTCTTTTTCAGCGCCAATCCGATGAGCCTGTTCACCATGTACGGCGCCATCGCGCTGGCGGGTATCGCTGCCAACGACGCGATCGTGCTGCTGTCGCTTGCCAACCGCTACCTGGAGCGGGGCTGGCCGGTGGCGACGGCCGTCGTGCACGCGGCAAGGCGCAGAGTATTGCCGATTCTCATCACTTCGCTGACGACGATGGCAGGCCTCTTTTCGCTTGCGACCGGTCTTGGCGGCGAGTCGCTGATGTGGGGGCCGGTGGCGACAGCAATCGTCTGGGGACTCGGGTTTTCGACGCTGCTGACGCTGTTCGTGATTCCGCTGGTATACAACCTGTTGAGCGAACCGCGTGAAAGCATCCAGTTACTGCCCGCGGTGCCCCGCGTCGGCGGCTGGCGGCTCAGCGAGATTCTGCGCCATCCGCTGGCTTGGGTCAGGGACAAGGCGAAAGGCGACCCCTATGCCCAGGACTACGCCTTGCGATCGGCGCTGAGCGACCAAGCCGTCCGGTCGCAGTTCGAGGAGGGGGTGGCCGCGCTGCGTGCGGAGACGTCGGAGGTTGCGATTCGCGCATTCCAGCAATTGGCGAATGAGCGATCCGACGTATTGCTGTTCAATCTCTACGCCGCGCATGCGAACCTGCAGCTGATGCAGCGCATCGGCTGGGATATCGGCTATATGGATCGCGCAAAAAAATACCTGGGCCGGGCGCAATCGATCGACCCTGAAGACCCCAGACTGGCGATGTTGCGCAAAGCCTATGCCAGGCAGGATGAAGAGGTGGAAGATTGACCGAGGGCGGAGCGGCGTCGGTCTGGTGATAGTGCGCCTCGAACCGGCTGTACGATTGCGGTGCGGTGGTAAGTGGAGAGATAACGGAAAATAGTCCAGCGATGGCAGCAGCGCGGCGCAAAGTTCTTTTCTTTTCCGAGTCGGTGACACTCGCGCATGCGGCGCGCCCGATGGTTTTGGCTGGTGCTCTGGATGCCGCGCGCTATGAGAGCGTGCTGGCGATCGACCCCCGCTATGAATCGCTCTTTCCGTCCTCGCAGGTCAGGCGCGTCGGGCTGCAGAGTATCGCCACGGAGCAGTTCGTAGAGGCATTGGCGAAGGGCAGACCGCTCTATGAGCTTGCCACGCTTGAGAGCTACCTGGAGCAGGATCTGCGGATAATCGAGCAGGAGAGACCGGACTTCATAGTTGGAGACTTCCGCCTTTCGTTATCGGTCAGTGCGCGGCTCAGCGGCGTTCCCTATCTCGCGATCGCCAACGCCTACTGGAGTCCGTTGTGCCACAACGACTACCCGATTCCCGAGCATCCGCTGGTACCTTTGCTGGGCCTCGCCACGGCGCAGTGGCTGTTCGACAGAGTCAGGCCACTGGCGTTCGCGCTTCACACACTGCCGCTCAATCGACTGCGCAAGCGGCACGGGCTACACCCGCTTGGATATGACCTGAGACGCACCTACACCGACTGCGACCACCTGCTCTACGCTGACATTCCGGGGTTGGTGCCGATGGCGCGGCTGCCCGGGAATCACCACTTTCTCGGGCCGGTGCTCTGGGCACCGAGGATTGATTATCCGCAGTGGTGGGACGCGCTCGATGCGGCACGACCGATCATCTACATCAGTCCCGGCAGTTCGGGCAGCGGCGCCATGCTGCAGGTATTGATCGGCGCGCTCTCGGAGTTGCCGGTGACACTGGTAATCGCAACCGCTGGTGCAAGAATCGTATCGACCGACCGGCCGAACGTCTTCAGTGCCGACTATCTCCCAGGCGATGAACTGGCGGCACGTGCCGCGCTGGTCATCTGCAACGGCGGCAGTCTGATGTGTTACCAGGCGCTGGCCGAGGGGGTGCCCGTGATCGGCATCGCCGGAAATCTCGATCAGCATCTCAACATATCGGCCATCGAGCGGCTCGGCGCCGGCGTCCGTCTGCGATCCGACAGATTGGATTCCGCCGGCCTGCGTGGCGCGGTCGAGCGCCTGCTGCGCTCGGATACCGCACGCGCGGCAGCCGGTGCATTGCAGACGCGAATCGGCAGCATGAATCCGGCGGTTGAACTACAAAAGCTGCTGGATCGGTTTTGACGAGATCAGAATGACCGCCAGCTGGCGTGCAAGATCACGCGATTGGTCGTAAACACCGAGGAGTCGACGCATGAGAAAAATCACCTTGAGCCAGATTGCCGCCTTCTTCGGCATGTTTGCCCTGATCCTGGCCGCAGGAATCTGCACAACCGCGTTGCTGTTCGGCAGCCTGCCGCTCGGCGATTTTCGCGGCGTGGTGCTGCTGCTGTTGGGATTGGTGCTCTGCTATATCTATGCGCTGCTGGTGTTCAGGCTCTTTCTCTCGTTTTTCCCTTTGCCCGAGGGGGAGATCGGTATCGGTTCAAAAGAGGAGTCGATCTATCACGTCTACCTGCTCTTCTTCCTCCTGATCTTCTATCCGTTGATGCGCAGCGGCGTGGTGCCGCTGCCGTTGATGCGTATGGTCTACCTGGGGCTTGGCGCGCGGTTGGGGGACAACACCTACAGCTCCGGCATCATTCTGGATCCGATCTTTGTCGAGGCGGGCAGCAACACGTTGATCGGGCAGTATGCGCTGATCGTACCGCACGCGCTGGAGAACGAGAGACTGGCGCACTACCGGGTTCGCATCGGCAGCAACGTCACCATCGGCGCGCACGCTGTGATTCTGGCCGGCGTCACCATCGAGGATGGTGCGCTGGTGGCGACCGGTGCCATCGTCAAGAAGGGTACCCATATCAGGGCGGGGGAGGTGTGGGGCGGCGTTCCGGCCAGATGCCTGCGCGGCGGCCGGACGGAGGCCGAAGGGTGACCGCTTCAGGCGCCGTCGCGGGGCAGTAGCAGCTCCTCCGGCGAGCGGCGCAGCGTGTAGCCTCTGACCTCGGGACCATGACCGACGCGGAACAGGAACACCCCCTGTTCATCTGCGGCGGGGTCGAGCGCGGGAAAGGCTTCGGCATACCCGGTGAATGCCCGGTCGAGAATGCCGTTTTCCCAGTCGTCGAACTGCGCGCGTCCGCCGAACCTGCGAATCCAGTGGAAAATCGTGATCACCGTGTGCGGCTGAAGGTCGAGTCCGGTCGCGGTGGCGGTCAGCCAGAGCCGCTCCATCGCTCTGCCCGCCTCCAGCAGTGCCCGATCGTCTCCCTGTCGGATAGTCAAAAGGCCCACCGCCGAGCAGTTCTTCAAGCCTTCGTTGGCGCGTTTGGCTTGGTCTCTGTAAGCTCCGAACAGGTTCATGGTCTTCATCACCGGCCAGCTGCGGGTCATGCGGAAGAAGGTCTCGCCGAAGCCGCAGGCACCCATGGCCGGCAGCGTCAGCCCGGTTCGGTTGCTCGAAGCCTCCGCTTCGGTCCAGCGGATCATCCGGTGCAGATGGCGATGCAGATCTTCGCGCGCGAAACGGACCTGCTCGGCCTGCGCCACGGCAGCGAATATCCGCTCCTTCTGTTGCGGACCTTCCAGCAGATGTAGCGTTACCGCAGGGCTGTTTACGATGGCGTCGGTCAGAGCGAGACGTTGACGCTCCTCGAGTGGCACGCTGTCGAACTGCAGCGTATTGGTATGGCGTCTCCAGATCGCAGCTGCCAGATCCTGGTCGGACGGGGATGTGGATGTTTCAGGCGCGTCGAAATCGGCCGTGACTCTGGCCAGTAATGCGCTGTGACCGGGTGCCGGTGCGATCTCGACATCGGTTTTGAGACCGAGTTCGTCGGCCGCAAGTTGAATGTTCTCCAGCACACCGCCGCAACTCAGGATCGAGAGCGCGTTGTGCCAGTCGTAGAGCGAGCTGTCCGCTGCCGGATCCAGCCATAGTTCGATCGAGTCAGTGTCGCTGCGGAAGCGCCAGGGCTGGGCATTGTAGAAGGAGGGCGCCTGCGCCCCCGCTTCCATCAGGTAGTACAGCACCTTTTCGCGGTCGCAACCTTGCTCTCCGCGAACCGGCGGTTCAGGCGTGTGACGTTGTGCAGTGATTTCCATGGCGCTGCTCGGAACTCCTCGCCAGGACGGAACTCAGCCAAAGGATAACCCCTTTGGTCCCCGTGAGACTCAAAGTATAGGACAGTAACAGCCGCATAAAAAAAGGCCCCATCCGAAGATGGGGCCTCATCTACCTGTTGGTATCAGCTTCTACGAGGAAGCCTTAACCTTTGATCAGGACTTTTTGGCCTTGCGGCGACGGCCGGCAACGCCTGCACCAACCAGACCGGCACCCAGCAGCGCGATCGAGGTCGGCTCGGGGACGGTGGTGGAGGTGATCTCTCTGATAGAGAGATCCACAGCGAAGGTACCGCCATCAACATTCAATACGATCTGCAATGCACCGACGTCGGCCATGTTGACAGGACCGCCGGTACCACAATTGACCGAGATCAGGCCGTTGGGAATGTTCGGCATGGTGTTACAGAGCGCCGCGTTCTCCAGGTTCGCGAACGGGATCACGTCCTGGCCCGGGGAGTTGGTCTCGATCAGGGCCTTGGTGTAGTTGTTCGCGTCCGTGTAAGCTTCGATACTGATTCTGAAACCGAGATCGACAGAAAGAACTTCATATATGAAGGCGTTGGCGACTGATGCTAGATCTATTCCACCCAAACCACTCGGATCCAAGGTCAAACTGCCGCCGTCACCGCTACCGTCCCACTGAACTACACCTTCGCCTGCTGCATCCGTGTCGTTGCTGAAACTCAGCTTACCACCACCGATGAATATTCTAACGCCATTATTGGGGTTAACGATATCGGTGTCCTGTAAAAGTTCAACAGAGACATCGCGCTGGCCACCGATAATGCCTGCACCGTTGGTAAAAGTTTCGACCGCTGGACCACCGACGGTAAAATCCTCTAGCTGTGGCGTCACGTCGGTGAACAGGTCAACAATTCCCGCCTGGGCATTCATGCTCAGCGACATCGCCGCGGCAACACCCAGCATAGTAAGTTTCTTTTTCATTACTCTAATGCTCCGTTATCAA
>JAGRGU010000094.1 GCA_020445335.1 Gammaproteobacteria bacterium
CCTGCTGCTCGACCCAGGTGTAGTAGCCGAGATTGAAGATCCGCTCCCGCTCGCGCAGCGTCAGTTCGAGCAGATTATCGGTGGCCGCGCCGAGAAGATGCTGACCGAAGACCTCGGCCGCCGCGATAGCGTCAAAGCTGTCCGCATACTGCTCGTGCTCGGTGATGCGGAATTCGGTGCCGTACATCGCCGCGCCATCCGTCGCCACCGTGATCAACGCGTCCTGGCTGCCGAGTTTGAGGTATTTGGCAAGTTTGATCGCGCCGATGACATTGGCGATGGAGGAGAGACCGAGGTGGCGGAGCCGGTCGATCAGCTCAC
Organism: Gammaproteobacteria bacterium; assembly: GCA_020445335.1. GTDB lineage: Bacteria > Pseudomonadota > Gammaproteobacteria > Chromatiales > Chromatiaceae > HKST-UBA178. The sequence continues at coordinate 322 of JAGRGU010000094.1, forward strand.
CGTCGACCCCCTTGCGCTCGCGCAGATAGGCACGGCCCGCGTCGCTGTTGAACAGCAGCGCCACGCGATCGGTCGCCTGGTCGGAGACGCCGGCGACGAAGTCTGTATTCATCACATTATGGATATAGGGGACATGCTTGTCGCCTATTCCCTGGATGTTGTGCTCACCGAAACCGTTGTACAGCAGCGTCGGACACTCGACCGCCTCCACCGCGCAGACCGCTGCGCCGAGTCGCTCTTTGAGGTGGTCGCCGGCAGCCAGGGTTCCCGCCGAGCCGGAGGCCGAGACGAAGCCGCGCAGGTGCAGACCCCGCTCGCCGCCAACCGCGCTGAAGACCCGTTCCAACGCCGGCCCGGTAATCGTGCGGTGCGCGACATAGTTGCCGAATTCGTTGAACTGATTGAGGATCACGTTATCCGCATCTCGCGCCAGCCTGGCGCAGGCGTCGTAGATCTCCTTGACGTTGCTCTCGGTGCCCGGAGTGCGAATGATGTCACCGGGATCAGAGACCCACTGCTCGAGCCACTCGAAGCGCTCGCGGCTCATTCCTTCCGGCAGCACCGCCACGCCGCGGCAACCCAGAATCCTGGAGATGGCCACTCCGCCGCGGCAGTAGTTGCCGGTCGACGGCCAGATGGCGCGGTGACGGGTCGGATCGAACTGGCCGGTGATCAGGCGCGGTACCAGGCAGCTGTAGGCGGCCAATACCTTATGCGCGTGAATCATCGGAAAGCGGTCGCCCAGCACGACGATGACGTTGGCATCCACACCGGTGAGTTCGGACGGCAGCGACAGATAACCGGGCAGCTCCGCGCGCCCTTTCCGTTCGCTGTCGTTGAACCAGTGGACGCGGAACAGGTTGAGTGGATGGGCCTTGTCCGGATCGACCTGCGCAAGCTCGCGGCAGAGCGCATCGTCGATGGTTGCAGGGTCCGCCAGATCGGACAGCTTGGGCAGACGTATATTCAGCTCGCGGAAACGTTCGATCGTCCGCCCGAGTACCTCTTCGTCCACCACACTCTCAGCCAGTTTGTTCACTTCGTGTGTCATTGTCATTTCCACTCGGCAGTCGCCATCAGTCGATGCGCACGCCTTTCGTTTCGGTAATAATCGAATAGTGCTGCGGCTCGCGGTGGAGCGCGAAATTGAAGACGTTCTCCTTGAGTTCGGCGCAGCGGGCCAGATCGCATTCAGCCACGATCAGCTCGTCGCCCAGCGTCTCCGCCTTGACCATGATCTCCCCGGTCGGCGCGATGATGCAGGAGTCGCCGATCAGGTCGCACCCCTCCTCCTGCCCCGCTTTGGCGACACCCACGATCCAGCTGCCGTTCTGGTAGGCACCCGCCTGCATAACCAGATGGTTGTGGAACTGCTGCAGATGGTCGTGCTCGGGTGCCGGCGGATAGTGAACCGGCGTGTTGTAGCCGAGCAGGATCATCTCCGCGCCCTTGAGCCCCATCACCCGGTAGGTCTCGGGCCAGCGCCGGTCGTTGCAGAGACACATGCCGATGCGTCCACCGAAGGCGTCGAATACCGGAAACCCCAGATCGCCGGTCTCGAAATAGCGCTTCTCGAGATGCTGGAACGGACGCCAGGCTTCGTACTCGCGGTGGCCGGGGAGATGCACCTTGCGGTACTTGCCGACGATGCGACCGCTTGCATCCACCAGTATCGAGGTATTGTATCGGTGTTTACGGCCGTTCTTCACCAGCAGTTCTGCGTAGCCAAGATAGAAGCCCATGCCATACTCCGCCGCCTTGTCGAACAGCGGCTGGGTCTCCGGCCCCGGCATCTCTGTTTCATAGAACCTGTCCAGCTCCGCTTCGTCCTCGAAGTGCCAACGCGGAAAAAAGGTGGTGAGTGCCAGCTCGGGAAATACGATCAGCCGGACCCCCTGCGTCTTCGCCTGCGCCATCAGCGCGATCATGCGCGCGACCGCCGATGAGCGCGGCTCGTCCCGCCCGATCGGCCCCAGTTGCGCGGCCCCCACTTTGACTGTTCTCGACATGACGATCCGCCTGTTTCATCGTTTGGTAACCACTCGGCTGACACCGTTTTCGGGAGCCGGCCGGACGGTTACTCCTTGGGTTTCCGGATTCCAAGCGGGAGAGTTCCATCTCCCCCCTCGGTCCACCTGCAAAAACGCACCTATGCAGGGGTATCTGAATAGCTACATCAATTGTTGCAAGACCACACCCAGCAGTACCTGGGCTCCTGCTCCGATCTGCTCCGGCGTGGTGAACTCCGCAGGATTGTGGCTGATGCCACGCACGCTGGGCACGAAGACCATCGCGGTCGGGCAGTTCGGTGCGAACATCTGTGCGTCGTGGCCTGCACCCGAGGGCATGCGCCGCACCGAATAGCCGAGGTTTGCGGCCTCCCGCTCCACCGAATCCACCATCACCGGATCGAAGGTCACCGGCTCGAAGCGGGCCAGAACCCGTTGCCGTACCTCCAGACCCTCCGCTGCCGCGGTGCGTTCCACGAACTCGTACATACGCCGCTCCGCCTCCTGCAACAGCGCCTCGTAGGTGTTGCGCAGATCGACGGTGATCAGCGCCTCACCGGGGATCACGTTGACCAGATTGGGTTTCAACTGGATATGACCGGTGGTCGCCACCTGATCACCGCCCATCTCCCGCGCGATGGCGCGCGCCTCCACGCTGATCGCCGCCGCCAGATAACCCGCGTCCCGGCGCATCCGCATCGGCGTGGTACCGGCGTGGTTGGAGACTCCACGGATGCTGTACTCGGTCCAGGAGATCCCCTGTACACCCTCGACGGCACCGATCTGCACCCCCTCCTGCTCCAGCACCGGTCCCTGCTCCACGTGCAGTTCGAAATAGCTGTGCGCACGGAAACCGCCGGTGGGCGCCTCCCCGGCGTAGCCGATGCGTGCCAGCTCCTCCGCCACGCTCTTGCCGTCGATGCCACGCACCGCCAGCGCCTGCTCGAGATCGAGAAACCCCTGGTGCACGGCGCTGCCCATCATGTCTGGTGCAAAACGGGAGCCCTCCTCGTTGGTGAAGAAGCCCACCGCCAGCGGACGTCTGGTGACCACTCCCGCGTCGTTGAGCACGGCAACCACCTCCAGACCGGCTAGCACGCCAAGATTGCCATCGTAGATACCGCCCGCCTTGACGGTGTCGATATGGGAGCCGATGGTTACCGGCGGCCCTGCCGATTCGCCCGGTCGCAGACCGAGCACATTGCCGATCCGATCCACGCTCACCTGCAGGCCGAGTTCGCGCATCCAGCCCACCACCAGATCCCGCCCCTCCCGGTCGGCATCACTCAGTGCCAACCGCGCGACACCGCCGCCCGGCAGCGCGCCGATCCTGCCGAGCTCGTCGAGCCGCCCGTGCAAACGGTCGAGGTCGATGCGCAAAGTTTCCGCATTCATCGTGATTCTCCGTCAAATACCGCGGCCGATTGCCGCACCTCGGCGCCGCTGCGGCCGACCAGGCGGTTGTAGTTCTCCGCGTCGGTGTCGCCTTCGGTGCCGAACAGCAGCACTCGACTGCCGTGGTCGAGCCCGATGCTCGCGCGCGCCTGCTGATCCCCGGCAACCGCGAGCAGTCCGGCCAACCCGGCGACACCGGACTCACCGCCGACCAGCGGCCGGTCACCGTGAGGTGCTTTGGCCAGCAGCCGCATCGCCGCCAGCGCCAGCGGATCCTCCACCGTCATCGCAGCATCGGCGCCGGTGCGCAGGATCGACCAGGCCAGCAGCGAGACCTCGCCGCAGGCCAGACCGGCCATCACCGAGTCGATCTCGCCGGTGACGGCAAGCGGATGGCCGGCAACGAGACTGTGGTACCAGCAGGCGCACTGGCGCGGCTCGACACAGATGGTGAATGGCCGCCGGCTGGCGAAGGTCTGCCAGAACTTTGCACACACCGCCGCCGCCATGCCGCCGACACCGGCCTGCAGGAAGAGATGGGTCGGCGGTTCCGCGTCGGGCAGCTGCGCGATCGCCTCCTCCGCCATCAGGGTGTAGCCGGCCATCACATCGCGCGGCGCATCGACGACCGCGCCGTCGGAGGTGTCCGGTATCAGCAGCCACCCCTCTCTCCCGGCACGCGCCGCCACCGCGCGCACCGCATCATCGTAGCTGCCGGGGTTGCGCACCACCTCCGCCCCATAGGCGGCAATAGCCTGCTCACGGGCGGGGGTCACCGACTCGGTGATATAGATGACGCAGCGGCAGCCGAAGGTGCGCGCACCCCAGGCAACCGACCTGCCGTGGTTGCCGTCGGTGGCGGCGCAGACGGTGATCTTTCGAACGAGATCGCGGGATGCGCCGTCCAGCAGCTCTCTGCTCGAGGGAGCTTTTCCGCTCCACTCCGCGATCTTTCCGGCAACCGCCCTGAATACGGCGTAGGCGCCGCCCAGTGGTTTGAAACTGCCCAGGCCGAACCTCGTGCCTTCATCCTTGTAGTGGAGTGCCGCAATGCCCAGCGCCGCCGCCAGACCGGGCAGCGATACCAGCGCTGTCGGCCTGTACCCGGGCCAGCCGCGGATCTCAACCGCGGCCGCGCGCATCTGCTCGGCAGCGAGCACGGCGGACTGCTCCGCGCCATACGGGGCGGTGTGATCGGCAGCCGGATTGCACGTCAGAACGAAGCTGTTCATTGCAAAATGGATTCCGCGGGAGAGACCCCCGGCCAGGCTGAAAAAACGTCCGGAGCCGGCCGGGTCACTCCGGCCGGCTCCGGCGGAGGAACGACTTACTTGGCCTGCTCTATTGCGTCGAGAAAAGCGTTCATCATCGCCACACCGTCGCTGCCGAAGGTGGACTCGATATGCGCCTTGATCGCCGGTAAAGCGGCTGCCTGGAACTTCGCCTTCTCCGCGGCTGGCAGAGCGTAGACCTCCAGATCCCTGGCCAGCGCCGGCAGGCCGCGGTCGGAGGCCTCGATGATGCGACTGATGCCGCGCCCGGCGACGATCGCCGACTTGGCGGCATAGCTGACCACCGACTGTTCGTTGGCGTCGAGGCTGTTCCAGAAGTCGGCATTGATCACCCAGACGTATGGGGTGAAGAGATGGCCGCTGAGGGTGAGGTACTTCTGCACCTCGTTGAACTTGGCGAAGGCGATGATCGGTACCGGATTCATCTGCCCGTCGGCAACGCCGGTCTGCAGCGCGGTATAGACCTCGGACCAGGCGATGCCGGCCGGCTGCCCGCCAAGGGACGAAACCAGCTTCTTATGCGTGTCGAGCCCCATGGTGCGGATCTTCAAACCCTTGAAATCCTCAAGCGTCTTCACCGGGCGGCGGGAGTTGGTGAAATTGAAGAAGCCGCCTGAATCGCCGAAGCCGAGCACCTTCATGCCGGTCTTGGCCTCGATATCGGCTGCCAGTTTGGCGCCGAACGGGCCGTCAAAGACTTCGTAGGTGGCACTGATGTTGGGAAAGGCGAAGGGCACATCGAGCACGCCGATCATCGGGTAGACCGAGGCGAAGCCACCGGTGGAGTGGATACCTGACTGCACCACGCCCATCTTGACCTGCTGCAACACCTCCGCGTCCTTGCCCAGCTGGCCGTTGGGGAAGGTCTGCACCGTCACCGAGCCATTGGTGCCGGACTCTACCAGGCTCTTGAACACCGCCGTCATCGCACCGGTGGCGTTGTCGAACGGGTCATCCTTGTTGAGGTGACCAAGCTTCAGCACCTTGGCCGCGTAAGCGCCGCCACTGATGGTGCTCAGGCCCAGCGTGAGTGCAAGCCCGATAGCCAGGGCAAATCTGTTTCTTTTCATCGTTTATCTCCCGTCTTGGTGAAATGAATCTCTCGTTTGGCGTGGTACACAAAGCGGCCGCACGCACCGCCTGTTCAAAATCCCAACAGCCGCGGTATGAACAGAGTCAGGTCGCTCCAGAAGGCAATCAGAATCAGAATCGCCACCTCGGTGACGAGGAACGGTATCAATGACATGCTGATGCGTTCGATCTTCTCCCCTGTCACCGAAGAGAGCACGAACAGGCAGGCGCCCACCGGCGGCGTCATCAACGAGATGTTGAGCGCCAGGATGATCATGATGCCGGCATGCACCGGATCCATGCCGATCGCCGTGGTCAACGGTGCAAGCACCGGCGCGAGGATGATCAGTGCCGCGTTGATATCCATGAACATACCGACAGCAAGCAGCAGCGCCAGAATCAGCGCGATGATCACGTTCGGGTCGCTGGACATCGAAAGAAACCAGGCGGCGATCGACTGCGGGATCTGCATGAAGGTCATCCACCAGCCGAGTATCGACGCCGAGGCGATGATCAGAAAGACCACGCCGGTGATGCGCGCGGTGCGGATCAGCATCTGCACGATATCGTCGAAGCTGAGCGCCCGGTAGATCACCACGCCGACGAAGAGCGCGTAGGCCACGGCGATGGCCGCCGCTTCGGTGGGGGTGACGATACCGCTGAGAATGCCGCCGAGAATGATCACCGGCATGATGATCGCCAGCAGGCTGCTGCGGAAGCCCTGGATGATACGCCTAAGGCTCGGACCCGCGGCGCTCTTGGGCAGGTTCAACCGGCGCCCGAGCGCTGCGATCACAGCCATGCACAACAGGCAGATCAGCAACCCCGGCAGAATACCCGCCGCGAACAGACCGGCAATGGAGACCCCCATCAGCGAACCGTAGATCACCATCAGGTTGGAGGGCGGTATGGTCGGGCCGATGATCGAACCGGCCGCGGTTACCGCGCAGGCGAAGGGGCGTGAGTAGCCCTCCTTGACCATTGCCGGTACCAGCGTATTGCCGAATGCCGCGGCATCGGACACCGCCGCGCCGGTCATACCGGCGAACAGCACGGATGCGACCATGTTGGAGTGGGCCAAACCGCCGCGCAGATAACCCACCAGCGCATCGGCGAACTCCGCCAGCTTGGTGGTGATACCGGACCTGTTCATGATCTCGCCGGCGAGAATGAAGAAGGGCATCGCCATGAAGGTGAAGAGGTTCAACCCTTCGAAAAAACGCTTCGCGGCCATCACCAGGAAGTTGTCGCCGCCGATCTGCAGCAGCCCGGTGACGCCGGCGATACCAAGCGTGTAACCAATCGGCATGCCGACTAGAATCAAGCCGAAGAAGATGATCGCGACGATGATCACTGTTCGCTCTCCCGCAGCCGGCCGTGCCAGTCGCCGCCATCGCGAATCATCGCGGCCAGAATCTGCAACACGGTCAGGCCCGCCGCAACCGGCACCGAGGCGTAGGGCAGCGTCATGGTCATGCCGAATATCATCGCGTACTGATTGGAGCCGTCCGCCGTCATGCGCAGGCCGTAGACGAACAGAAACAGGAAAAACGTGATGCCGAGCAGATCCAGCGCGAAGTGCAGCGTCATCCGAGGCAGCCGGGAGAGCCGGTCGGAGATGATGGTCAAGCCGATATGTTCACGGTGGAAAGCGGCGCAGGGGACGGCGAGCAACGCCGCCCAGATCATCAGGTAACGGGCCAGCTCTTCGGTCCATGTGAGACCCAGTTCAAGGAGATAGCGTGCGATGATGCCAAACCAGATATCCAGCACCATGAGTGCAACCAGGAGTGCGCACAAACGCTCCAGGAGCCAATTAAGGGTTGCTGAAAAATGGGCCAATCGTTCTCGCACGCCAGGCTCCATGAAAAAAAAATTTCTTGCTCGTTATCTCAATCCAGCCGATCAGGCTAGAATAAATAGGCCATTATCGGAAAAATTTCAACAACATTTCTTCGTAGCGTGAACGACATTATGAAAATATTTTTCAATGCCGATCATGGTCATGACCAGACGGGAAGCGCATGAAATGGCCCAGAGAAGAAGCAGAAGGGAGAAAACCGGACAGGCCGCGAGTATCGAGTCGCGCATCATGTCGGCCTACGGCAAGCTGAGCCAGAGCGAACGGCGGCTGGCCGACGTCATCCTGGCGCAGCCGGGCGGCATCTCCGAATTCGCCGCTTCGGAGTTGGCCGAACTGGCGGAGGTCTCCAGGGCGACCACGGCACGCTTCTTCCAGCGCCTCGGCTACCTGAACTACCGATCGGCGCGGCTCTCCGCGCGCGAGCACCGGCGCCGCGGCTCACCGCTGGAGGCGATGCACGAACCGACCGCGCCGCTGGAGGCGCGCGGCAATTTCGGTATCCATCTGGCCAATGATCTCGCCAACCTGACCCGCAGCGGCGAGTCGATCGATCCCGGAGAGATCGACGCCGCCGTGCAGATGCTGGAGAGATCCCGCCGCATATTCGTCGTCGGATTCCGCAACAGCTACTCGCTGGCGGCCTACGCCTTCGGCGTGCTCAACACGGTGCGCCCCGGTGTCATCCTGCTCGCGCCGGGCAACCTCGATGTTGTGGAACTGCTCGCCGATATCGGCCCCGGCGACGCGCTCCTGGCGATGGGCTTCCGACGCCGCCCGACCGTTCTGCGGCAGCTGCTCGCCGCGGCACGGACACGGCAGGCGAAAACCCTGTTGATCTGTGACAACGAAGCGTCGACGACCAGGAGGCTGGCCGACATTCCGCTGGTCTGCGATAGCCGGGGCACCTTCCTGTTCGACTCCTACGTCTGCGCCATGAGCCTGATCAATTTCCTCTGCTCATCGACCGCGCTGGCACTCGGCCCGCCGGCATGGCGTCGGCTGGAGGATATCGAGAAACTGCACGATACGCTCAACGACCTCGCCACCCGCGAGCCCGATGGCGCGCCCTAGGGCCTGTCGACCCTATGCGCAGAACCCAGCGGCGGGGCAATCCGCCCCAACGCACTGGCGCTCGGCTTGATCGTGCTTTCAGCGCGGGTGCACAATTGCCCCTCAGCGATCGCCTTCTCGCCTTTTCGCCTTTTCGATCTCAGGGAGCAGCGGCAGAGTGACAGACGATGACAGCGACATGAAGCGCTACTACCGGGATCGTGCGCCGATTTACGATCGCGTCTACGCCTATCCCGAGCGGCAGGACGATCTGCGTTACCTCGAACGGTATATTCCCACGCAGTTCGCCGGACTAGACATCCTCGAAGTGGCCGCGGGCACGGGTTACTGGACCTCGTTTCTCTCGCGCACCTGCCGCTCCATACTGGCCATCGATACGGAGCCGGCGGTATTGCGACAGCTGCAGTCGCGGCCTCTGGCCTGTCCCGTCGCAACCCGGGTGATCGATGCCTTCCAGCTCGACCGCCTCGAGCAGAGATTCGATGGTGCTTTCGCCGGGCTCTGGATCTCCCATGTCCCGAAACAGCGCCTGGGGAGCTTTCTCGATCGCCTGCACTCGATATTGAAGCCGGGCGCGACCCTGTTGTTTCTCGATAACTCTCCGGTCCAGTGCGGCAGGCTCCCGATCACCTGCACCGACCAAGCGGGCAACAGCTATCAGGATCGCAGACTGGATGACGGAAGCGTTCATCGGGTCTTGAAGAACTTCCCCTCCGAGGCCGAACTGCGCGCCGCGACCCACACATCCGGAGTCGATCACAAATATCTGCGGATGGACAATTTCTGGTTGTTCCAGTACCGCACGCCGGCGCACTGACCGCGGCCGGCGTGTTGAATCCATCGCACCCGGCAGTTGACCGCCGAACTCCCCGCTCTCTCCATTCCACCCCCGGATCCGTTCTGCGCCCGTGCTTCCAGACCTGCTCTGACAGGGGGTGCGAAACTGTGTTAATTTGCCTGCTGACCCGCAGATGAACCCGCGCGGTTGCGGATCTCTAAATACTGATCTGGAGGATTGACAATGAGAACAATCATGAAACTGGGGGTGGCTGTTGCGTTGAGCGCAACGCTTGTGTCCGGCGCAGCGCTGGCGGTCGATGGTACCCTGACCGTGGTCACCTCCTTCCCCAAGGATTTGACCTCGGTATTCAAGGATGCTTTCGAAGCGAAGCATCCAGGCCTCAAGGTCGAGGTGCTGAACAAGAAAACCTCGGCCGGCATCAAATACCTGCAGGAGACCGCGGGCAACAACAGCTCCGATCTCTTCTGGGCCTCGGCTCCCGACGCGTTCGAGGTGTTGAAGGGCGACAACCTGCTGGTGAAGTACACTCCGCAGGCGGAGGGCATACCGGACAAGGTGGGCGCCTTCCCGATCAACGACCCGGACGGCTACTACATGGGCTTCGCCGCATCCGGCTACGGCATCATGTGGAACACCCGCTACGTCAAGGCAAAGAAACTCCCGTTGGCAAAGGAGTGGGCCGACCTGAAGAAACCGGTCTTTCATGACCATGTCGGAATGAGCGCGCCGTCGCGTTCCGGCACCACCCACCTGACCGTCGAGACGGTGATCCAGGGCATGGGGTGGGAAGCGGGCTGGGCCGAGTGGAAGGAGATAGCGGGCAACTTCAAGACGGTCACCGAACGCAGCTTCGGGGTGCCTGACGGGGTCAACAGCGGTCAGTTCGGTTATGGCATCGTGATCGATTTCTTCGGACTCTCCTCGATCGGCTCCGGCTTTCCGGTGGACTTCGTCTACCCCGAAGTGACCACGCTGGTGCCGGCCAATGTGGGCATCGTCAGGAACGCACCCAACCAGGCGGCCGCCGAGGCATTCATCGAGTTCCTGCTCTCGATCGAGGGACAGAAACTGCTGCTCGATCCGAAGATCCGGCGTCTGCCGGTCAATCCGCAGATCTACGCCGAGGCACCGGAGGGTTTCCCCAATCCGTTCAAGGACAAGTCGATCGGTGCGGCGGTGAAATTCGATCTGGACCTGTCGAAGAACCGCTACAACGTGGTCAACGCACTGTTCGACGTGATGATCACCTACCGCATGGATGAACTGCGCAACGCCGTCAAGGCGATCCAGGACGCCGAAGCCGCCATGGCCGGCAAGGAGAATGCCGCCGCCGCCGAATTGATTGCGGAGGCACGCGCCCTGGTGGCCAAGACACCGGTGGATGAAGCGACCGCGGGCGACAAGGCATTCAACGCGATCTTCAAGAAGAAACGCAAAAAGGCGACAGACAAGGCCAGCGGACGTCAGGCGGAGATCGAGCAGGAGTGGGACGACATGGTGAAGAGCAACTACTCTAAGGCCGAGGAACTGGCCAGGAAAGCCCACGCCATGCTTTGAGGCGATAGCGGCAAGCCGCGCCTGCAGGCGCGGCTTGCCGGCGTTCGCTGCTGGCCTCCATCCATGAGCGGAGCAGTTCCATGCGATTAAGATTTGCCGGGACCCAACGCGGCCCCGCTGTGGTCGGTCTGCTGATCGCGTTTTTTCTCCTGCTGTTCCTGATCATCCCCGTCGGCAAGGTCATCGTGGTGGCCTTCCAGCACCCCGCGAGCGGCGAGGCGACGATCGTCAATTTCGTAGATTTTTTCAACAACTCGCTGTTTCGGGAATCATTCGCCAACTCCCTCTACGTGGCGGCCATGTCGGTGCTGGTGGCATCGATCATCTCCATGCCGCTGGCTTACTTCACCACCAGATTCAACTTCG
>JAGRGU010000011.1 GCA_020445335.1 Gammaproteobacteria bacterium
CCAGACCCACGGCGATCATCGGCACCGCGTCAACAAGACCCATGACGATGAAGAACTGGGTACGCAGCATGGGAATGAGTTCCGGCTGGCGGGCGGCGCCTTCGAGAAAGCGACCACCGAGTACGCCGATACCTACGGCGGCACCCAGGGCACCGAGCCCCATCATCAGCGCGCCAGCGATATACAGCAGTGCATTTGCCATTTCCATTATTGGTCTCCCGTTTGAAGTGTTGGTTAAGACAAAAAGAAAAACAGATCAGTGTTCGTGATGCGCCATATCCAGATAGACAATGGTCAGCGTCATGAAAATAAACGCCTGCAAAGTGATGATCAGGATATGGAAAATCGCCCAGCCCAATTGCAGCACCCCGCCGAACAGGCCCATGAAGGTTCCGGCGCTGTACATGATGGCGATGAGGATGAAGATCATCTCACCGGCGTACATGTTGCCGAACAGTCGCAGTGCGAGCGAGACGGGTTTGGCGATCAGACTGACGAATTCGAGAATGAAGTTGACCGGAATGAACAGCGCATTGACCAACGGATTGGTCGATGAGAAGGGCTGCAGGGTCAACTCACCGACAAAACCTCCAACACCTTTAATCTTGATGCTGTAGTAGAGCACCAGCAGGAAGACACCGATCGCCATGCCGAAAGTGGCGTTGGGGTCGGTGGTCGGCACCACCTTCATAAAATGTACACCCATCAGCGCCGAGAGATGCGGAATCACATCCACCGGCACCAGATCCATCAGGTTCATCAGAAAGATCCAGATGAATATGGTCAACGAAAGCGGTGCAACCAGACTGTTCCGGCCGGAGAAGGAACCGCGCACGCTCTGGTCGATAAACTCCATGATCCATTCGGCAAAATTCTGCAGTCCGCCGGGAACACCGGTGGTCACCGCATCGGCGGCCTTTTTAAAGAAGTAGAGGAACAGAACACCGAGAATGATCGACCAGAACATGGTGTCGAGATGAATGGCGTTGAACCCCATCGCCTTGGCGGCCTCGCCGCATTCGGCAAGCTGCCATCCACCTTCATTGACCACCTGATGGCCTTCGCAATAACTGCCCGCCGGCAGATTGCCGTAGGTAAGATTGGTCAGGTGATGTTTGATATAAGCGCTTGAAGTTAACGTATCGCCAGCCATAGTGTTCTATCAAACCGAATTTGTTAGTTAATCCAATCTGTGCACGACCAGGACCGGCGCTATCTGAACCAGCAGATAGACGCCGAAAAGTGCTCCGGCACTCAGTGGTTTCACCCAGATAATCGCTGCCGCAAAGAGCATTGCCGCGAGAATAAGTTTCTGCAGCTCAGCACCGTAAAAACGGCGAAGCAGCGCTACCGGCTCCTGTGCCCGGTAATTTACGAACACACGAAGCGCGAACAGAGCGTTGGTCGCCGTTGCTATCAATCCCCCGATCAGACCCGACCAGGCATATATCCATCCAGGGAAAATCAGCAGCAGTGAGGCGATAATCGTTACCGCCAATTGAGCGATAACCAGCCGCCATGCCTGCCTGGCGCTGGCCAGATTCATCAACGCAAATGATCCCGTTGCAGAAGTCGATCCCCTTGGACGGCGGCTAGTATAAGGGCTGCGGGATATAAGGTCAAAAGATAGCCAAATAAATTTTTTATGGCCTGCGCCGCGTCCCGATAAGCACATTATATCGATCGTCGACCGCTTCGGAAGTGATACGCTTCAGGCCCGGAGAGTCAGCACCATTGGCGCTCCAACTATTTGATATGGTCGAGAATACCTTCGAGCTCATCGAGGTTGTTGTAGCTGATGACCAGCTTGCCCTTGCCACCTGGACTCTGCTGGATTTTGACTTTTGCGCCGAGCTTGTCCACCAGGCTGTTCTCCAGCCGTGCGACATTCGGATCGATCTCCTCGGATTGAGGTTGAGGCTTGACGCTCGACTCCAACCCCTGCAGCCTGCGCACCAGTTTTTCCGTTTCGCGTACCGACAGTCCCTGCGCGACCACCTGCCTGGCGGCATCGCTCTGCTGCTTCTGCGGCAATCCGAGCAGGGCGCGCGCGTGGCCCATCTCCAGACGGCGCTCCTCGATGAGGATTTTGACGTCGGCATTGAGTTCGAGCAGGCGCAAAAGATTGGTGACCGTGGTGCGGGACTTGCCGATCGCCTGGGCGATCTGCTGATGCGTCAGTTCGAACTCTTCCAGCAGTCGCTGCAGCGCAGAGGCCTCTTCAAGCGGGTTCAGGTCGTCGCGCTGGATGTTTTCGATCAAACCCATCGCCATCGCGGTCTTGTCCGGGACGTCACGCACCACCGCCGGAATGTCACTGAGCCCGGCCTGTTGCGCGGCCCGCCAACGGCGTTCACCGGCGATAATCTCGTAGCGACTCCCTTCGATCGGCCTGACAACGATCGGCTGCACCACGCCCTGTGCGGCAATGGAGTCCGCCAACTCCTGCAGGCTCTCCGCATCGAAGCTGCGGCGAGGCTGGAATCTGCCGCGCTGAATCAGATCGACGGGCAGCGTATCCACCGATCGTTCGGCCAGCGCCTCTTCTCCGGCTCGCTCCTGTTGGCTGTTCACCCCACCGAGCAGGGCATCGAGACCACGTCCGAGACCATGTTTTTTAGCTGCCATCGTCTATCTCAAATATGAAGTCGGTCATCAGGCCGATGCGTTGATTGGCGCCTCATTGCGTCTCAAAAACTCACGCGCCAACTCCAGGTAGGAGATGGCCCCGCGCGACTTGTCGTCGTACAGCAGGATAGGCAGACCGTGACTCGGCGCCTCGGCCAGGCGCACATTGCGCGGAATGATGGTGGTAAAAACCTTGTTGCTGAAATAGTGAAGCAACTGCGCCGAGACATCGTTGGTCAGGCGGTTACGAGGATCGTGCATCGTGCGCAGTATGCCTTCGATCTTCAGCGCGGGATTACGGCTGGCCTGGATCTGGCGAATGGTGTTGATCAGCGATGACAGACCCTCGAGCGCATAGTACTCACACTGGATCGGGATCAGCACGCTGTGCGCGGCAACCAGTGCATTGAGCGTGAGCATGTTGAGCGAGGGAGGGCAGTCGATGATGACGAAGTCGTAGTGCTCCTCGACCCCCTCCAGTGCCAGATTGAGCCGTTTCTCCTTCAGCGGTGCGTTCATCAGGCCGACTTCCGCGGCGGTCAGATCCGAGTTGGCCGGCAGCACATCGAACTCGGCATTGGGCGAACGCACGATCGCCTTGTGCAGTTTCGACTCACCCAGCAGCACATCGCAGCTGGAGCGCTTCAACTCATGCTTGTTGACCCCGCAACCCATGGTTGCATTGCCTTGCGGATCAATGTCCAGCAACAGCACCTTGCGCCCCAGCGAAGCCAGCGAGGCAGTCAGGTTGACAGCAGTGGTGGTCTTGCCCACACCACCTTTCTGATTGGCAACTGCTACTATTCGACCCATGGGTTCATCCAGGCACGTTGTCCTCTATAGTTGCTCCTGCCAGAGCCGCGGGGACTCGGGGAGAACGGGCACTGAGAATAGCAGAAAGCGCCCGGCGGTGCCCGCGGCAATGAGTCGATTGTAAACCGGCTCACTTTTATCGTTATATTAATTTCTCTTATATTTTACTGGCCATTCGAACGACGCCAAGTTATCTTTCACTGTCCCGGATCTGCCCGTTACCCTCACGCTCTGCATGAGCGTTGCGCGCCAACAGAATTCGCCGCGCCGGACCGGGGGCAGAACGGTCCGCAATAGAATTGAAGCGTATCGTGCTCCGGGTAGATCCAGAATTTTCCAAGAACCACAAGGTGGAGGAGAGCGGCATGAGCAATACAAGAGAAGTTGTGGTACTCAGCGGTGTGCGAACCCCGATCGGCGACTATGGCGGAGGACTCAAATCCCTCTCTCCCACCGATCTCGGGGCGCTCGTGGTGCGCGAAGCGATCGCACGCGCCAAGGTGGACGCGGCCCAGATCGGGCATGGCGTGATCGGCAACGTGATCCACTCCCAAGCCAAGGATATGTACGTCTCGCGCGTCTCCTGCGTGGATGGTGGCATGTCGCACGAATCCGGTGCGCTTACGGTCAACCGCCTCTGCGGTTCCGGGATGCAGGCGATCGTCTCCGCGGCACAGATGATCATGCTCGGCGATACCGATTATGCTGTCGGCGGCGGCACCGAATCGATGAGCCAGGCCGGCTATCTGATGCCGGCGGCACGCTGGGGCGCCCGCATGGCCGATACCAAAGTGATCGACATGATGGTCGGTGCGCTGACCGATCCGTTCGATACCGTACATATGGGCATAACCGCGGAGAATCTGGCCGACAAGTGGGCACTGTCACGCGAGGCACAGGACGAATTCTCGGCCGAGAGTCACCGCCGCGCCGCCGCGGCCATCGCCGCCGGGCACTTCAAAGAGCAGATCCTGCCCGTTGAGATCAAGTCGCGCAAAGGTGTCCAGGTGGTCGATACCGACGAGCACGTTCGCGCCGATGTCACCTCCGAGAGCCTCGCCAAGCTGCGCGCCGCGTTCAAGCGGGATGGATCTGTAACCGCCGGCAATGCATCGGGCATCAATGACGGTGCAGCTGCGGTCGTTCTCGCCGACGCCGCGAGTGCCGAGCAGGCAGGACTTGAGCCGATGGCGAGACTGCTCAGCTACGGTTTCGCCGGCGTCGACCCGAGCATCATGGGCGAGGGTCCGATTCCGGCGGTCAAATCGGCGCTGGGTCGCGCCGGGTTGTCGCTCGGCGACATGGACGTAATCGAGTCGAACGAAGCCTTCGCGGCGCAGGCTTTGGCGGTCTGCAAGGGCCTGGATCTTGATCCGGCGAAAGCCAACCCGAACGGCGGCGCGGTGGCGCTGGGTCACCCCATCGGTGCCACCGGTGCGATTCTGACCGTCAAAGCACTCTACGAACTGCGGCGCATCGGTGGTCGCTATGCGTTGGTCACCATGTGCATCGGCGGCGGGCAGGGTATCGCCGCCGTGTTCGAGCGCTTGTAAGCCCGTGCGCGCGGGTATCTGTGGCCCACCCGGGCCGTGATACTCGCGCCACTCATTTGAACAAATCATCCGCCGCCCTGCGCAGCGACTCCGAAGCATCCGCCTGAGCGTTCGCGGCGAGCATCGTCGCTTCGAAATAGTCGCAGAAATTGGCGCGCTGTTTATCCATTACCGCTTCCGCCATCGGCTCCTGGCACTGATTGGCCCGGCCGGTATCGAACCAGCGGCAGTTTCGACAGACCCGTGTCGGCTTGCCGCACCGCAAACAGAAAGTTTCGCGCCCATAGTCCGCTGCCTGTAACTCGGCGCCGCATTGCCAGCAGCTGCCGATTATCTTCTTTTCCATATCCCGTCCCGTCTCACTCGCTCTCACCCTCGCGATCGCGCCACAATCTGACCGCGGTTCTGCTGCCTTCCGTTCCCGCAACCTTGAGCGGGAAGACTTTCGATCGCACCCCCTGGTCGGCCAGCCGCACGAGCTCCTGGTGCGGAACCTTGCCTTTCAGCGCCAGCATACCACCCTCGGCCTTGAGCAGATGGGAGGCAAGGCGGAAAATCTCGGGCAGCGCCGCGAAGGCTCGCGACAGGATGAGGTCGAAAGCACAGTCGGGCTGGAAGCGCTCGACCCGCGCGCAGACCACGCTGATATTCGCCAGTTGCAGCTCCAGCTTCGCCTGCTCCATGAAGCGGCACTTCTTGCTGTTGGCATCGAGCAGCGTGACATGCACATCGGGTCGCGCGATCGCCACGGGTATGCCGGGCAGGCCGGCACCGCTGCCCAGGTCGAGCATTCGCGTTCCGCTCAACAGCGGCAGCACCGCCAACGAGTCGAGCAGCTGACGGGAGACCGCAACCACGGGGTCGCGCACCGCGGTCAGATTGTAGGCTCGGTTCCACTTCATCAGCAGCGCCAGATACGCCACCAGCACCCCCTGGCGTTGGTTGTCGAGCGCTAGCCGCATCTCGCCCAGACCCTGGTCGAGTTCGCTGCGCCAACGCGCCCGCTGGGCCTCCGCGTCGATCATGCGGAGTGCCGTTTGAGATGGATCAACAACAGTGAGATCGCTGCCGGTGTTATGCCGGGTATCCGACCGGCCTGTCCCAGCGTCTCCGGCCGGCTCCTGGTCAGCTTCTCGGTCACTTCGGTGGAGAGCCCGCGCACCTTGGCGTAGTCGATGTCGGGCGGCAGCGCAACCGAAGCCTTCTCTCTCAGCTTGTCGATCTCCAGCTGCTGCCTTCTGATGTAACCGGCGTACTTCACCTGCACATCGAGCTGCTCGGCCACGCTCGGGTCGTCGACACCCGGCGCCAGGTCGGGTTGCGCGCAGAGCGCCTGGTAACTCACTTCCGGACGGGCCAGCAACTCCAGCGCCCGGCACTCGCGCGACAGGGCCAGGCCCAGACCGGCGCTGATTCTGTCGCCGCTTTCGCTTCCCGGGCGCACCCAGATATCCTGCAGCCGTTGACGCTCCCGTTCGATCTGTTCACGTTTGCGATCAAACGCGCGCCAGCGCTCCTCTCCCACCAGACCCAGCCGCCTCCCCCATTCGGTCAGGCGCAGGTCGGCGTTGTCCTCGCGCAGCAGCAGACGATACTCCGCGCGACTGGTAAACATGCGGTAGGGCTCGGCGGTGCCCCGCGTGATGAGATCGTCGACCAGTACCCCGAGGTAGGCCTCCTCGCGCCCCGGAGTCCAAGACTCCTGACCACGAATCGCCAGCACCGCGTTGGCGCCGGCCAGCAATCCCTGCGCCGCCGCCTCTTCGTAACCGGTTGTGCCATTGATCTGGCCGGCGAAAAAGAGCCCGCGCACCGCTTTGGTCTCGAGGCTGGACTTGAGGTCGCGTGGATCGAAGAAGTCGTATTCGATCGCGTACCCGGGACGGGTGATACGCGCCTGTTCGAACCCCTTCATCGATCGCACCAACGCCATCTGCACGTCGAACGGCAGCGACGTGGAGATGCCGTTGGGGTAAATCTCGTTGCTGCGCAGCCCTTCCGGTTCGATGAAGATCTGATGCGACGCCCGCTCGGCGAAACGCACCACCTTGTCTTCGATCGAGGGGCAGTATCTGGGCCCTATGCCGTCGATCACGCCGGTGTACATCGGCGAGCGTGAGAGCCCGGCGCGGATGATTTCGTGCGTGCGTTCGTTGGTGTGGGTGATGTGGCAGCTCACCTGCCGGGGATGCTGCGCGGCGCTGCCGAGAAACGAGAACACCGGGGTGGGCTCATCGCCCGGCTGCGCCTGCAGCCCGTCGAAGTCGATGCTGCGCCGGTCGATGCGCGGCGGCGTACCCGTCTTCAAGCGATCGACATTGAACGGCAATTCGCGCATGCGCGCCGCCAGGCGGTTGGCGGGCGGATCGCCGAAGCGTCCTCCCTGGTAGCTGCTCAAGCCGACATGTATCAGACCGGCGAGAAAAGTCCCCGCCGTCAGAACCACCGCGCGCGCGCGAAATTTGAGCCCTATGCCGGTGGCGACACCGGTCACGCGATCGCCCTCGAGCAGGATGTCGTCGACCGCCTGCTGAAACAGTTCGAGATTCGGCTGATTCTCGAGCGCTTCACGCACCGTCTGACGGTAGAGCTGACGATCCGCCTGCGCCCGGGTGGCGCGCACCGCCGGACCTTTGCGCGCGTTGAGAGTACGGAACTGGATCCCCCCGAGATCGGCGGCTCTCGCCATCAGGCCATCCAGCGCATCGACCTCCCTGACCAAGTGGCCCTTGCCGATACCGCCGATCGCCGGGTTACAGCTCATCTGTCCCAGGGTCTCGATGTTGTGCGTCAACAGCAGCGTGCGCGCACCCATGCGCGCAGCTGCCAACGCCGCTTCTGTACCCGCGTGACCGCCACCCACTACAATCACATCATAGGTGTCGCTGAAAAACATCGCCGCTCCGATTGTTCGATAACGGCGCTCATTTTATCCCGGAATGGAGAGCAGGGCAGCCGCCATTGGAAAAGCGGGGCGGTAGCGAAAGATCTTCCCGGCTGACCGGGTCTACTATCTGCCGGGAGCGGAAATGCCGCAACAAACGAGGTCCTCAGCATATGCCGGTGCAACACAAGCAAAATCGCAGCAATGGGTATCTGGCCGCGCTGCTGCTGGCGCTTTCGGCATTCATGCTGCCGGCCAACGCCGCCAGGAACATGCCGCGGATCGCGCCCGAGTTCACTCATGCCGAAGCGGAGGCCTGGCTCAACGCCGCGCCGCTCTCGCTGCGCTCGCTGCGCGGGCGGGTGGTGCTGGTCGATTTCTGGACCTTCGACTGCTGGAACTGCTATCGCTCCTTCCCCTGGCTGCACAGCCTCGAGCGGCGCCATGCCGAGGCGCCTTTCGCAGTCATCGGCGTACACACGCCCGAGTTCGAACATGAACGCCAGAAGAGCCGGCTGCTGGAGAAGATCGAGGAGTACCGGCTGACGCATCCGATCATGATCGACAATGACTTCTCCTACTGGAATGCGGTCGGCAGCCGCTACTGGCCCAGTTTCTATCTGATCGACAAGCAGGGGATGATTCGTGCCACCTTCTTTGGCCAGACCGATGTCGGCTCGGCGCAGGCGCATAAGATCGACGCGATGATCGATACGCTGCTGGCCGAATGACGCGCTATCATTGTCCGGATTGAAGATCGAGCGCACTGCTGCCGAAATCAGTTGGGTTATGAGCGACGCACTTGAGAAACTGGTTGTCGAGGCCGGGAAGGTGATCCTGGGCAAGGAGTCGGTGATACGGCTCGCGATCGCCTGCCTGCTCGCGCGCGGCCATCTACTGATCGAGGATCTGCCCGGCGTGGGCAAGACCACGCTGGCGCATCTGTTGGCGAAGCTGCTTGGACTGCACTACCAGCGCATCCAGTTCACCAGCGATCTGCTGCCCGCCGACATCATCGGCAACTCGATCTACAACCGCAACGAAGGGTGCTTCGATTTCCATCCCGGGCCGGTCTTCTCCCAGCTGGTACTGGCCGATGAGATCAATCGCGCCACGCCCAAGGCACAGAGCGCGCTGCTCGAAGCGATGGAGGAGCAGCAGGTCACCATCGAAGGCAAGAGCTATCCGCTGCCGCAGCCCTTCTTCGTCATCGCCACACAGAATCCGGCGCACCAGATCGGCACCTTCCCGCTGCCCGAATCGCAACTCGACCGCTTTTTGATGCGACTGGAACTGGGTTACCCGGACGCCAAATCGGAACGCCTGCTGCTCAGTGGAGAGGACCGGCGTAGCCTGCTGCAACAGATCGAACCCTGCCTTGAGCTGCAGCAGCTGGCGGAGCTGCAACGGCAGGCGGATGCTGTCTATCTCTCCCCGGCGATTCTCGACTACTGCCAGCAGCTGCTCGCCTTCAGCCGCAACAATCCCCGTTTTCATCGTGGCCTCTCGCCCCGCGCGGGGCTGGCCCTGTTGCGCAGCGCCAAGGCCTGGGCGCTGCTCAGCGGTCGGCGGCAACTGTTGCCCGAGGATCTGCAGGCGGTACTGCCGGCTACCGTGGCCCACCGGCTTCATGCCAGCGCGGACACCTCCGGCAGCGAAGGGGCACAACTGGCGCAGTACCTACTGGAATCCGTCGCGGTGGCTTAGCAGGCGGGCTGGAGCACGCATGACCGGCAGCGCAGATCGCACCGCAGACGATTCCTGGCTGAAGAGAGTCCGGCTGCCGATACGCCGCCTGGTATGTGCCGACAGCACGGGCAGTGCACGCGTCGGCGGTCGTCAGATCTATATCCTGCCAACCGCCTACGGGCTGCTCTACGCGGTGCTGCTGGTACTGATGCTGGTGGGTTCGATCAACTACGCCAACAACCTGGGCTTTCTACTCACCTTCCTGCTCGCTGGCCTGGGCGTGGTGGCAATGCTTCATACCTGGCGCAATCTGGTCGGCGTGGTACTGCTGAGCGGGCAGGCGGCTGACATCTTCGCCGGCGAACCGGCCCGTTTCGGCATCCAGCTGAGTAACCTGCGGCGCTGGCCCCGACCCGGATTGCAGCTTGCCGGCGGCGATGACAGCGACGCCACCGATCTGGCGGCAAGCGAGGCGCAACGGCTGGAGCTCTCCATGCCGAGTCGCAAAAGAGGCCGACTCAGGCTGCCCAGAATCACGCTCTCAACGCGCTATCCGCTGGGACTATTTCGCGCCTGGAGCTATGTCGAGCTGCCACTGCATTGCCTGGTCTATCCCGCCCCCGCCGCTGCCTCCCCGACGCTTGTGGCACCGAGCTACCGGCAGAGCCGGATCGGCGACCGCGGTGTCGGCGCCGACGATTTCACCGGCCAACGCCACTATCGTCCCGGTGATTCACCCAGGCATATCAACTGGAAGGCGCTGGCGCGCGAGCAGGGGCTGCTGACCAAACGTTTCGGTGGCGACCGCGCGGAACGCAGATGGCTCGACTGGTCTCAGCTGCAGGGCGATCAGGAACAGCGCCTCAGCCAACTCTGCCGCGCCATTCTCGACGCCAGCGGCGAGGAGGTGGAGTACGGCCTTAAAATTCCGGGCACAACAATTCGCCCCGCCCGGGGTCCGGCGCATCGCAATCGCTGCCTGGCGCAACTGGCGCTGTTCGGAGAAGTGGAGTGAAACGGCCGGCGCAGCTGCTGCTCTCTGGGGCATGGCAGTACGTGTTACTGCTGCTGCTGGGACTGGCGGTACTGCCGCATCTGTTCAATATCGAGCGCGGCATAACGCTCTTTTTTCTGGCACTGCTGCTCTATCGCGCGCTGGCGGTCTCCAGACCCGGGCTGATTCCCGCCCGCCTGCCGCTGTTTCTGTTGACACTGGGTGGCGTTGCCAATGTACTGCTGCACTATCCGATACTGTTCGGCCGAGAAGCGGGGGTCGCGCTGCTGGTTTCGATGTTGGCGCTCAAGCTGGTCGAGATGCGCGTGCGCCGTGACGTCTATATCCTGGTCTTTATCGGCTATTTCGTGCTGATCACGCAGTTTCTCTACAACGAGGCTGGATGGCTGGTGCTCTACGTGGCAGCGCTGGTGATCCTGCTAACCGCGCTGCTGGTTGACAGTCAGCGGGTGAAATCACGCTTCAATCCGCTCCCATCGCTGGCGACATCCGGCCTGATGCTGCTGCAGGCGATACCCGTCACGATCGCGCTCTTTCTCTTTTTTCCGCGCTTCAACTCCCCGCTCTGGTATCTCGGCAGCGAACGCTCGCAGGCGGTCACCGGTATCAGCGGCGAGATCTCCCCGGGCAGCATCAGCGGGCTCAGCCGTTCTTCGGAGGTGGCGTTCAGGGTCGATTTCGGCGCTGCGACCCCCCCGGCAGCACAACGTTACTGGCGCGGTCCGGTGTTCTGGGATACCGACGGCTCGAGCTGGTCCGCCGCCAGAGAGAGCGCGGACGAGCGAGGGCCTCCGCCCGTGTTGACAGCGAGCGAAACGGCCGAACCGCTGAGTTACCACGTCACCATGGAGCCTTCATCGGAGCGTTGGATCTACGCGTTGGAATTGCCGCTCCTGACTCCGCCGGGCGCCCGGCTCACTGCCGATTTTCAGCTGCTGCGAAATTCGGCACCCGAGCGCCGCCTGCGCTACCGCATGCGCTCGCTTACCGACTACCACACCGGAGCGTTGACGTCGCATGAGCGCGAGCGGGGATTGCGGCTGCCGGACAATATCACTCCCCGCATGGTCGAGCTGGTGCAGAGTTGGCGTCGTAGCAGTCGATCGGATGCCGAGTTGGTACTCAACGCCCTCGACCATTTTCGGCGGCAGGAGTTTTACTACACGCTCTATCCACCGCTGCTCGGAGAGAATCCGGCCGATCAGTTTCTGTTCGAGAGCCGGCGCGGATTCTGTGAACACTACGCCACCAGTTTCACGCTGCTGATGCGCATCGCCGGCATCCCCACGCGGCTGGTCGGCGGCTACCAGGGCGGCGAGATCAATCCGCTTGGCGACTATCTGATCGTGCGTCAGTCCGACGCCCACGCCTGGGTCGAGATCTGGCTGCCGGAGAGCGGTTGGCAACGGGTCGATCCAACCGCAGCGGTCGCGCCGGAGCGCATCGAGCGGCCGCTCGATCCCGCCAGCATCGCTGACGTGATCGGCGCGCCGATCCGCTTTATCGAACTGGATGCCGGCCTTTTCAGCGACCTGCTGCGGCGCCTGCGTTGGGGCGCCGATGCGCTCAACGCCTCCTGGCACCGCTGGGTACTGGGATATTCGCGCGAGCGGCAGCACTATCTTATGCGCCTGCTCGGGCTCGGCTTTCTGCACGGACCGAAACTGGGCTACGCGATGATCGTCATAACCGGGCTGACGGTAGCGGCCGTCGCCCTCATATTACTGCGCCGCAATCGCGAACGCCCGGATCCCGTTCTGCGCCACTACCGGGCGTTCTGTAGACGACTGGCGCGACTCGGCATCGAACGCGTGCCTAGCGAAGGTCCCAAGGCATTTGCCGATCGGGTCATCGCGCAACGCCCGGATTTGACCGCGAGCGTGGCGGCGATCAGCGGCCTCTACATCGGCATCCGCTATGGCCGGCTGGACAACGCCAAGAACCGCGCACGTTTCACTCTTCTGGTGCGTCGTTTCCGACCCTGAGCGGTTATTTGCCGATGCAGAAACTTGAGAAGATCCGTCCGAGGAGATCGTCTGAGGAGAACTCACCGGTGATCTCGGAAAGCGCCTGCTGCGCCTGCCTCAGATCTTCGGCCAGCAATTCGCCGGAGCCTGTTTCGAGCAGCGCCACTTCCCCGGTATGTAAGTATTCACTCGCACGTTTGAGTGCGTCGAGATGGCGGCGCCGAGCGATGAACTCTCCCTCCTGTTGACCGTGGTAGCCGACGCTCTGCCGAAGATGCGTCCGTAACAGATCCATGCCGAGCCCTTCGCGGGCCGAGAGCGAGATCTCGGTGATGCCGTCGACTCTGTGCAGCGCCGGTGACTGCCGGTCGATATCGATCTTGTTGCGTATCAGCGTCAAAGGCACCTGCGCCGGCAGCCGCGCCTCCGCCAAACCCCGATTGTGCGGGTCCTCGATGCTGTCGTAGACCCAGAGAATACGGTCCGCCTGTTCGATCTCGCCGCGCGCGCGCCGCACGCCCTCCTGTTCGATCTTGTCGTCGCTGTCGCGCAGTCCGGCGGTATCGATCAGGTGCAGCGGAATACCATCCAACTGAATCCGCTCGCGCAACAGATCGCGCGTTGTACCCGGAATCTCGGTGACGATCGCCGTCTGCCGCTGCGAAAGCGCATTGAGCAGACTCGATTTGCCGGCATTCGGTAAGCCTGCGATTACCAGTATCAGCCCGTCGCGCATCAATCTTCCCAAACGGGCGCTGGCTATCAACCGTGCCAGATCATCGCGGATTTCCCGTAAGTCGGTACTCACTTTTTTGTCGCTGAGGAAATCGATCTCCTCCTCGGGGAAGTCGAGCGCCGCTTCGACATGGAGTCGCAGGCCGATCATCGCTTCGACCAATTTATGGATTTTTTGCGAGAACTCCCCTTCCAGCGAACGCAGCGCGAGCCGCGCCGCGGCTGCGGTACCACTCTCGATCAGATCGGCGACGGCCTCTGCCTGGGCGAGGTCAAGGCGGCCGTTGAGGAAGGCGCGCTGACTGAATTCTCCGGGTTGCGCGATGCGCGCACCACACTCCAGACAACGTTGCAGCAGCAGATCCATGACCACCGGACCACCGTGTCCCTGCAGTTCCAGTACATCTTCGCCGGTAAAGGAGTGGGGCGCGGGAAAGAAGAGCGCTATGCCTTCATCGATGGGCGCCCCTGTCGAATCCAGGAAGCGTCGGAAGATTGCGCGACGCGCTTCGGGCAGCGATGCGAGCAGCTCTATTGCCAGTGCGCGGACTCCGGGTCCGGAAACGCGCACTATGCCGACGCCGCCCACTCCGGGCGGCGTAGCCAGGGCTGCAATGGTCTCGCCGGTAATCACACCAGCGGGCGTCGTGTCAGGTGGCTTCGATCTGGCGGGTGATATACCACTGCTGGGCGATCGAAAGTATGTTGTTGGTCACCCAGTAGAGCACCAGCCCGGATGGGAAAAAGGCGAAAAAGACCGTGAACACGAACGGCAGTGACATCATGATCTTGGCCTGCATCGGATCCGGCGGCGCCGGGTTGAGCTTCTGCTGGACGAACATCGATATGCCCATGATCACCGGCAGAACATAGTAGGGGTCTTTGATCGAGAGATCTTTGAGCCATAGAATCCAGGGCGCCTGGCGCAGCTCGACGCTCTCCAGCAGTACCCAGTAGAGTGCGATGAAAACAGGAATCTGCACCAGAATGGGAAGGCAGCCGCCGAGCGGGTTGATCTTCTCCTTTTTGTACATCTCCATCATCGCCTGATTCAGGCGCTGTTTGTCGTCACCATACCTGTCCTTCAGGGCCTGGATGCGCGGTGTCATCTTGCGCATGTTGGCCATCGATTTGTAGCTGGTTTCCGAAAGCTTGAAAAACACCAGCTTGATGATCAGCGTCAGGATGATGATCGCCCAACCCCAATTCAGAACGACTCCGTGGATGCTCTTCAACAACCAGAAGATCGGCTTTGCCAGTACCGTCAACCAGCCGTAGTCGACGGTCAGGTCGAGACCCGGCGCAATCGCTTCCAGTTCATCCTGCAGTTTGGGTCCGGCGACAAACCTGGTTGAGAAGGTGTGGCTGGCGCCGGGTTCAAGGCTGACCGATGGGGTATAGGCGCCCAACACGTAGCGCTGTCCTGGCAGCACATTGCTATAGAAGTGATCTGTCTCCTCGGCCGGCGGTACCCAGGCGCCGAGGAAGTAGTGCTGTAGCATGCCGACCCAGCCACCTTTCACCTCCAACGAAAGCTTGTTCTTCTCCATCTCCTCGAAGGAGATCTTTTCGTACTTCTCCGTGGGGGTGTAGATCGCGCCGCCGGTGTAGGTGTAGATAAACTGCGAGTCGACGCCTCCCTCTCCGGGCACGCCGCGCATCAGCTGGCGATATTCGCGGCCGGCCCAGTTCTCATCGCTGCCATTTTCGATCCGATGCTCGACATTGATCAGATAGGTACCGCGGGTGAAGCTGAACCGCTTGGTGACTTTGACCCCTCTCGGGCTCTGCCAGACGAGTTCGACACTGAGTGTGTCGGCTTCGCCCATTGCATAGCTCTCCTGCGCACTCTGATACTGCGCTTCATGAGTCGGTGCTTCCGCCTTGTCGAGGCCGATCAGACCCGACTGGGCTATAAAAAGATCGGGCGACGTGGGCCGCATCAGCGTGAACTTGGTCTGCTGGTCCTCCAGCGAAACGGGGTACTCGACCAGTAGCAGTCTCTGTATCGTACCGCCCCGCGAATCGATGATCAGATCGAAAAGATCGGTAACAACGGAGATCTTTCCACTGCTGGTCTCGGCATTGGCGCCAACTGTCGGAACAGTCGCCTGCGCGCCGTCGGCGGGGACCGCCTGACCCGGCGTAGAGACCACGGCCGGTGGCACCGCGGAGGCGTTCTCCGTTACCTGATTATCGACGTCGACGCTTTGCGCTGTCGGTTTCTGGCCATAATCCTCATTCCACGCCTGCCACAACATCAGCAGGATAAAAGCCAGTGTGAAAACCAGAATGAGGCGAATGTTATCCATTGAGCATCTCGGATTTGAAGAGTTTGACCATCAGCAAGGCTGGATTTTTATGCGCTACCTGCGTAACCGGTAAATTGATCACTGCTTTATTCGAGCGAGAATCACCGGTTTGGAAAACTGTCTGCTCCGCTGGCGGATCCGGCTACACGCATCCAATGCTTCTCGAGGGAGTCCCACAACATCTCCGGCTTGGCTCGTGCAACTCCATTGCGGCTGAGCACCACAATATCCACCCCGACGAAATCATGTTGCCTGTGACGAAAACTCTCACGAACGATCCTTTTGACCCGATTGCGATCGACTGCAAGACGCAGGCTCTTTTTCGCTATCGCCAGACCCAACCTCCCTCTGTTCAAACCATTCGCTCGCCAGAGTACGGTGAAGTGCTGGTCGACGGATCTTCCGGGACGCGCAAAAACCCGACTGTAGGCCTTTGCGTCAGCCAGACGGTAACGTTTGTCAAATCGACAGGACGACGGCATCCGTTACCAGCGGGAAGAGTCAGGGCGTCAGGCGGACACGACCTTTGGCTCGACGGGCATTGATCACTTTGCGACCGTTGCGAGTAGCCATCCGGGCCCGAAAACCGTGGGTACGAGCGCGCTTGAGCGTGCTGGGCTGAAAAGTTCTCTTCATGGAAATTCCCCAAACGTTGTTCCGACACTCGGGGCTTCGGAGACGAAGTAGAAAAAACCCCGATGAAAAAGGCGCGTAGGATACTCCTTAGCCTGCTTTGGTGTCAATCACAGATGGCCCTCAGCGCTAGAGTCGTCGGCGCTGGATCAAGGTGTTCGAAGCGGCTTTTCACGCACCGTCATACCTCTTTTCAGCCATATCTCGGAGCTGTGGATAACCTGAAGAAACCGGGGTAGACTTCAATGAAATACCGGCAATTTTCGCTACTGATATTGCGGCGATACATACGCGAGCCCGGGAAATGTCAGCGCGACAGATCCTGATGTCACTCCCGGATTCGTCTACTCCACAATTTTAACCAATACTGAGAAATAGCGCGTGAGTCTTTGGAGCAAGTGTGTAGATCGTCTCGAGGAGGAACTCTCTTCTCAACAGTTCAACACCTGGATCAGACCCCTGCAGTCGATTGAATCACCAAACTCACTGCGTCTGCTGGCGCCCAACCAATTCGTGCTGAATTGGGTAAAGAACAATCATCTGGCTCAGATAAACCTCATCATCTGCGAGCTTTCCAACAGTGCATTGACCGAGGTTCAACTGGAGATAGGTACGCGCCCGAAAGAGGAGGCGCCGGAGCGAGTTGGCAGCAACGAAGGACCCTCTACATCACAGAGGTCACCTTCAACAAGAAGCCAAAACGGCTCCAGGGAGCCGTTGGCCAGCAATCTGAATCCCGAGTTCACCTTCGAAACCTTTGTCGAAGGTAAATCCAATCAGCTTGCCCGTGCCGCATCAATGCAGATCGGCGAAAATCCCGGCACGGTATACAACCCTCTTTTTATCTACGGAGGGGTAGGCCTCGGCAAGACCCACCTGATGCATGCGGTCGGCAACATGATTCTGGCCAATAATCCCGGGTTCAGGGTCACCTATCTGCACTCCGAAGGTTTTGTCGCCGAGATGGTCAGCGCGCTGCAGCACAACACCATCGAGAAGTTCAAAGCCAAATACCGCTCTGTGAACGCGCTGCTGATAGACGATGTCCAGTTTTTTGGCGGCAAAGAGCGTTCTCAGGAGGAGTTCTTCCATACTTTCAACGCGCTGTTCGAATCGCGACAGCAGATTATTCTGACCAGCGATCGATTCCCGAAAGAGGTGAATGGTCTGGAGGAACGTCTTAAATCGCGCTTTGGCTGGGGACTTACCGTAGCTGTCGAGCCTCCGGATCTCGAAACCCGGGTTGCCATTCTCAAGAGCAAGGCGCAGCAGCTGTTCTCCGTTGATCTACCCAATGAGGTCGCTTTTTTTATCGGTAAGCGGGTTCGCTCAAACATACGGGAGCTGGAAGGGGCGTTGCGAAGAATTATCGCCAACGCACATTTCACCGGTCGCGAGATAAATCAAGAGTTCGCCAAAGACGCGCTGCGGGATATGTTAATCGCACAGGACAAGCAGGTCACGATCAGCAACATACAGAAAACCGTAGCAGAGTATTTTAAGATTCGGACCTCCGATCTGCTCTCCGTCAAGCGCAGCCGAACAATAGCCCGACCGCGACAGATCGCGATGGCATTGGCCAAGGAACTGACCAGCCACAGTCTACCGGAGATCGGCGAGGCCTTTGGGGGCAGAGATCATACTACTGTACTCTACGCGACAAGAAGAGTAGCGGAGTTGCGCGAAACCGACATCCGAGTCGAAGAGGATTATGGAAACCTGTTGAGAACCCTAACCAGTTGAACTGAGTAAACTGTGGATACTATTTCAGCAGTGGTGGAACGCTGATTTATCCACAGTCTCTCAACAGGAGACTATGTCGGTTTATGCAGTTTTTGCAGTCGGAAATCATAGTATAAATTGTTGAATAATAAGGATTAAATATATTAATCAACACCTGTTGGGTTCACTAATAACAACAGTAACTAAGTATTTTAAATAGATTCTTTATTAAATAACGAGAACTTCGATATGAAGATCAGAACCAATAAAGCGACGTTGTTGGAACCCTTGCAACAGGTGGGCGGTATAGTCGAAAGGCGCCAGACTTTGCCGATTCTCGCCAATATTCTGTTCAACATAAGGAACAACGAGCTGACTCTCACTGCCACTGATCTTGAAGTTGAGATGACGACCAGCTTGCAGATCGAATCACCAGGCGAGACAGATTTGACGTTACCCGCGAGGAAACTGATCGACATCTGCAGAGCGCTACCGGATAACGCCGAGATCACATTCGATATTGAGGGAGACCGCGTCAGAATTCACTCAGGCCCGAGCCGATTCTCGTTAGGCACCTTGCCGGCCAAGGATTACCCCGCTATCGAACCCACCGCAGCAACGCAAAGTTTTTCCGTTGGCGAAAGAAAGCTGAAAAGACTCATTGAAAAGACCCAGTTTGCCATGGCTCAACAAGATGTCCGTTACTATCTCAATGGCATGTTACTGGAGATAGAAAGTGGCAGATTAAGAGCAGTGG
This sequence comes from Gammaproteobacteria bacterium, assembly GCA_020445335.1. Lineage (GTDB taxonomy): Bacteria > Pseudomonadota > Gammaproteobacteria > Chromatiales > Chromatiaceae > HKST-UBA178. The sequence goes on from JAGRGU010000011.1 coordinate 18,709, forward strand.
CGACAGACGGACACAGGCTGGCGACCAGCGAGATAGATGGAGAAATAGATGCGTCGCTGGAACTTCAGGTGATCGTTCCCCGCAAAGCGGTTCTCGAGCTCGGAAAACTGTTGAGAGAGTCATCGGATGGCGAGGTGCAGATAGAGATCAGTAGTAACCATGCAAGGATTAAGATCGGGAAAACACTCTTCACATCCAAACTGGTCGACGGAAAGTTTCCAGACTACAAAAGGGTCATACCCATCTCAGCAGACAAAACTGTCGTAGCAGATAGAGAAACGCTCCGGGCAGCGCTTCAGAGAACATCGATTCTTTCAAATGAGAAATATCGTGGTATCCGGTTTCAGTTTGCCCCCGGTATGTTGGAGCTGTTGGCTCACAATCCAGAGCAGGAGGAGGCAAAAGAGGAGCTTGAGATCGATTACAATGATGAGTCACTGATCATCGGATTCAACGTCGGATATCTGATAGAGGTTTTCAACGTAATCTCTCTAGAAAGAGTAACGATGCATCTGAGTGATTCCAACAGCAGCTGTCTGATCGATGGCGATCAGGAAACGAGTAGCCGCTACGTAATTATGCCGATGAGACTTTAGGCGAGTGGTTAAACGAAGATAGTCTGCTGAGCAGTAGAGAACGCCGAAACGAATTTCAACGATAGACATACCCGCTCACCTGTAATTCTTAACAAAGACCGACAATGTCGTTTGATCTGATAAGAGTCGGTTGCTTCAGAAATCTGTTACAGACCGAGGTTGTTCCACAACCTGGTATCAACATTTTTTTCGGAAAAAACGCCTCGGGAAAAAGTTCCTTCCTTGAGGCGCTTTACGTATTGGGCCGGGGAAAATCATTCAGGGAGAATCATCCTCTCAATCTCATCAGTCACGGGATGAGATCCTTCAACGTCTACGGAAGAAAAATTGATGATCAAAGGAGAGTACAAATAGGCGTCGAATACTCCAGAGGTGGTTTCAAAGCTCATTTGGATGGTGCACCCGTTCTAAGACTATCTCAGCTTGCCGAGCAAACTCCTATACAGATTATCGCTCCCAATACATTGGAAATTGTAGAAAAGGGCTCCATGGGAAGACGTAGTCTGATCGACTGGGGAGTGTTCCACGTGGAACATGAATTTGGAAAAATATCCAGTCGATACCGTCGAGTGCTCTCGCAACGGAACGCTGATATAAGAAACAACGTTACTTCGCGCGCCAGTTCGATATGGATACCAGAGCTGGTCTCCCTGGGAAACCAGATAGATACAGCGAGATGCAGGTACACCGACCTGTTGAAGATTAGATTTCAGCAGTACAGTAAGTTGTTGGGAATGGAGCAAATCCCCTCTTTGGAACTTTTCAAAGGATGGAGCAGCAAACACTCTCTCGAAGAGTCACTAAAACTATCGGCGGAACAGGATAAGAAAAGGGGCTTCGTATCTGTTGGTCCGCATCGCGCCGATCTTCTTTTTAAAGATGAACAGGGTCTCTTAAAAAAATGGGGCTCAAGAGGGCAAATAAAAATGTCATTGATTGCGCTCTCATTAGCTCAAGTCGATCTGCTTTTCGAATTGCGTCAGAAGAGATCTGTTTTGCTTTTGGACGATCTTCCTTCAGAACTTGATGAAGAGAGTTTGGCAAACGTCTACGCTGTTCTCTGCAATTCCAAACATCAGGTATTCATTACGACTGTCGACAAATCTCGTTTCTCAAAGCTTCACAGAGGTGGTTGGTTCCACGTGGAACATGGGGCGATAGCCGAAGTCTGTGTATAATCGGTATCCATCTGTTTGTCCTCTGGATTCTTACTAGGATTCATTTTATTCCTACCTGAAAGGTTAGGATTGCCAGGAGCGGTTAATGAGTTACAACTCCTCAGATATAAAAGTATTAAAAGGGCTTGATGCTGTTAGAAAAAGACCCGGAATGTATATAGGTGATACCGATGACGGTACCGGGCTCCATCATATGGTTTTTGAGGTTGTTGATAATTCTGTAGACGAAGCTTTGGCAGGGCACTGCAGTGAAATCAAAGTAACTGTAGAAGACGATCAATGGATAACGGTATCGGATAATGGCCGCGGAATACCAGTGGATATTCATCCCGAGGAGGGTGTTTCCGCAGCTGAAGTGATCATGACAGTGCTTCACGCGGGTGGGAAATTCGATGATAACTCCTACAAAGTTTCAGGCGGGCTTCACGGTGTGGGTGTCTCTGTTGTAAACGCACTTTCAGAATCCCTTAAACTGACGATTTACCGCCAAGGTAAAGAGTACCGCCAGGAGTATAAGTTAGGAGTTCCAGTTGCACCGTTAAGTGAGGCAGGTGAGTCGGATCAAACCGGTACCACGGTCTCTTTCAGAGCCAGTGAAAAGATATTCACCAACATCGAATATCATTATGAGATTCTCGCCAAACGACTGCGCGAACTCTCCTTTTTGAATTCAGGTGTCAGGATTGTTTTACGCGACGAGACAAAGAATCGAGAGGATATATTCGAGTATGAGGGTGGCATAGCTTCCTTTGTCGAGCACCTGAACAAAAAGAAAACTCCATTGCACGGTAATGTCGTTGCTTTCTCGGTGGAGAAGAACGATGTCGTTGTGGATCTGGCAATGCAATGGAATGAGACCTACCAGGAAAACATCTATTGCTTCACCAACAACATCCCGCAAAAAGATGGCGGTACCCATCTGGCGGGGTTCCGTGCAGGACTTACCAGAACTCTCAACCAATATATCGAGAGCGAAGGATTGGCCAATAAGCAGAAGGTGGCTACCAGTGGCGATGATGCCCGCGAAGGATTGACTGCTGTCCTGTCAGTAAAAGTACCTGATCCGAAGTTCTCTTCACAAACAAAAGACAAGTTGGTTTCTTCCGAAGTTAAGGGAATCGTGGAAGCGGTTATGTCGGAGAAGCTTGGCGAGTTTCTGATGGAGAATCCCGCCGATGCGAAAACTATCGCGGGTAAAATGATCGATGCTGCCAGAGCAAGGGAAGCTGCGCGGAAAGCTCGTGAGATGACTCGTCGAAAAGGTGTTCTCGATATCGCGGGATTGCCCGGCAAACTGGCCGATTGCCAGGAAAAAGATCCTTCTAAATCAGAGATTTATCTAGTAGAGGGTGATTCAGCCGGAGGTTCTGCCAAACAGGGTAGGGATCGTAGGCACCAGGCGATTCTGCCGCTCAAGGGAAAGATTTTGAATGTAGAGCGAGCGCGATTCGACAAAATGATCTCATCTGCAGAGGTGGGAACCCTGATTACGGCACTCGGGTGTGGTATCGGAAGAGAGGAGTTCAATCCGGATAAGTTGCGCTATCACCGTATTATCATAATGACGGATGCCGACGTGGATGGCGCTCATATCCGCACTCTGTTGTTGACCTTCTTCTATCGACAGATGCCCGAGTTGATCGAACGTGGTCATATATATATCGCCCAGCCTCCGCTCTACAAGGTGAAAAAGGGGAAGCAGGAGCAGTACCTGAAAGATGATCAGGATCTGAACCATTTTCTATTACAGGCTGCTTTGGACAATGCCGGCATACATGTCGCAGAAGGGGCGCCTCCAATATCCGGAGAAGCTCTTGAAGAGTTGGCCAGGCAGTTCAGTACCGTCGTAGCGACGATCAAACGACTTTCGCGCCGCTACAATGAGTTGTTGCTCAATAAACTGATCTATATGCCAACACTCGGAGACGATATCCTGGGATCTGAATCCGGTTTCGATCGATGGCTGTCGGAGTTGGAGGCGCGTCTCAATGTCGAGAAGAGCGCTGCGTCCCACTACAAGTTGGAGAGAGTGGCAGACGCGGACGTTGACGGCATACGCGTGGCACACTGGGTTCATGGAATAAGTACCGAATCCCATTTCCCTTTCGATTTTTTCCGTTCCGGTGAGTATCGAAAGATGGTCGAACTGGGACAAAAGCTCGATGGCTTGCTTGGCGAGGGAGCCTATGTCTCCCGCGGTGAGCGAAGTCAGAAAGTGAATTCGTTCGAGAAGGCACTCGCGTGGTTAACCGAGGAAGCGAAACGCGGCCAGCATATCCAGCGATACAAGGGTCTGGGTGAGATGAACCCCGATCAGCTGTGGGAGACGACCATGGATCCGGAGGTTCGTAGGTTGTTACGCGTCAGTATCGAGGATGCGATAGGTGCCGATGAGGTATTTACGACGCTGATGGGAGACCAGGTGGAGCCCAGACGGGAATTCATCGAGAAGAATGCGTTGACCGTCGAGAATCTCGATATCTGAACAGGGTCTCCTCCATGACCGAAGAACTATTTCGCGAAGATGCCTATTTGAAATCCTGCCGCGCCGAGGTTGTATCGGCGGATGACGACGGTATTCAACTGAATCGGACCATCTTTTACCCATTGGGTGGAGGGCAACCCGGTGATACCGGCGTGCTGGTTCGGGGGAGTGGCGAAGAGCTGAGCATCGTCGATACACGCAAGGATCGGACTACGGGCGCCCATCTCCATATCGCTGAAAAGGGATCGGAATTGCCGATGCCGGGGGAGACAGTAGAGGCGCGTATCGATTGGGAGCGACGTCACCGATTAATGCGAATGCACAGTTGCATGCATCTCCTGTGCGCCTTGATCCCAGCCGGTGTTACAGGCGGTTCGGTCCGCGACGGTAGCGCCAGGCTGGATTTCGATCTTCCGCAGCCGCCGGACAGGCAGGAGATCGAAATGGCTCTCAATCGACTGATCACCGGAGATCACCGCATGAGTCAGCGCTGGATCAGTGACGATGAGTTGGATGCCCGACCGGAACTGGTAAGGACGATGTCGGTACAGCCGCCGCGCGGAGCAGGTCGGGTACGATTGGTTGAGTTTGAGGGAGTCGACCTGCAGCCCTGCGGTGGAACCCACGTTGCCTCGACCGGCGAAATCGGACCGGTGGTGGTAAAGAAGATCGAAAAGAAGGGTAAAAAAAACCGCCGAATTACAATCGAGTTTGCGTCAAATGAGAACCGGTAGCGCCAATTAGTAAGTATTTACTATCGGCTTTGTGGCAGACTTGATGAAGCCTCCTCTATCCACCGCTCTGTTCGCCTGGTGATTTCAGCAGCATTTAGACCGGCAGTCTCTATCACCGGCCCAATCACCACGTCGATGGTACCCGGATACTTTTTGATACCCCGTCGGCGCCAGAACACTCCGGCGTTGTGCGCGATCGGCAGCACAGGATAGCCGGTTTTCTCCGCCAGCAGCGCGCCTCCCAAACCATACTTCTTGCGGCTCCCTGGCGCGACGCGGGTCCCCTCAGGAAAAATGACCACGGTGCGCCCCTGCTCCAGTCGGATCCTGCCCTGTTCGATTATCTGCACAGCAGCTTTGCGGCCGGCTTTTCGATTGATGGCGATCGGTTGAGCTGCCGCAAGCGCCCAACCGAACAATGGGATCCACATCAGCTCCCGTTTCAGTACCCATGTCTGATCGCGTGGCAGTAGCCAACGAAACGCGATTGTTTCCCAGGCGGACTGATGCTTGGAGAGTACGATGGTGTTGCCTTGCGGCATGTTTTCCGCGCCGCTGACACGATAGCGGAGTCCGCAGATCCATCGTTGCAGCAGCAGATTGCAGTAGCCCCAGCTATTGGCAATCATCGATCTGCCTTGAAACGGAAGCAACCACCCGATGGTCGACAAAATGAGAGCGAAGAGCGCGGTGGTGACAACCAGAAAAACAAAATAGACGAGTGATCTAATTAGCGTCATAGGTAATCTGCAACCGCTGATTGGAGGTCAGGAAATATCTTCAGACCCTTTTTGTCTTCAAGATTATCAAGGGTCTGTTGGCCATTGCCGGTAAGTACCAACGCGCGTGGTATGCCCAGGCTATCCGCTGCCTCCAAATCACGCAGACTGTCGCCGATCAGAAGCGCCTCTTCCGCAGGTGTGTGGAAGCGGCTCAGCGCATCCTTCAGCAATCCCGATTTAGGCTTGCGGCACTCACAATTGTCATCGGGGCCGTGAGGGCAGAAGAAGAGCGCGTCGATGTGTCCACCGAGCTTGTCGAGCTCCTTGCGCATTTTCTGGTGTATGGCGTTCAGGTCATCGATGCTAAACAGTCCCCGTGCAAGGCCCGACTGGTTGGTAACGACCGCGACCTTGAGACCCGCTCGATTCAATGCCACGATCGCTTGCAGGCTGCCGGCTATGGGCTGCCACTCATCGGGTGACTTGATATAGCTCTCCGAGTCTTCATTGATTACGCCATCGCGGTCGAGTATTAACAGTTTCATTGCGATCCTTAATGAAAGTGAGCGCTAACCAACAATGACTGTTGATGCAACTTTGACAACGCTTCCGGCACTTCGGTCACCCTGATCCGATGCACTGCGTGCGGAGTCGACATCGCCTGATGCAGTGCTAGATCCTGGATATATCGGCGACACCGATGAAAAGTCGGTTCAGCCTTTTCAGCAATGCCAGGCGGTTGTTGCGTACCGCCTCCTCTTCGGCCATGACCATTACCTCGTCGAAGTAGCGGTCTACCGGCAGCCTCAACTCGGCCAGTGAGATCAGCGTCTCTGCATAGCGATACTCGGCTAGCAGCGGAGCGATCTGTCGGGCTTTTTCATCTATCAATTGATGCAGTTCGCGTTCGGCTTCGTTCTCGAACAGTGCGGTATCGACCGCGTCCGTTTCGCCCCCGGAACTCTTTTTCAGAATGTTGACGATGCGCTTGTTGGCTGCAGCCAGAGCTTCGGCTTCCGCAAGCGCAACGAACTTCAGCACAGCGGCGATTCTGCGGTCGAAATCGGCCAGCGTTTGAGGCTCCACGCTGGCTACCGATTCGAAAATGTTTACGCTGACGCCCTGATCCAGATAGAGGCCCTTCAGCCTTTCCAGCATGAATTCGTAGACCTGTTCGACAACATCGTCAGCCCCTACGCGTTCTCCCAGTGTGTCGGCGCTCAGCTGCAGCAGGGCGCGCAGATCGAGCGCAAGTGCATGCTCCTTGAGGTTGCGCAAAACTCCCAGTGCGGCTCTGCGCAACGCAAACGGGTCTTTGTCGCCGGTCGGTTTTTGGCCGATGCCGAAGATGCCCACCAGGGTATCCAGACGGTCGGCGATGGAGATGGCGATACCGGTGGGGGTCTTGGCCAGGCGGTCGCCGGAGAAGCGGGGGTGGTAGAACTCCTCCATGGCGATCGCCAACTCTCCGCTCTCTCCATCCCTTTGCGCCTGGTATCGACCCATGATCCCCTGCATGTCGGGAAACTCACCGACCATCTCGGTCATCAGATCGCAACGGCTGAGCATTCCCGCTCTGCTGGCCAGGGCAGGATCCCCACCGGTCTTCACCGCGATCTCCTCGGCCAGCGCGGCAACACGCTCCGATTTCTCGTGGAGCGTGCCGAGCTTTAGCTGAAAAACCACCGACCTCAACGACTCGAGATGATCCTCCAGTCTTTTCTTGCCATCCTGCTGCCAGAAAAACATCGCGTCCGCGAGTCGGGGACGTATCACCCGCTCATTTCCCTCTTTGATAACCTCCGGCGTCGGGCTCTCGATGTTGGCAATGGTGATGAAGTGATTCATCAGTCGGCCACTAGCATCTTCAAGATGAAAATACTTTTGATTCTTTTTCATACTCAAAATCAAGGCTTCGTGTGGGACCTGCAGGTAGGCCTCCTCGAAACCGGCGGTGATCGGCACCGGCCACTCAACCAGCGCGGTTACCTCGCTGAGAAGTGCCGGATCGATCTCGGCCCGGCCGCCCAATGCGTCGGCGCTGCGCTCCACCTGTTCGCGAATCTTCTCCTTGCGCCGATCGAAATTGGCGATTACGTTGCCACGCCGTAGCAGCGCATCTTCGTAGTCGCCCGGATGATCGATCGCGATCGCTTGCGGGTGGTGAAAACGGTGACCGTAGGTAAGCCTGCCGGCGGGCGCATCGAGAATGGTGCAGGGCACTACCGCTTGGCCGTGCAGAAACAGCAGCCAGTGGACCGGGCGTACGAACTGCGCCTCGGAGGCGCCCCAGCGCATACGCTTCGGAATCGGCAGCCGATTGAGTGCGTTCTCGGCAATTTCCGGCAACAGTTCGGCGGCGCTTTTACCCAGCTCTTTGAGCCGGTACATCAGCCAGGCGCCCTTATCTGTCTCGACCTGTTCCAGCGCCTCGACGGTAGTGCCGCAGGAGTGGGCGAAGCCACTGGCCGCCCTGGTGGGTTTTCCATCGCTGTCGAAAGCCGCTTTCACTGCCGGTCCGCGACGTTCGATTTCTCGATCGGGCTGGCGCAGGGAGCACTCTTTCACCAGCAGCCCCAATCTTCGCGGTGTGGCGTAGGGGGTTATTGCGCCGTATTCGAGATTCGCCCTGTTCAGTCCCTCGGTAAACTCGAGAGTGAGTGCCGCAGAGAGTCGCTCCAACGCAATCGGCGGCAGCTCTTCGGTACCCAGTTCAAAGAGCAGATCTGCTGTTTCAAGCATCTTTCTTCTCCCGATTGTCGGTCAGCATCGGGAAGCCCAGCTTCTCGCGTGCATCGTAGTAAGCCTGGGCGACGTCGCGCGCGAGCGCCCGAACTCGAAGAATATAGCGCTGACGTTCGGTTACCGATATGGCGTGCCTGGCATCCAGCAGGTTGAAAGTGTGCGACGCCTTGAGTACCTGTTCGTAGGCCGGAAGCGGCAGGCCGAGCCCGATCAGTTTGTTGCTCTCCTGTTCGCATTGATCGAAGTAGCCGAACAGATAAGAGACATCGGCGTGCTCGAAATTGTAGGCAGACTGCTCCACCTCGTTCTGGTGAAAGACATCACCGTAGGTGATGGCGCCCTGCGGACCGCGCGTCCAGACCAGGTCGAATACGCTTTTGACCCCCTGCAGATACATGGCGATTCGCTCCAGGCCGTAGGTGATCTCGCCGGTGACCGGTCTGCAGTCGAGTCCGCCCACCTGCTGGAAGTAGGTGAACTGGGTGACCTCCATACCATTGAGCCATACCTCCCAACCGAGACCCCAGGCGCCTAGCGAAGGGGACTCCCAGTTATCCTCGACAAAGCGGATATCGTGAACTTTCGGATCGATACCGAGCATCTCCAGAGAGCCGAGATAGAGCTGCTGAATATCCAGTGGTGACGGCTTCATCACCACCTGGTACTGGTAGTAGTGCTGCAGTCGATTGGGATTCTCGCCATAGCGCCCGTCGGTCGGTCGCCGCGAAGGCTGCACGTAGGCGGCATTCCAGGGTTCCGGTCCCACCGCGCGCAGGAAGGTGGCGGTGTGAAAGGTGCCGGCTCCAACCTCCATATCGTAGGGCTGTAGTACGACGCAACCCTGGTCGGCCCAAAACCGCTCAAGGGCGAAGACCAATCCCTGGAATGTGCTCAAATCGGCGCTGTCGCCTATCGTCTGCTTGTTCAAGATCTCGACTCGATTATTGGTGGCAAGAAGAGCCGGTAATTATATCTTTGCCAAGGGGTATTTGGCCAACAGCCGGGTAGTCGCAGCGTTACTGCTTCACTGGTCTGTCGGGTGGATTGGCTGTTAGACTTACGCGTCTGCTGCGCCACCTCGATCTGATTTTATCCATCGAACATCTCTTGACGGAAAAGCGAACGTGACCATACCCAAAGCAAAAGCGGTGGCATTGATTTCGGGTGGGCTCGACTCCCTGCTGGCGGCACATGTGGCGATCGAGCAAGGTGTACATGTCGAAGGGATCAATTTCTTCACCGGTTTCTGCGTGGAGGGGCATACGCATGCGATTCGCAAGCAGGATCGCAGCAAACCCAAGCGTAACAATGCGCTTTGGGTCGCCGAACAGCTGGGAATCAAGCTGCACATCATCGATATCATCGAGGAGTACAAAGCGGTTGTCTTCAATCCCAGATACGGCTATGGCGCCAATCTCAATCCCTGTCTCGACTGCAAGATTTTCATGGTCAGGAAAGCGCATGAGTGGTGCTTGAAGCAGGGCTTCGACTTCATCGTCACCGGCGAAGTGATCGGTCAGCGACCGATGTCACAGCGCAAGGATACGATGCCGGTCGTATCACGCCAGTCGGGTGCCGAGGATCGTCTGTTGCGTCCCTTGTGCGCGAAGAATCTTCCGCCGACGCTGCCCGAGCGCGAGGGTTGGGTCGACCGGGAGAAGCTGTACGATTTCTCGGGGCGCAGCAGGAAGCCGCAGATGGCTTTGGCGGCCCGATTTGGTTTCAAGGATTACGCTCAGCCGGCGGGCGGCTGCTGCTTCCTGACCGATGCGCAGTACTCCAGCAAGCTGGCTGACCTCTGGCGGTCAAGGGGAGAGAAGCGCTATGAACTCGACGATATCATGCTGTTGAAAGTGGGCCGCCACTTCCGTCCCAAACCGGGATTCAAGGTCATCGTCGCCCGGGAGGAGGGAGAGGGGAAGTTTCTGCAGGGCTACCGCAAGCAGTTTCTTTCGCTGTCGACCACCAGTCATCCGGGGCCTTTGGCACTGATCGATGGTGAAGTCGAGCCAGCGGATATCGAACTGGCAGCACGATTGATCTCGCGCTATAGCAAGGGTCGGAATGAGGAGAAGGTCGAGGTCGAAGTGCGACAGCCCGATGGTTCGAGTCACCAGCTCAGGGTGCAGCCGCTGGCGCCGAGCGATATTCCCGAGGCCTGGCACCTGTGAGCAACATCATCGTCGATGCCCGTGGGTTGCTCTGTCCGATGCCGGTGATCAGGGTACAGGATTGCGTGTCGACGCTCGATGCAGGCGAACTCGTTGAAGCGGTCTGCAGCGATCCCGGCGCTTTGAACGACATTCCCGCCTGGTGCCGCATCAACGGTCATCGCGTTGTCCGGACGCAGGAGAAGGATGACGAATATATCGTCGTGTTGGAGGTGGGCGAACTGTGAATGGTGATCAGGCGATGGATCGAGAGCGTCTCGCTGCGACCAAGCGGGTGACGCTGATCGGCGCGATCGTCAACGTGCTTTTGGCGCTTGTTAAGATTGTCTTCGGGTGGTTCGGTCAGTCGCACGCGCTGCTGGCAGACGGTATACATTCGCTCTCCGACCTGTTGTCGGATGCGATGGTATGGTTCGCCGCGATTCACGCCTCGCAAGGGCCTGACAAGGATCATCCCTACGGCCACGGACGTTTCGAGACCATGGCGACGCTGGGGCTCGGCCTGCTTCTGCTGCTGGTGGCGGTCGGTATCATCTGGGACGCGACCACGAGACTCTTTGCTCCCGAAAGGCTACTGGTACCTGGCCTGGTCGCCGTGGTGATCGCCGGACTCTCGGTACTCGTCAAGGAGTGGCTCTACCACTACACTGTGCGCATCGCGCGCCGCCTCAAATCGGACATGTTACGCGCCAATGCCTGGCACCATCGTAGCGATGCCGTCTCCTCGGTGGTGGTGATCTTCGGCGTTGCGGGTACGCTTGCCGGACTCCCCTATCTGGATGCGGTCGCCGCCATAGGCGTCGGTCTGATGATCGCCCACGTCGGCTGGGAACTGGGTGGGCCGGCTATTCAGGAACTGGTGGATGCCGGTCTCGATCAGGAGCGTTTGAAGAAGATAAAAGAGACCATCGTGGCAGTCAACGGGGTCAAGGCGATCCACATGTTGCGCACCCGAAGCAGTGGTGGGCAGGCTTCCGCCGACGTGCATGTCCTGGTCAATTCCAGGTTGAGCGTTTCCGAAGGGCACATGATCAGCCAGAAGGTGATGGACAACCTGATGGAGAAGATCGATGAGTTGGTGGATGTCACGGTGCATGTCGATCCGGAAGATGACGAGGAAGCAGCACCTTGCAAGGATTTGCCGTTACGCGATAATGCCGAGAGAATGCTGGCGCAGTGCTGGCGGGAGGAGCCGGCGTGGCGGCAGAGAGATCGGCTGCTGTTGCACTACCTGAACGGGAAGATCGACATCGATCTCTTCCTGCCGGCGCAACTGTTCGAGGGGGTCGAGCAGGCGGATGTGTTGCAACAGCGCCTGCAGCAGGCGCTTGGCGAGCAGCAGACTTTCCGTAATCTCAGAGTCTACTATGGATAGTGCACCAAAGTGGCGCATTTTGGTTTATTGGTGCACCGTATCAGCGCGCAGGCTCAAATCCGGTTAGCGTTACAGGGTGTCTGTAAGGTGCTGAAACACCGGACCCCTAGCTGATTTGATTAGAGTATGATTCTGATTGTAAAGCTATTTAGCCGTATCTTCGGAGACTCGATAGAGTTCTCTTTGAACCGGTTTGTGAGGCGGGCGAACAAATGGCATGGTTTCTGCAGAGTAGCAGCGAGATCTTTGCCTGCCGGTAAACAAATTGACCGGTTTGCCTGTATCCAAAAAGAAGGCCGCGTAGCGGCCGTTTTTAATCGTTGCAATTCCTCAGCTGGAGAACATCATGGCCTCTAAAGTCTTGAAGCTAATCAAAGACAATGAAGTAAAGTTTGTCGACTTCCGATTCACCGATACCCGCGGCAAGGAGCAGCATGTCTCGGTGCCCGCCACCATTATCGACGACGAGCTGTTTACCGATGGCAAGATGTTCGATGGTTCCTCAATTGCCGGCTGGAAGGGCATCAATGAGTCCGACATGATCCTGATGCCGGATCAGGACTCAGCGGTGCTGGACCCCTTCACCGATGAAGTCACCCTGATCATCCGTTGCGACATTCTCGAGCCCTCGACCATGGAAGGCTACGAGCGTGACCCCCGTTCGGTTGCCAGGCGCGCGGAAGCCTATCTGCAGTCGACCGGTATAGGCGACACCGCCTTCTTCGGCCCGGAGCCGGAGTTCTTCATCCTCGACGACGTGCGCTATGGCGCCGATATGTCGGGTGCCTTCTACAAAGTCGACTCCGAAGAGGCGGAGTGGAACTCCGAGCGGGTCTATGAAGACGGTAACATCGGCCATCGCCCGGGACTGAAGGGTGGTTACTTTCCGGTTCCGCCAGTCGACTCGCTGAACGATATCCGCGCTGCCATGTGTCTGGCGCTCGAGGAGATGGGCGTAAAGGTCGAAGTGCATCATCACGAAGTGGCCACCGGTGGCCAGTGCGAAATCGGCACCAAATTCAACACCCTGGTTCGTCGCGCCGACGAGAACCAGATCATGAAGTACGTCATTCAGAACGTAGCTCACGCATATGGCAAGACGGTCACCTTCATGCCCAAGCCGCTGGTTGGTGACAACGGTTCCGGCATGCACGTGCACCAGTCGATCGCCAAGAACGGTGAAAACATCTTTGCCGGTAACCAGTACGGTGGACTCTCCGAAACCGCGCTCTACTACATCGGTGGCATCATCAAGCATGCACGTGCGCTGAATGCATTCACCAATGCTTCGACCAACTCCTACAAGCGCCTGGTGCCGGGCTTCGAAGCGCCGGTTATGCTCGCTTATTCGGCTCGCAACCGCTCCGCTTCGATCCGTATTCCGTGGGTTTCAAGCCCGAAAGCCCGCCGTATTGAGGTCCGTTTCCCGGATCCGACCGCCAACCCCTATCTGGCCTTCTCCGCCATGCTGATGGCTGGCCTGGACGGTATCCAGAACAAGATCCACCCGGGTGAAGCGATGGACAAGGACCTCTATGATCTGCCGGCGGAAGAGGCACTCTCGATTCCGACCGTTTGCCACAGTCTGGATCAGGCGCTCGACGCACTGGATGCCGATCGCGAGTTCCTCACCGCGGGAGGCGTTTTCTCAGACGATCTGATCGATGGTTACATCAGACTGAAGATGGAAGAGGTGACCCGTCTGCGCATGACTACGCATCCGGTCGAATTCGACATGTACTACAGCCTCTGATCTGAGCTGCGTCAGCGACTGCAAAGGCGCTCCCCGTCAGGGGGGCGCCTTTTTTGTGACGCCTGTCGGCCATTCACCCCCTTTCATCCTTCAGGGTTATTGTTGCCGAGCAAAGGCTGGGCTATGCTCTGGCCATGCGAAATCTCCTCCTGCCGATACTCCTGATCTGCTCCACGACGACGGTCGCTGGTGTCTATCGCTGGATCGATGCCAATGGGCAGATCCATTTCTCGGACAAGCCGCATCGCGGCGCCGAACAGATCCAGCTGAAGCAAACTTCGGTTTACACGCCGCCCGAGAGCCTGGCCGGCGGCGAGCAGGATAACGCGGAGGAGCCCGCAACTGCCGAACCGGAACAGCAGGACGACAATGCGGGCCCCGCTTACGAGTCTATCGAGATTGTCAGCCCGGAGAAGAATCAGGTGGTGCGCTCCAGCGACGGAACGGTAAATATTTCGATCGACCTGCGACCGGGCCTGCAGGAGGGCCACAAGATCCGTGTATTCCTCAATGGCACACAAGCAGCCGAGGATCTGGCGGCAACTCAGATTACCCTGCAGGATATGGATCGTGGTACCCATTCGCTCGAAGTCGGCGCAGTCACGGAGCAGGGTGAGGTACTGATACGCTCTGGCGCGATAAATTTTCATATGTTGCGTCTCGCTGAGCCACGTAAAGCACCATTCGAGGGCAATAGCGACTCCGAGCCTCCGGCTCCGGCCGCAGAATAGGCCACTTTTACGCTCCCTTCCGGCTTTTTTCTCTTCAATTGCTTCTCTCTTCGCACTATATTGGTGCAGTTTAGTCGGGTATCTACCAACAGAAATCCGTTTGCTACCGCATCGGGACCTTGAAGCTCACCCCATAGCGCACAATAGGGGCCTGAGAATGCGCGATCACCAGGTGAGAACAGCCTTTTTCACTTCGTCTGGCTATTGCCGGAGCGCATATCGGCCTTTCTCCAGGCCGACGACAGGCTTTGATGCAAGGTGTTTTTCCTGATTGGATCGAATTTTGCTTAGCATCCTTTCAGAATGAATGAACCAGATCCCAAGATTTTCGACTATCCGGTACGGATACTCGATAACCTGAATACGATCACGTTGCTGTTTGACGCGGATTTCAAGCTGCGTTACATGAACCCCGCAGGTGAGGCGCTGTTTCAGATCAGCGCCCGCCAGGCGATAGGTCAGCGGGCGGGTACACTGATCGACTGCCCGGGCGGTTCGGTCGAGGCCACGCTGGCGCGTTCGCTCCACAGCGGACGGCCATTCACCGAGCGTGAAATGAGCTTGCCGCTCAGCGACAACCGTACCGTCAAGATCGATTGCACGGTAATACCGCTAAGTCCTTACGAAGGAGAACCGGGTTTGCTGATCGAAATTCAGCAGATCGACCGCCAACTGCGTATCAGCCGCGAAGAGAATCTGCTGGCGCAACATGAAGCGACGCGCGATCTTGTCCGCGGCATGGCGCACGAGATCAAGAATCCGCTGGGTGGACTGCGTGGCGCAGCCCAGTTGCTGGAGCAGGAACTGGAGCACCAGTCGCTGAGGGAATATACCCAGATCATCATCGACGAAGCCGACCGTCTGCAAACCCTGGTCGACAACATGCTGGGTCCCAATCGTCTGCCGCAGTTGGGGATGGTGAATATCCACACGCTTCTGGAGCGGGTCAGACATCTGGTAGCCGCCGAATACGGACCCAGAGTGAAGATACTGCGCGATTACGATCCCAGTATTCCCGATCTGCTGCTCGACAGCGATCGTATCATCCAGGCGTTGTTGAACATCGTGCGCAACGCCGCACGCGCGCTGGAAAACCAGACCGATGGAACGATCGCGTTGCAGAGCCGCATTCTGCGGCAGTTTACGATCGGTCACGAGCGGCACCGTTTGGTCGTGCAACTGACCATTCAGGACAATGGCCCCGGAGTGCCCGATGCCATTCGTGAAAAGCTCTTCTACCCCATGGTGACCGCTGTTGAGGGTGGCATGGGCCTGGGGCTTTCGATTTCACAATCTCTGATCAATATGCATGGAGGCCTGGTGGAGTGCGAGAGCCGGCCCGGCACGACGATCTTCACCGTTCTGATACCCGTGGAAAATCCCAATGCCAAGAAGTAACAAGATCTGGGTCATCGACGATGACCGTTCCATTCGCTGGGTGCTTGAGAAGGCGTTGCAGAAAGCCGGCATGGAGGTGAAAACCTTTGCCGATGGCAACGGGATCATGGACGCCCTTTCGCGCAGCCGTCCCGATGCCATCGTTTCGGACGTACGCATGCCCGGAATAGACGGTTTGTCGCTGTTGGTCGATATCAACGAGCATTATCCCGATCTGCCGGTCATCATCATGACGGCGCACTCGGATCTCGACAGTGCGGTGAGCGCCTATCATAGTGGCGCGTTCGAATATCTGCCTAAACCATTCGACGTGCATGAGGCTATCGAGCAGGTGACTCGCGCCTGCCGCAAGAGCCGCAGCCAGTCGCAGGAGACCTCAGGTGCAGGAAGCGGGGCGCCGGAGATCATCGGCGAGGCACCCGCGATGCAGGAGGTGTTCCGCGCCATTGGACGTCTGGCGCGCTCCAATATCACCGTTCTTATCAATGGTGAGTCCGGTACCGGCAAGGAGCTGGTGGCGCAGGCGCTGCACCGTCACAGCCCGCGCCGCGGGCGGCCTTTCATCGCACTCAATATGGCCGCGATACCCAAGGATCTGATGGAATCCGAGCTCTTCGGCCATGAGCGGGGTGCCTTCACCGGGGCGCAGGCGCGCCGCATCGGTCGTTTCGAGCAAGCGGATGGCGGGGCGCTCTTTCTGGACGAGATCGGCGACATGCCGGCGGAACTGCAAACCAGGCTGCTACGGGTGTTGGCCGAAGGTAAATTCTACCGTGTGGGCGGTCATGAACCGGTGGCCGTCGATGTCCGTATCATCGCCGCGACGCACCAAAACCTAGAGCAACTAGTGAAGTCGGGACGGTTTCGTGAGGACCTGTTTCATCGCCTCAATGTGATCCGCGTGCATGTGCCCTCGCTGCGCGAACGCAAAGAGGATATCGGCCTGCTGATGGGGCATTTCCTGGCCAAGGCGGCAGCTGAGCTCGAGGTCGAGCCCAAGGTGCTAAGACCAGAAGCGTTGACTGAACTGGAACGGCTGGATTGGCCTGGAAACGTCCGCCAGCTCGAGAATACCGCCCGTTGGCTGACGGTCATGGCCTCCAGCCACGAAATCCATCTGGAGGATCTGCCACCAGAGGTGCGTGACCAGGAGGATGAATCGGGTGGAGAGGGGGATTGGTGTCAATCCTTACGCCATTGGGCCGTCAAACGGCTTGCCTCGGGCGAGACCAATCTGCTGCAGGTGGCGATGCCTGCTTTCGAATCGATACTTATCGAGGCTGCGCTGGAGCGCACCGGTGGCCGGCGCCAGGACGCGGCGCGACTGTTGGGCTGGGGTAGAAATACCCTGACGCGTAAAATCAAGGAGTTGGGCATGGAGGAGTAGCACTCCGTAAAGCGTTATAATCCCGCGCCAGCACTCAATTGGAATGTGAAACAGGGAGCAGCATCATGGACAGCAGCAGTATCGATCTTGCCGGTAGCGAAGTTGAGTCGGTAGCACGGCACGACGATCGGGTGAGCGTCCGTTTCTCCAGGGCCTACATCATTAAAACCATGACCGGTTCATCCGAGCGCACCCGCTGGTGGCAGGCGGGTACTCTGGTGTTCGAAGGTGCCGAAGTTGAAGGCGAACTACCCGATTTTCCGGCGGTCTGCCGTGGCGGCGATGTCGGTGAAAACATCTATACCTATCGTGACATGATCCCCGTACCGCTCGAAAGCCGTGGCAGTGCCCATTGCGACTTGCGCTTCGAGGGCCAGCCGGGGCACCTCAAGCTGCGGGCGGCGGCGGTGCGTCTGGAGATGGATGACCGACCCAGATATATCGAACATATCCGCTAGGGTCTGTTAACAGGCCCTAACCGGTCAACATGCGTCACCGCCCATCCGAGCTGCACTGTTAGCGCTCCATACCAAGGGCGCGGATCGGCACCAGCAGCATCGGATCATCCCACTGACGGGCGCCCAGGGCGCGATAGGCGATTCTTCCTGCGGGATCGATGACGAAGCTGACCGGCAACTGGGAGACGTTCCAGCGTTCAGCCGTTTCCAGCTGCTGGTCGAACAGTAATGGGATCTTCAAGTTCATTTTTTCCAGAAAGACGGCGACTGCTTGCGGTGACTCGCCGACGTTGATCGCGATGAAGCTGCCGTTGAACCGTTTCAGCCAGTTGGCGCCCCGTTGCATCGAGGGCATCTCTTCGATGCATGCCGGACACCAGCTGGCCCAGAAATTGACTACCACCACCTGTCCGCGAAATTCGCTGAGGCTGACCAGCTTGCCGTCAAGATCGGGGAGTCTGAACTCGGGTGCGACTGGACGCGACTCGACCGGTATGAGTGTGCGCTTGGCGAAGCCCGCCTGGTTGCAGAGCAGCAGTAGCGCCAGTACCAGCAGCAGGCGGAACTGAGGCACTCGGATTGCCCGTTCAGATGTTGAGCAGCGAGAGCGCGTGCCCAACCTGTTCTTTCGCCTCATCCAGAATTTTCAGACTCAGACGCGGTGTCAGCTCACCCAGGGCCAGCCGGGTATGCGCCGGCACTTCGTTGATGGCCGGTGCGGAGAACGCCTTGCTGGTACCGACAAAGCTGTGCAGCTGGGCAATAATCACCAGGTCGCAGTAGTCCGGCGCGACACTGTTGTCCCGGTGCCAGTTTTCGGACTCCAGCGCGGCAACGATAAATTCGGTGGGAAAACCCCATTTACGCAGGATCAGGCTGCCGGTCTGCGCCCGCAGTCGCTTGCACGCCTGGTCGATGATCTCTGGCTGACGAGCCTCCATCGGAAAACTCTTGGCGTAGTTCAACACCGCCACGATACCGATGTCGTGCAGCAGGCCGATAAGCATCGCCAGTTCCGGGTTGAAACGCTTGTCGTGCCGGGCAAGCACATAGCAGAGTGCCGCGACGTGGGTGCTGTGTTTCCACAACTCCTGCATGCGCTGCTGCAGCAGGC
>JAGRGU010000095.1 GCA_020445335.1 Gammaproteobacteria bacterium
CAGGTGGAGTTTCAGCCCATGCCACTGGCGGTCAAGGCAGACGCGCCCTGGAAGACGCTGAAAGAGTTCGCCGAGAACTGCAGGGCTAATCCCGGCAAGGTGAAAATGGCCAACTCGGGTACCGGCAGTGCCACCCATCTGGCATCGATCGCCATGGCCGAGGCGATGGGCTGCGATGTCATTCATCTGCCTGTCGGGGTCAAGCGCCGTAATGCGACCGTGTTGTCAGGCGAGGCCGATGCCGCGAATGGCCCGTTAACAGCGGTACTGAATCTGAAGCGCGCCGGCAAGCTACGGCTGCTGGCGGTACCCAGCGCCAAGCGCAATCCGTTGATACCCGATGTTCCGACTGCCACGGAAGAGGGTTATCCGGTCGAGTTCGATCTGTTCCGTAGCGTCTCCGTGCCGAAGGGTACGCCGAAGGCAATCAAGGACAAACTTTATATGGCGATGGAGAAAGCAGCCAACTCCGGCGCGTTCCAATCACTGGCGAGCAAGAAGGGGTTTACCATCGCTCTGATGAGACTGGATGAATTCGATGCCATGTTGGCGCAGGAGGACGCGAAGGTTGCCCGCATAATGAAAGGCGCCGGTCTCTACCAGTCGAAATCAAAATAACGATATTCCCGGTTGAGGCAGAACGGGCAGAATAGTGAATCGACCATGAGCATGCCGTTCAAAAACATAGTGGCCGGTATTGTTTTGTTGTTGTTCGGTATTGCTTACGGCTGGTTCGCTTCCGATCTGCCCGACCGGGGTGCCATCAACGTACCGGGACCGCCGTTTTTCCCGCAACTGATAGCTGCAATGATCGTCTGCCTGGCCGCTGTGCTGATCTCTCAAGGCGCAGTGGAGTGTCGAAAATCGGGCTTCCAGTCGATCAGATTGGCGATTCCGGTAAAGGCGATCGCGGTATTGGCTCTCATCGCGGTGTTCATCGCGCTATTGCCGATAGTGGGATTTCTGTTCGGTGGTATTCCTTTCTTCGCCATGCTGATGTACCTCAGCGGCGCCAACAGATGGGGGCTAATTGCTTTGGGATCGGTCGCTATCCCCGTCGTGCTCTTCTATCTCTTTCGCGACGGATTCCATATTCTGTTGCCGCACGCAAGCTGGATGTAGACAAACATGTCCGGAGACATCGCTCTCGGTTTTGCGCAGGCTTCACAGTTCGCCACCCTGATCGCCACGGCAATCGGTGTGGTTCTCGGGCTGATCGTCGGCATGATACCCGGAATGACCATCAGTACCGGTATCATCATCCTGCTGCCCATGACTTTTTCGCTGGATCCGGACCTCTCCATCGCCATGCTGTTGGGATTGTACGTCGCGGGGATGACCGGCGGCAGCTTCTCCGCGATACTGTTGAATATTCCAGGTACCCCCTCAGCTTCGGCAACAGCGCTTGACGGCTATCCCATGACGCAGAACGGCGCGCCTGGGCGCGCGCTTGGTGTGGCAATCGTCGCGAGTTTCGCGGGCGGTATGATCAGCTTCTCCTGTCTCTATTTCATATCGCCGTTACTGGCCAACCTGGCGCTCGAGTTCAGGGCGGTGGATCTGTTCTCCCTGGTCTTCTTCGGCCTTACGGTGATTTGCAGCTTTTGCGCCAAATCGCTGGTAAAGGGTCTGATATCCGCGGCGATCGGCTTGATGATCGTGACGGTCGGTCAAGATCCGATGATGGGGACCGCTCGCTTCACCTTCGGTGACGCAGACCTGCTCTCCGGCATCCACTTTCTGACCGCAATGATCGGTCTGTTCGCGGTCCCGCAGATCGTCGAGAATATCGTCAATCCGGAGCCGGGAATCACTCTTTCCCGCTTGCGCATGAAGTTCAAAAACGTATTTCCGAAACTGCAGGATATCAAAAGAATTCTATTGCCGATTTCGATCGGTGGACCGATCGGATCCTTTCTCGGCGTCCTCCCCGGAGCCGGCGGGCCGATCGCGGCGTTCATCAGTTATGACTATGCCAGGAAGGTCAACAGGCGTCCGGAGGATTTCGGCAAAGGCACTCCCGAAGGCATAGCCGCGCCTGAGTCCGCCAACAATGCGGTAACCGGGGGTGCGCTGATCCCCATGATGACTCTTGGGATTCCGGGCGACCCCGTCACCGCGATCCTGATCGGTGCCTTGTTGGTCCACGGGCTGGCTCCCGGTCCGATGCTGTTTATCGAGCAGGCGGACTTCGCTTACGGACTGATTTTTTCGTTTTTCTGGGCGAACATCTTCAACCTTTTTATCGCGCTGGCCGGAATCAGTTTGTTGATCAAGGTACTGGCGACCCCACGCGCGATCCTGTTGCCGACCATTGCGCTGTTGTGCGTGATCGGCAGCTATGCTCTTCGCAACTCTTTTTTCGATATCTGGGTGATGCTTGGTTTTGGCCTGATAGGCCTGGCCATGCGTTGGCTGAATATACCGGTGGTGCCGCTGCTGCTGGCCCTGGTCCTGGGACGCCCTCTGGAAGAGCACCTGCGTGTCACATTGACGGCGTCGCAGGGCGATCTGACCGTTTTCTTCACCTCGACATACAGTCTTGTCTTTTTGACTCTCGCGGCGCTCTCGGTCGTGTGGTCTTTGGTCATCGAACCCCGACGCGAGCGGGCAAAGCAATGCCGGATCGCGGAAGGGACAAAATAGTCGTAGGGCAATTGCGATATGGAAACTGAACTATCGAAACAGATGCGGGTTCGCGCTCGGGCGATCGCCCGCCACGGCAGCATTGCAGCGGCAATGGAGCAAGGCGAACTGGCGCGGCAGTTCGACACCACGTTGTCGGAAGGCGTGGTGCTGGGTCTGCTGAAACAAGGGGTGCGAAAGTATCTCGCAATCTTCGGGCACGGCTCCACGGATCTCGGCGAAGTGTTGCGAGTCTACGAAGAGGAAGGGGTTGTGCGTACCTGGAATTGCCGCAACGAAATCGCCATGGCACACACGGCGACAGCGCTCTCCTGGCAGTATGGCGAGGTCTCCGCAGTGATCACATCGATAGGCCCCGGCGCCCTGCAGGCCATGGCCGGATCGCTGGCGGCGGCAAGCAATGGCGTTGGTGTCTATCATATCTACGGCGACGAAACGACGCACGGCGAAGGATACAACATGCAGCAGGTACCCAAGCCGCAACAGGGGCTTTTCGGTCAGATGACCGCTGCCATGGGCGAGAGCTATGTCCTGCATACCCCTCAGGCGCTTCGCGACATGTTGCGGAAGGGGACCGCACGCGTGCATCACCCGACCAAGGCAGGCCCCTTCTACATACTCCTCCCGCTGAACACCCAGCCACAGGCGCTCGCGGTGAATCTCGAAGGGTTGCCCGAGAAACTCGACGCACCCCGGCTGGCGGCAGCGGATGACGCAATTTTTCTCGCCGCAGCGGAAAAGATCCGGTCGCATGCAAAGATTGTTATCAAGGTGGGCGGCGGCGGGCGTCGTCACGCAGCGGCGATCAGGCGGCTGGCCGAAGCCAGCGGCGCGGTTGCAGTGCTTTCACCCGGCTCGACCGGAGTATTGCCCGATGCGCACCCCCAGAATATGCACGTGGGGGGCTCGAAAGGGTCGATATCGGGAAACTATGCCATGGCCAACGGCGAACTGTTGATCGTAATCGGATCCCGCGCTGTATGTCAGGCGGACAGTTCCGGCATAGGCTACGAAAATGCCAAGGCGGTTATCAACATCAATGCCGATCTCAGCGATGTAAGCCACTACAATCAGACCCTCGCCTTATGGGGAGACATCGGCGCGAATATCGACCGGCTGCTCGCTGTTCTCGGAGAGATCGACATGGCCGGGCGCCGCGAGTGGCTCGACGCCTGCGCCGCCAAAAAAGCGGAGTGGCGCGATTTCAAGGAGAGTCGCTACGCGGTCCCACCGCTGCAGGACGAGGCCTTCGACAGAGCGCTGTTGACCCAGCCTGTCGCCATCAAGCTGGTTGCCGATTTTGCCAGCGAGATCGGTGCCGTAAAATTTTTCGATGCCGGCGATGTACAGGCCAACGGATTCCAGATCGTCGAGGACGATCATCCCGGCCAATCCTTTACCGACTCCGGAGCCTCCTACATGGGGTTCGCGGTCTCCGCAATCCCGGCTGGCGGAATTGCCGACAATCCGCAATACAGTATCGCCTTCAGCGGCGACGGCTCGTTCATGATGAATCCACAGGTTCTGATCGACGCGGTAGAGCACGGCGCCCGCGGAATGGTGGTGATATTCGATAACCGGCGCATGGCCGCCATATCGGGGCTGCAGTGGGCGCAATACGGGCACGACTACCGCACCAATGACGGAGTCGCGGTGGATTACGTTCGCCTGGCCAATGCGGTCGATGGCGTATTGGCGGTCGACGGCGGCGGCGATGCCGAAGCGCTCTCCTCGGCGTTGCGCACGGCCAGGGCGCACGATGGTCTGGCGCTGGTCTGGGTTCCGGTTTACGCCGGCGAAGACGATCGCGGAGGTATGGGCGCCTATGGTTCCTGGAACGTGGGCAACTGGTGCGAAGACGTGCAGAAACGCTGGCACTCACAGAACATCTGAAGGAGAGGCGCATATGTTCGAGCAGTATGGACTCTATATAGACGGTAGCTGGCGGCCCGCTGCCGATGGCGCGGTCAGGAAGGTCTTCGACCCTGCCACCGAGGAACTTTTGGGAACCATCCCCGCGGCCACCGTGGAAGATCTGGATGCAGCTCTCGCCGCCGCTCAACGGGGCCTCAAAATCTGGCGTGGCACCAATCCCTGGGAGCGCGGCGCGAAGATTCGCAAGGCCGCTGATCTTATCCGCGAACGCGTCCAGGAGATCGCGGCCCTGATGAGTGCGGAGACGGGGAAGCCACTGGCCGAGGCGGTTGCGGAAACCAACGCTTCGGCCGACCAGTTCGAGTGGTATGCGGAAGAGACCAAACGCATCTACGGCCAAACGATCGAGGGTCGTACCCCCGATGTGCGAATGTCGGTCGTCTATCAGCCGGTAGGTGTGGTCGCCGCATTCTCCGCCTGGAATTTCCCTGCGCTGTTGCCGGCGCGCAAAATCGCCGCCGCCCTGGGAGCGGGTTGCGCGATAATCATCAAGCCGGCGGGAGAAGCGCCCGGTTCCTGCATGGCACTGATCCAGGCCTGCCACGATGCCGGGATCCCGGCCGGTGTGGTCAACTTTGTCTGTGGGGACTCTTCGTTGATCGCGCCTTATTTGATCGGTTCTCCGGTGGTGCGCAAAGTCTCGCTCACGGGTTCCGTTCAGGTCGGGCAGGAGATCCTGCGACTGGCTGCCGCAGGTGTGAAGAAGGTGACAATGGAACTGGGCGGACATGGACCGGTGCTGGTGTTCGACGACGCCGATGTGGAAGCGGCCGCGCGCGGTTGCGCCGCAACCAAGTTCCGCAACTGCGGTCAGGTCTGCATCTCTCCATCACGCTTTTTCGTACACGAACGTGTCTACGATGAGTTTGCTGCCGTTTTCGCCGAGGTCGCCAATGGCCTGAAGGTCGGGCGCGGTCACGAGGAAGGGGTTCAGATGGGTCCCATGGCCAACGCGCGGGGACTGATCACCGCGAAAGAGATGATTCAGGATGCTGTCGATCGCGGTGCCGAGCTGCTGGCCGGTGGCGGGACGCCGCCCGGGTTGGACAGGGGATTCTTCCTGCAGCCGACGGTGCTCGGTCACATCGCCGACGATGCCAGGATCATGCTGGAGGAGCCCTTTGCACCGGTTGCTCCCATCACCAGCTTCCAGAGCCTCGACGAGGTACTTGAACGCGCCAATGCCCTGCCTTTCGGTCTGGCCGGATATATCTTTACCTCATCGCTGCGCAACGCCCATGTCGCCGCCGAGTCGTTGGAGTGCGGCATGGTCGGCGTGAATGAAATGTTGTTGGCGACGGCAGAAGCGCCTTTTGGCGGCATCAAGGAGAGTGGCATGGGCCGCGAGGGAGGCTCGCTCGGCATCAAGGACTACCTGGAACCGAAATATATAAAGATGAAGTTGTAATGCCATGAACGACTCTCCCGACAAGAAAGGCCTGGCACAAGGACTGACCAACTACGGCGATACCGGATTTGCGGTTTATCTGCGCCGCTCGTTTGCCAAATCCATGGGCTATTCCAGTGAGATGTTATCCCGTCCGATCGTCGGAATCGCCTATACCCCGAGCGGTTTCAACAACTGTCACCGCCACTTTCCAGAACTGCTCGATGCGGTAAAGCGCGGGGTGATCGCGGCCGGTGGTCTGCCGCTGGATTTCCCCACCGTCTCCCTGGGGGAGGTATTCCTGAACCCGACGAGCCTCTTCTACCGCAACCTGATGTCGATGGATACCGAGGAGATGATTCGCGCTCAACCGATCGACTCCGTGGTGCTGATGGGAGGCTGCGACAAGACGGTTCCCGCCCAGCTGATGGGTGCAGCATCGGCTGGAAAACCGGCGATTCAACTGGTTGGCGGGCCGATGCTGACCAGCCGCTACGGAGAGGAGCGGCTCGGAGCCTGTACCGACTGCCGCCGCTTCTGGGCGAAATATCGCGCCGGCGAAGTCTCGGACGAGGAGATTGAAACGATAGAGGGCGGTCTGGCGACCACCGCAGGAACCTGTGCCGTGATGGGGACCGCTTCCACCATGGCTTGCCTGACAGAGGCGTTGGGCATGATGCTGCCAGGTAGCGCCGCTATTCCGGCTGTCCACGCTGACCGCTTGCGAGCGGCCGAGGCGAGCGGCCGGCGAGCGGTTGAATTGATAGGTTCAGGGCTTACGCCTGAGAAAATCATAACCGAAGCGTCCATCGAGAATGCATTGCGTGTGTTGTTGGCTTTGGGAGGATCGACCAATGCCATTGTTCATCTGACCGCTATCGCCGGGCGTTTGGGCATAGAGATCAGCCTGGATCGCATGAACGACCTTTCCGACAGCACCCCGGTATTGGTCAATCTCAAACCCACCGGCAGCCACTACATGGAGGATTTTTTTGCAGCCGGAGGCATGTCGGCGGTGCTGCGCGAACTGGAACCGAAACTGCACCTCGACTGCATGACCATCGGCGGTGAAACCCTTGGGGAACGAATCGAAGCCGAGCGGAACCTCTACGTCGACCGCGCCGTTGTGGCAGCGGCCGACCGGCCGGTCGAGCCGAAGGGCGGCCTGGTGGCATTGTTTGGATCGCTGGCACCGCGTGGCGCGATTCTGAAGCGATCGGCGGCCGACGAGAAGCTGTTCGAAAAGGAGGGAAGGGCGCTGGTGTTCTCTTCCCTGGACGACCTGGCGGCACGCATAGACGATCCGGGACTCGATGTCACCGCCGACGACTTCCTTGTCCTGCAGAACGCCGGACCGAAAAGCCCGTCGGGTATGCCGGAGAGCGGTTATCTGCCGATTCCTGCGAAACTGGCAAAGGCAGGAGTAAAGGATATGGTGCGCATATCGGACGCACGCATGAGTGGTACGGCCTACGGCACGATCGTACTGCACGTGACTCCCGATGCCGCATCGGGCGGTCCGCTGGCGCTCGTGCGCGACGGAGATCGCATCCGTTTGAGTGTTGCGGCACGTCGAATAGATCTGCTGGTGGACGAGGAAGAACTGAAACGTCGGCGCGCCGAGCTTCCGCCGTCGCCGGCACCGCCGACGAGAGGCTATCAAAAACTCTATTTCGATTCAGTATTGCAGGCTGACAAAGGCTGCGACTTCAATTTTTTGCAAGGTGAGAGAGGCGACTAGCATGCAGCATTCTATGTACGCATACATGAAACCGGGCTTGGTTCATTTCAAGGCATATCCTCAGGTCATGCAGGGACGGGACTATGTGGCAACGCTGGAAAAGATCTGCGAGGACGATTTCTGGACGGCGGTCGAACTCGGTCCCGTCAAGGATGTACGCGAGCGGGATCGGGCGCGGAAGCTGTTGGAGGTGGCCGGCATGACCGTCTGCTACGCTACCCAGCCCACTATTCTGCCGCAGAAACTCAATCCGAATCATCTCGACAGAGGCGAACGTGCGCGCGTGATGCGGATCATCAAGAAGTGTGTGGATGAGGCTTATCAACTGGGCGCGGGATATCTGCGCATTATGTCCGGCAAGGATCCCGGCGACGAAAAACGCGAAGAGGCGAAAAAGGTGTTCGAGGAGTTCCTGCACGAACTCTGCGACTACACCAAGTCGCAGGGGGATATGGTGGTGACGCTCAAGATCTTCGACCGCGATATCGACAAGGAAGCGCTGATCGGGACCTTCAGCGATTCGCGCGATGTAGCGAAACCGGTCGCCGCCGACCACGACAATTTCGGCGTGTTGGCGGACCTCTCCCATTTCCCACTGCTACGCGAGGACCCCAAAGAGGCGATACAGTTGGTCAAGGAGTTCTTCATGCATTTCCACATCGGAAACTGCGTGGTGGAAAAAGGGCACTTCCTTTATGGAGACCTGCAGCCACGCTTTGGCGTTCCGGGCGGATCCGTCGATATGCCCGAGGTACGCGACTACTTTCGCTTACTGGTCGACGAGGGGTTGCTCAACTCCGACAATCCACCGGTACTGAGCACGGAGGTCCGTCCGCTGCTGGCCGAGGAGACTCCTGAGTTGGTGATTGCGAACGCCAAGAGGGTGATACGCACGGCCTGGGCATTGGCGTAGTCGGGAGCACCGACGGTTGAGCCTGCCCGTCCCACTCAGAAACCTCAAGGAGCCTCGTTTCTGACGGAACGGGAAGCGCAATTGGAAAGAACCCTGGGCTGCGGTAACGCGTTTCCGCGCAAGTCGATCCCAGTGGCCGGTAACGATGGGGCGGTTTGCGCTGCGCTTCGGGAAACGGATCGACCGGCAGCCGCCGGAACCTACCGGGATCGGCCGCGATCCGCTTTTAGCGATCAGTTGCGGCCGACTCCGGCGTGCTCAACTCCAGCCGATTGAGCGTATTCGTCGCCACCGAAGGATTGCCAGGGTCCTGAACGCGAACCCGGGCAGCGGCGTTGAGGTTCTGCCTGTCCCGTGGTTAACGATGCGGATCAGTCGAGCAGGGCGCGGTCCCGTACCGCGCCCTTGTCGGCGCTGGTGGCGAGCATGGCGTAGGCTTTCAGCGCGTAGGAGACTTTGCGCGGCCGAGCCTCGGCCGGCTTCCAGGCAGTGTCGCCTTTCGCCTCCATCGCCGCGCGACGCTGCGTCAATTCCGCGTCGGAGAGCCGGACGTCGATGGTTCTTGCCGGAATATCGATGTGGATGATGTCGCCATCTTCCACCAGCGCAATCTCGCCACCCGCCGCAGCCTCGGGCGAGATATGGCCGATGCAGAGTCCCGATGAGCCGCCGGAGTAGCGGCCGTCGGTGATAAGCGCGCAAACCTTGCCCAGCCCTTTCGATTTGAGATAGCTGGTGGGGTAGAGCATCTCCTGCATTCCCGGTCCTCCCTTGGGGCCTTCGTAGCGGATCACCACGACCTCGCCGGGTTGCACCTGGTCGCCGAGAATACCCGCGACCGCTGCATCCTGGCTCTCGAACACCCGCGCCGGTCCGGAGAAGACGAGAATGCTCTCATCCACACCGGCGGTCTTCACCACGCACTTGTCGCGCGCGATATTGCCTTGCAGTACCGACAGGCCGCCATCGCGCGAGTAGGCGTTGGCAAGATTGCGGATGCAGCCGGCCTCGCGGTCCTTGTCCAGGCTGGGCCAACGGGTCGCCTGGCTGAACGCCTCGGTTGTGGCGATGCCGGCGGGCCCGGCGCTGTACCAGCGCTCCACGTCGGCGTTCGGCCTGCCGGCCAGATCCCACTGCGCCAGTGCCTCTTTCAGCGTCTCCGAGTGGACCGTTCTGACGCTGTCGTCGATCAATCCGGCGCGTCCCAGCTCGGCCAGGATGCCGAATACCCCGCCGGCGCGATGCACGTCTTCGACATGGTACTTCTGGGTGTTCGGCGCCACCTTGCAGAGCTGGGGAACCCGGCGCGACATGGCGTCGATATCGGCCAGATCGAAATCGACCTCGGCCTCCTGGGCCGCCGCCAGCAGGTGCAGGATGGTGTTGGTGCTCCCTCCCATCGCGATATCCAGCGCCATCGCGTTCTCGAATGCGGCCTTGCAGGCGATTGAACGCGGCAGCACCGACTGGTCATCCTGTTCGTAGTGGCGTCGGGTCAGCTCGACGATCCGTCGCGCGGCCTCCAGAAACAGCGTCTTGCGGTCGGCGTGGGTGGCCACCAGCGTGCCGTTGCCGGGCAAAGCGAGACCGATCGCTTCAGCCAGGCAGTTCATGGAGTTGGCGGTGAACATGCCCGAACAGGAGCCGCAGGTGGGGCAGGCGCTACGCTCGAAATCGGCGACCTTTTCGTCGCTGGCGTTCGGATCGGCTGCGATGATCATGGCGTCGACCAGATCGATGCCATGCTCCGCGAGGCGGGTCTTGCCGGCCTCCATCGGGCCTCCCGAGACGAAGATCGAGGGAATGTTCAGACGCAGCGCGGCCATCAACATGCCGGGTGTGATCTTGTCGCAGTTCGAGATGCAGACCAGCGCGTCGGCGCAGTGCGCATTGGCCATGTATTCGACCGAATCGGCGATGATCTCGCGCGACGGCAGGCTGTAGAGCATGCCGTCGTGACCCATCGCGATGCCGTCGTCGACGGCTATGGTGTTGAACTCCTTGGCCACGCCGCCGTGGGCTTCGATTTCACGCGCCACCAGCTGGCCCATATCCTTCAGATGCACATGCCCGGGCACCATCTGGGTGAACGAGTTGACGACCGCGATGATCGGCTTGTCGAAGTCTTCGTCCTGCATGCCGGTGGCACGCCAGAGTGAACGGGCCCCGGCCATGTTGCGGCCGGCGGTGGTTGTTTTGGAGCGATACTGGGGCATAGGATTGGCTTCCCGTCGGAGTTGAGCGAGTCGGTTGCAGAAAGTGGATATTATCCAGAGATATATCGGAAATAGAACAGTTGTCCTTGCCGATTACTCACTATCCCTCAAACAAAACCGTGTCGGATCCTGTTCTCACGCTCCTGCTTGCTGAACTGCAGGAAGCGGGGCAGGAACTTGGGCCAGTCGATCACGTGCGCATCGAGTTCGGGGCCGTCGATGCAGGCATGCTTGCGCACCAGCTTGCCATCCTGCATCACCGGCACCATGCAGGCGCCGCACATACCTGTCGCGTCCACCATAATGGAGTTGAGACTGGCGACGGTCTTCACCTGATAGGATTTGGTAAGATCGCTGACCGCCTGCATCATGACGGGCGGGCCGATGGTCACCACCTCGCCGATCGCACGACCTTGGCCGTTCTGCATCTCCTTCAGCATCGACTCGAGCGGTCCGGTGACGAAGCCTTCGGTGCCGAAGCTGCCATCGTTGGTCGTGTAGATGACATCCAGCAGCTCCGGAAACTCGCTCTGCAGCAGCCCGACACGCTGATCGGCTTCGTTCCAGAACATCAGCTCCCGGTTACGGAAGCCGGCGATCAATGTGACATGGTTGCCCATGCGCAGATGCTCGCGCATGATCGGGTAGACAGGCGGCAATCCCACGCCACCGGCAGTGAAGACCACGGTTTCGCCGTTGTTGTAGCGGTGCAGCTGACTTGCCAGTCCCAGAGGACCCGCGATGCCGGCGAAGGCATCACCGACCTCCATCTGATTGATCTTCAGCGAGCTGCTGCCCAGCCCCTGGATCACCAGATCGATGGTGCCCCGTTCTTTGTCCCAGTCCGCCAGAGTCAGGGGTATCAGCTCTCCCTTATCCCAGCCGAGCACCCTCACGAACTGTCCCGCCCTGGCGGATTTCGCGATCAGCGGTGCGTAGACCACCATCTCGACGATATCCTCCGCAAGTACGATCTTCTCGACGATTTTTTGCGAGGCCTGACCGAGTTTGGTGTAGCGTTCGGCGTGGGCCACCAGCGACTGGATCTCGCGCGGTGAGAAGGGCGCCTTGCCGGCGATTTCGCGTGCTGCCGCCTGACCGTCACCCGCCGCCTTGATCGCAGTGGAACCTCCGCGATTGGCATCACCGCCGGTGTAAACCCCGTCGATCGTCGTCTCCTGACTGTTGTCGGCGCGAACCTCTATGGTGCCCCATTTACTCGTTTTGAGCTGGGGTTCGGCATCCTTGACGATTGGATTGGAGGCGTTTCCCAGCGCCATGATCACAAGGTCAACCGGCATCTTTTCGACCTTGCCGGTGGCCAGCGGTCGCCGCCTTCCCGACGCGTCGGGTTCTCCCAGCTCCATCACGTCGAGATTGGTGTAGGTGACGAAGTGGGTTTTGTCGCCGATGAACTCCTTGGGTGCGCGCAGCACCTTCAGTTCGATACCTTCCTCCAGCGCATGGTGGAGCTCCTCCACGCGCACCGGCATCTCGGCGCGGGTGCGACGGTAGACGATGGTGACCTTGCCACCCAGACGTCGGACGGTGCGGGCGGCGTCCATCGCCGTGTTGCCGCCGCCGATGACGATGACCTGCTTATCCTTGACGTCGGGCAACGGTGTCTCGTACCCGGCCTCGTGGGCCTTCATCAGGTTGACACGGGTGAGAAACTCGTTGGCCGAGAGGATGCCGAGCAGGTGTTCGCCCGGTACATTCATGAAGCGCGGCAGACCGGCGCCGGTACCGATGAAGATCTTCCAGAAGCCGGCCCGTTTGAGTGCGTCCAACGTGGCGGTCTTGCCGACGATGAAGTTGGTCACGAACTTGCCTCCGAGCTGGGTGATCTTCTTGACCACGTCGTCGATCAGCGCGTTCGGAAGCCGGAATTCGGGAATACCGTAGCGCAGCACGCCGCCCAGTTCGTGGAAGGCTTCGAATACCGTTACCGGATAACCCTCCTTCGATAGCAGGTAGGCA
This sequence comes from Gammaproteobacteria bacterium, assembly GCA_020445335.1. Classification (GTDB taxonomy): domain Bacteria; phylum Pseudomonadota; class Gammaproteobacteria; order Chromatiales; family Chromatiaceae; genus HKST-UBA178. The sequence goes on from JAGRGU010000095.1 coordinate 12,819, forward strand.
TTGATGAGACCGGCAGGCCCGGAACCGACCACGGCGATAGGCGGCCGATCCGCCTTGGCCCAGGGGTTGATGAAATCCTTGATCGAGAAGTTGGCATCGGGGTTGAGCAGCTTCTCACTTTGCGGCAAATACCATTCGAGCTGCCCGATCTCGATCGGTCGTTCATTGTGAGTGCAGACCCCCTGGCATTGAATCTCCTGCGGGCAGACCCGCCCGGTGACATTGGGTAGCGGGTTGGACTCCTTGATAAGCTCGAAAGCCTGCCGGAACTTGCCTTCACCCATCAGGTGGATCATCTCGGGGATATGGATCTTGACCGGGCATCCACCCTCGTTCCTGCCACCGTCCATAACCGGCATGCCGATTTCGCACGGCCTGTCATCACACTGCTTGTCGCGCAGCACTTCGAGCCAGACCAGCAATTCGACCTCGCGAAAGCTGTAACCCAGTCCCATGTAGCCGATGTAGCCTTGGTTGACGAGATCGAAATCCTTGGCCCGCTCGTTCGGGGGGCGGATATAGGGGGGGATATTGTTCGCGCCGGGCCAACCTTCCGACAGTCCCTTGAACATCGGGTAGCGATCTTGCAGATGGCGATCGATCGCACGTATGAACTTGCGCTTGAACTTGAGTGGAATGTTCCATAGGAAACGCAACAACAGCGTGCTCATGTCGTCGTTCTTCAGCAGCAGATTCCAGAGCGTATGCGTAAACTGTGCGCCAAGTTCCTCCTGCTGGAACTCCCAGGCGATGGCACTGGTACCCTCGTTGATGAAGACCTGGTGGAAGAACTTCGGGTCGTTGACCAGACGTTTCTGCAACAGCCCCACCTGTTTCTGAAACAGCTCGACAGCCTCCCTGTGCTCCAGCTCCTTGATCTGCACCTGCGCCTCGGCGATATGGTGCCGGTCGTTCTCGATCTCCAGATTCGCCAGGTGGTAACGTCTCACGTCTTCCTGGTTGTAAGCGCATTGCGGATTGGAACCGATGCCGCCAGCGGGTCGCGTTCTCTCATCGATCTGTTGTGACATGTCGTCGCCTCTTGAACTCTGATACCTGTGTAGGCCGCCCGTGGCTTCAGGCCGGCTGATGGAACTGGATGATCTCCGCATCACAGTCGTCGGCGATGCGGGATGCACGTCGAATCAGTTCAGGGGTGATGTCGATTTTTTCCAGGATGCCGGGTATCACCCGCCCCACCTCCCTGGGTTCGCCATCCACGACAATCTTGGTGCGTTCGAAGAGTTCGTTGAGCTCCTGGTAACAGGTCTTGCAGTTGGTGCAGCGGGTCATATCGGCCTCGGTTATAACCACCAGCTGGGCATCGGCGTCGCTAACGGCTGCGCCTGCGGACGGAAGCTTGGACTCGACATCGGAGAGCGGCACCACCTGCGGGCTTTCGGTCGCAGGCATGCTGGATGCAGCGGCCAGCTCCGCCATGCCCTTGGCGATGTTGTCGATGGAGGCTTCACGATCGATATTCGACTGGAGATATCGCTGCCGCATCTCCTCCAACTCGTCCCGGTGGCTCGCTGTCATGCGATCGATATGCAGACCGCCCAGATACTCCAGCATGCGCCAGTTCCGGCGGCGTTCCAGCGTGAGGTCGACCATCGCCTCCGACATCGTCAGTTTGATCAGCCTCTGATCCGCGTCCGTCGACCAGATAAACGGAATCTTGTCGTAGCGATCGGCTTCGCTGAGTTCGATGTACTGATGCAACGGGACGGGCTCCTCCTCGCTGTCGATGGGATGGAAGTGCTTCTTGAACCGCCCCTCATGCAGCGCGAAATCGGCGGCAGTGTAGGGCATATCGAGCAGCCGGGTTTTGCCTTCGTCGTCGATATACTCCAGCGTGGTGATCGTCCAATCCTTGCCGATATCCGGGTTCCCTTCGAGCGAGAAGCGCTCGGCAAGGGTGTCGCCGTTGCGCGGATCGTGCACGAAGACCGGGCTCATGCGGCTCTCCACGGCAAGCGTGGCGCGCCGTGCACCGGCATCGTCGGCAATACCGTGCTCCGACTGGCAGGTGGTGTAGGTGTCGAACACCGCAGGGGAGTCGTTGTAATTGAGGAACTTCATGACGTTCTTCATGAAGTGACTCTGCAGCCCGGCATTGGTTTGAATCACCAGTACTTTCGGATGGAATGCTGCGATCAGCCCCAGCTCCTTGCGGTCCTCCTGCTTCCCGGTATGGGCAACGCCGAACCGGGTCAGATCGGAATCCTGCGCGGTAAAACTGGCGGTCGAGGTCTGGCCGCCTGTGTTGGAGTAAGCGCCGGTGTTGAGCACGACGACCTTGATCGGCGTCTCGGTGACCAACAGACGCGACAGGGCACCGAAACCGATATCGTAGGTCGCGCCATCGCCGCCCATGCTGATCACGGTGGGCAGCAGATTGAGCTCCTCGTCGGAAAACTCGTGCCAGCCGAGGTAGGTGTGCGTGCGGTCGTGGATCTCGGGATTATAGTGGTCCTCGAGGTCGAGTTTTGCCGTGCGCAAGGCTCGGAAATCGGCGGTCTCATTGGCACAGAGTCCCTCGAAAATCCCCTTGGCCAGGGCAGGTGTATCCTGAAACAAGCTGTTTACCCAGGGGTCTTTGTAGGGATTGGCAGGGAAGGTGGAGGCGTAGACGCTGCTGCACCCGGTCGCGTTGGCAATGGTTGCCCCTGCCGGTCCGTTGCCGGTCGGGCCGCTCTCGTAGCGGTAGAGCCGTGCCTTCAGCGTGGCTATCGTCCTTTCCATACGGGCAAGCCGGTCGACATCGTGCGGATCCGGCTTCACCGTTTCGATTTTACTCTCGAGGCCTGCGATCAGTATGTTCAGCTCGTCGATATGCAGGCGCCGCCGGCGCTCATGGATAGCCTTGTTGGTGGCCATCAGCAGCCGTATGGCGGTGACCTCGCCGCAACCCCGGCAGGCGCCGTGGCCGCCGGTCATGGCGTAGTAGTTGTCGTGATCGAGGATCAGGCGTTTGCTGTCGCCGTCGACCTCCACGGCATTCTCGGAGAAGCGCGCGGCGGTGTTGGGCAGGCAGCTTAGAAACTCGAAGCTTCGTTGCATCTCTGCCTGTACCTTGCTGGTCTGACGCTGCGCACTCAGTGCGCCCGGTCCGCAAACGTCGACGCACTCCAAACAACCGCTGCACTTCCAGGGATCGATGTTGACCGAGTAGAGACCGCTGCTGCCCGGCACCTTCTTCTCCATGGCATCGAAGAAGGGTCGGGTCTTGACCACCGGAAAGATCTTCAGCAGTTCCACCACTTTCTGGTAGCCGCGCTGCATACTGGCACCCAGTGACTCCTCCGCCAGTACTGCTTCATCGACGATCTGGTGAAATGCCTTGGGGTCTTTGCTCGGAAGCTTGCGATAGGCTTCGCGGATGGTCTTGGTCAGCTGGAATACCTGCGCCGACATCTGTGCTTTCAGCGGCTCGGTGACGTCCACTTTGTTGATTGCGGTCAACAGCAGATCGTGTATCTCGTGCACTGTGTTGGGAATTGCTGCATCGGGACAGACAACCGCGCACTCCATGCAACCGGTGCAGAGGTGTGCCGCATAAGCCGGCACCTGGATGCGGAATATCCCTTTGTCCTTCCAGGCGGCGCTCGCCACCGGCATGAACAGCCCGCTGCCGGGCATCACCGGTGCTTCGCCGATGGTACCGTCCTTGATGCGTTCCGCCAGCGTTTGATTGTAATAGTTCTGATTGAACAGACCGCTGGTGTCGGAGTGGTTGGAGGCTCTGGACATGAGCGCCGAGACCTCGACGCTGGGCCCGGCAGCAACTTGTACCAGTTTCTCTGCCTCTTTGAACGCCTCCTGTTGATAATCGACTTTTTGCGTCGCTTCGAGCCCTTCCCGGACCACCTTCATATTGCTGTCGACCACGGCATGGCCCTTGCCGCCGAACTTCTTGCGAACCTGCTGCTCGATCTTGTCCAGTATCGCCTGCTCTGATCGTCCGGCGGCAATTCGGTCGACATGGCCGCAGAGTGCGCCGATGAAGGCGATGCCCATCATCCGTATCTCCAGGTCGGGCTCCGGAGAGTGCTTCTTCGCGACCGCGAAGGCGTCGACAATATAGAGATGAATGCGCTGTTCGCGAATCGTCTTGCGTGCATAGGCCGGCAGCTCCTTCCACACCTCGATCGGTGTGTGGTGGGACTGCATGATCAGGATGCCTTCACTGGACAGACCGCGCAGCGGATTGGTGTGATTGAACACTTTGTGGTCAGGGGAGATGACGATCTCGACATCTTCCAGCTCGGCGTTGGTAATCTTTATCGGTTCCGGGCTTAGCGTGATGTAGAAGTTGGTCGGGGCGCCGCTCTTCTCCGACCCGTATTTGGGCGCCGATTTCGAGTGCAGATCGAGTACGCCCGCAAGGATATCGGTCAGCAACTTGCCGGTGGCGATGGTGCCGTAGCCACCGACGGAGTGGAAGCGGATACGTAAGGCTTCTGGCGGTAGCAGGGAGGGATTATCCTCGCTATCGAAGGCCATGAACTCAGTCTCGGGATAGGCCTGTTTCAACCGCTGCTGCAGCTCCGCGTTTGCAGGGGAGGGGTTCTTTTCGAAGAACTGGGTCCCCAGATAGAAAAAGGGAACGTTCAGCGCACTCTCCATGTTGCGATAGGCGGCGATCAGATGCCTCGGTTGCAGGTCGTGCGCGCCAACTCCGAAGATGCCGGTGCTGATCTTGGGCAGGCTGGCGATCGGCGGTATACCACGATGGCGGATCATGCCGTTGTTCTCGTGCGCCTTGAACAGCGCCTGCGTCACCAGGCTGGTGAGCGCCGTTACTTCGGAACGCTCCAGCACCGTGACCGCCTTCTTGCCCGCCAACGCCGCTACCAACTCAGCCTCGGGAAAGGGCTGCAGCAGCTTGATCGAAACGACACCGACTCGCTTGCCCTTGCCGCGCAGATGGCTGGCAACCGCTTCGGCGTCGTCTGTCACCGAGCCGAGGCCGACGATCACCGTCTCGGCATCGTCTGCCATGAAGCTCCGCACCGGGCTGTAACGGCGCCCGGTCAACTCGCCGTACTCCTCCATCGCCTGTTTCAACAGGCGTGGGACATCGTTGACGAAGTGGGTTTTATGGTCGACGATGCCGGCCTGAAAATCAGGCTGATTCTGTACACCACCGGTGAGACCTGGATTGTCGACATCCACCATCGCCGGCACCAGCTGGCGCGTCCCCTTCTCGTGGGCGTGCAGCCACTGTCGCTGCCACTGGTCATGCAACTCTTCGGGAACCCAGGCGAGAGATTCTTCGATCAACCGGGCCTGGTAGTCGGCTTCGATCTCATCGCTTCTACTCTCCAGGAACGCACGTAACGCGATCAGGTCGTCTGCCTGAATATCGTTCTGATGCCGGCTCAGATACTGTTGCAACTGATAGACCCTGCCTTTTGCCCCATAGAGAATCTCCTGGGCAACGGTCGGTGCCTTGATTCTGCCGGCCGGATCACCAAGGAACTCCTTTACCAGTTCCGCCTCCGGCATCAGGGCTTCGCTCTGCATATGGCTTGTGGCGAAACCGTCCATCGCGTTAGCTACCGGGATCAGTGACAGTGAACTGACCCGGAAGGCGATCAGTGCCAGATCTGCGACTTCCTGCGGATTACTACCGAACAGAATCGTATATCCGGAGTTCAACAGCGCATAGACGTCGTCATGGCCGGCCATGACGTTCAATGAGTGCCGGGATGCCACACGCGCGGCGATTTGCAGCACGAAGCCGCCGGTCTTCTTGCCGACAGTCACGTAGTGCGACTCCAACCCGTAGAGAATGCCCTGGCTCGAGGAGGCGTTGGAGATGAACTGCCCGCCCGTCAGCGCCGCGCCCATCGCGCCGCTTTGCGCCGAGTGCTCGCCTTCCGGTTCAAAAAAGAAGGGATGTTTGCCCCATACATTGCAGCCACCCCGGGCACGATAAGCTTCGAACAGTTCCGAGATCTCGGTGGAGGGGGTGATCGGATAGCCGATTACACCGCCACAAACGTGGCCCATGACATGAGCGACGGCACCATTGCCATGGATGACCGTTCTCATGCCAGGGAATTTCACCCCATCATCGGTTTTCCTGATCGCAGCTTGGGGTGCGACATTGATATCGGTTGATCGGCGTGCAACCCGTTTGTTAGCTATATCCTTGGCGTGAGAATCGTACATTTTTAGCTCCGTTGCTGAATGCAGACAGCACAGGGTTAAGGGTTAACCAAAACCTCACCGTTTCGAACGGCATAGCCGTTAAAAATGGTTGTTCCAAGCGTTGCAGAAACGGGTCGGGGTCCCGCTTTCAGGAAAGTGAGTGGCGACAGGTCCGCGTCCGATTATTCTGGTTTTGTCCGGGTATCAGGAGATCCCGAGGGAGCTGCGTTGGTCGGCACTATCCAGTCCAGATCGTTTCCGCAAAAAATATGCCGTAGTTGCACTTTTGGTGCGTTAGCGGAACAGGATAATGAAATCGGCAGCGATTGCATTGTCGTACGACAACGCAGAGTGTTTTTAACCCTTTCAAAGGGCCGGTGACTAATGCCAATTATTCGCATTCATGGCCAGAGAGAGTGGACGCGCTCACTTGTGCATGATGTCCGGGATCCACCGGTGCGCGCCGGGGAAGTCACCGAGGGTGCCGACGAAGGTCGGGACTGGCTCCGGTCAACGGTGAGGTGCGTGCGGGCATGTTGCTCCAAGCCGGGCTTGACCGGGTCTGCGAGGACTAGAATCAAGTCAGGCGATTTTCTTTCCTGTCGGACAACCTGGCTATGAAGCGTACCGACTCTGCCGAGCCATCATCGTTCGGCGCAGGTTCTGTTTCAGCGGCGGTTGGTCGGCGTGTTTCGCCGGCGAGACATTGCCGTAGCGAGGGTTGTGTCGCTAGGTGAGTCGTCCTGCCGTCTCGGAGAAACACCTGTGGGTCAAAGCTGAGTACAGGGGGGAGGCGTGTTGGAGTTGTCCATCAGGCTGGTTCCCAGTACCCGAAGTTAGTACCCTGGGGTACTGAAGAACCGTTGAGTGCCCGATTGACAAGGTGTTTGGTGCCGAGAAGAGGACTTGAACCTCCACTGGGTTTCCCCAACTAACACCTGAAGCTAGCGCGTCTACCAATTCCGCCATCTCGGCATATCCCGGTTCAGCGGCCGCGGTTCAGCGGCAACATACCCGAGAGGCCGCGAACTTTACCGGGAAGCTGTCGGCTTGTCAACGATGTTGACGGGGCTTGCGGCAAACCTTTGAGCGCAGGGACAGATGGGCTCTCCAGGGGTACAATCCGCCAATCGAATCGAGAGCAGAAAGAAGGGTAGTCAGACGTGGCGCCATCGAAACCGCAATCCACCGCCAGAGAGCGGGATCCACACCGTTTCCGCGAACAGAAGAAGTACGAAAATCCGATCCCCAGCCGGGAATACATCCTCGATGAACTGGCACGCTTCGGCGCGCCGCTGCGGCTCGAAGCGCTGGCGCAGAGGCTGGACCTGGAACATGAGGATGAGCTGGAGGCACTGCGCCGGCGGCTCAACGCGATGGAGCGCGACGGTCAGCTGATTCGCAACCGTCGTGACGGCTTCTGCGTGGTCAACAAGAAGGATCTGATCGCGGGTCGGGTTATCGGCCACAAGGAGGGCTTCGGCTTTCTCAAGCCCGACGAGGGGGGCGACGACCTGTTCCTGTCACCGCGCCAGATGCGTCCGCTGCTGCACGGCGACCGCGCGGTGGTAAGGGTGGTTGGGATCGACAGCCGGGGCAGGCGCGAAGGTGCCGTGGTGGAAGTGCTGGAGCGCGCCAACCGGGAGGTGGTGGGTCGCGTCTACCTCGAAGGTGGATTGGGATTCGTGGTTCCCGACAACAATCGCATCAATCAAGACCTGGTGGTGCGCGAGGAGGACCTCGGCGGCGCCGGACACGGCCAGATGGTGGTTGCCCGGATCATCGAACAGCCGAGCAAGCGCAGCCAGCCGATCGGCCGCATCGTCGAGATTCTGGGCGAGCACATGGCACCCGGTATGGAGACCGACGTAGCCATTCGGGCACATGGTCTGCCGCTGGAGTGGCCGCCGGAGGTCGAGTCGGAGATCGCGGATCTGTCGGGTGAAGTGGCGGAGACGGACAAGCTCGGGCGGGTCGATCTGCGCAATCTGCCACTGGTCACAATCGACGGCGAGGATGCGCGGGACTTCGACGACGCCGTCTACTGCGAAGCCACGCCAAAGGGGTGGAAGCTGCTGGTCTGCATCGCCGATGTCTCAAGCTACGTGGCACCCGGGAGCGCGCTGGACCGGGAAGCACGGCTGCGCGGCACCTCGGTCTACTTCCCCGATCGGGTGATTCCGATGCTGCCTGAGGTGCTCTCCAACGGGCTCTGCTCACTGAATCCCGAGGTCGATCGGCTCTGCATGGTGGCCGAACTTCTGATCGGCGGCGATGGGCGGATTACCCGCTCCAAATTCTACCAGGGGGTGATGCGCTCGCAGGCGCGGCTTACCTACGATCAGGTCGCGGCGATGCTGCTGGACGGTGAGGCGGAGCTGTGCGCCAGGTACGCCGAGCTGCTGCCACACCTGCACCAGCTCTACGCGCTCTACCAGGTGCTGCACCGCACGCGCAGTGCACGCGGCGCGATCGATTTCGACACCACCGAAACCCGTATTCTCTTCAACCGGGAGGCCAAGGTGGAGCGCATCGTTCCACTGCGGCGCAACGACGCGCATCGCCTGATCGAGGAGTGCATGCTGCTTGCCAACGTCGCCGCGGCGCGTTTTTTGCTGCGCCGCAAGCTGCCCGCGCTCTACCGCATCCACGAAGGGCCGCAGGAGCAGAAGTTGGAGGAGCTGCGGGAGTTTCTGGCGGAACTGGGATTGCGCCTGCCGGGTGGAGTCAAGCCCGGCGCCAAGGATTACGCCGAGCTGCTCGATTCGGTCAGGGACCGTCCCGATGCACACCTGCTGCAGACGGTACTGTTGCGGTCGATGTCGCAGGCGGTCTACAGCTCGGAAAACATCGGACATTTCGGTCTCGCCTTTCCCGCTTATACGCACTTCACCTCACCGATCAGGCGTTATCCGGATCTGGTGGTCCATCGAGCGATCAGGCATCTGCTCAACGGTGGCGGTGAGGATGACTTTCTCTATACACGCTCCGATCTGCATACACTCGGGGAGCAGTGCTCGGCGGCGGAGCGACGTGCCGATGAGGCGACACGCGATGCCGTATCCTGGCTCAAGTGCGAATACATGCTGGACAAGATCGGTGACTGTTTCACCGGCATCATCACCAGCGTCACCTCTTTCGGGCTGTTCGTCGAGCTGGATGAGATCTATGTCGAAGGCTTGCTTCATATCACTTCGCTGGATCATGACTACTACCACTTCGATCCGGTCGGGCATCGCCTGAATGGGGAACGTTCGGGCCGCAGTTACCGGCTCGGCGATGCGATCGGAATCAAGGTCGCAGCGGTGAATCTGGACGACAAGAAGATCGATTTCGTACTCGACGAGCGTTTTTCCACACCCCCTGACAAAGCCCGCAGACGCACGCGGGGAGCGACCGCAGGCAAGCAGGGGGGCGCTATGCCGGGCAGATCCAGAGGCGGGGCGAAGAGGCGTTCGGGAGCGAAGAAACGGCGCGGCAAATCCCGATGAGCGCGGCGGGGCAGGGCGTCAGCCATTTGATCGCGGGGCTGCACAGCGTGCGCACCGCGCTCAAGCATAGCAGCGCCTCCGTCAGTGAACTCTGGGTCGAGGCGCGGCGCAGGGACCAGCGTATCCGCGAGCTGACATCAATGGCGGAACGGGCAGGGATCCCGGTGCATCAGGCGGAGCGCGAAACGCTGGCGAAGCTGCTGCCGGAGGTAAACCACCAGGGTGTCGTGGCGCGCACCCTGCTGCCTGTCTCGAGGGACGAAGCGTCGCTCCATCAACTGCTGGCGCAGCTGGATCACCCCCCTTTGCTGCTGGTGCTCGATGGTGTGCAGGACCCGCATAATCTGGGAGCCTGCCTGCGAACCGCAGACGCCGCCGGCGTCGACGCGGTGGTGGCGCCCAAGGATCGCTCGGTCGGATTGACCCCGGTCGCCTGCAAAGTGGCGAGCGGAGCGGCTGAGCAGGTGCCGTTCGTGCAGGTCACCAATCTGGCGCGAACGCTCAAACGGTTGCAACAGGAGCACGGGATCTGGCTGGTGGGTACCAGCGGCGACGCGCAGGAGAGCCTCTACCATGCAGATCTGAAAGGCCCGCTGGCGCTGATCATGGGCGGTGAAGAGAAGGGATTGCGACGCCTGACCTGGGAGGTTTGTGACTTCCTGGTGCGGTTGCCGATGGCGGGCACGGTCGAAAGCCTCAACGTCTCTGTCGCCTGCGGGGTGGCGCTTTACGAAGCGGTCAGACAGCGCGTATCCGCCGCCGGCTGAATCCACCGGCCGGCGGATCGCTCAATGGGCGCTAGTTGGCGGCGGCGGTGGCGAACTTCCGCAGTGCGCCCGAGATGTTCGCCACCAACGGAATAGTTGTGCTGATACCATGGCGGGTGACCAGCCAACTGGCATCGTTCCAGCCGATCGAAACGCCACCTTCAGTGGATTCCCACACAAGAAACTTCAGCGGCAGGTCGATCCCCGCAGTAGGATTCTGCTGCATCAACACAGTACCCGCCTTGGGTTTACCGAATATCAGCAACTCGGTAGGCGGCAACGCCATGTCGACACTGGCGGCACCGGCGCCATGATCGACTCGGGCGAAGATTCTGAAACCGGCTCCGGTCAAGGCCGACTCCAGGCGATCGACGGTCTCTTTGACCGGATGCTTGCTCGCCAGCGTAATCAAACCCTCCGCGGCCTGAACCGAGGTGGTGGCAAGAAACAGAAGTATGGCGATGATCATTATTCTATTGGACATGTTATGAGGCTCCGTTGATTGCTGATCAGTGCTCAGTTGGAAGACCGGGGAAAAGGGCCGAATATTTCATGCCGGCTAAAACAATATGATCGCCCCCCCGGACCGAGTCTGCTGCGAAGATGGCAGGTGAGGCAGCGGCGGTCCGGTGGGCTGCTCCGCATCCCGGTTGGCGCCGTGCCCCCATTTCTGGTCACGGCCCCTTGCCAGACTATAGGCCTATTTTGCGCTGGCTGAAGCGGTGCAGACGGAACGGTGCTGCGCTGGAATCCCTTTTTTCCGGTTTTCCTATTGCGCCCAATAGCTTGTGAGGGTAGAATCCGCCGCTTCCCGCGCAGTCGCTGCAGTACGCCCGTGCGGGACTCCTTGCCTCACCGCCCGTTCGGGAGGCTGTTTCAATCCGTAAGGAGCAACAATGAGACATTACGAAATCGTGTTCATGGTCCATCCGGACCAAAGTGAGCAGGTGCCCGGTATGATTGAACGTTACCGTTCGATCATTGAGACCGACGGCGGTAAGATTCACCGCCTGGAGGACTGGGGCCGGCGTCAGCTTGCATATCCCATCCAGAAACTACACAAAGCCCACTACGTTCTGATGAACATCGAATGCGGCGGCAAGCAGCGCGAGGAGTTGGAGAGCGCCTTCCGCTTCAACGACGCAGTGCTGCGTAATCTGATTCTGATCAAGAGTCACGCCGTGACCGATCCTTCCCCGCTGGTAAAGGCAGCGGATGATCGCGACGACAGCCCGCGCTCCGCCAAAGCCGCGGACAACGATGATGATCAGGAAGCGGACGAAGAATAACCGCTTTCATGGGAACAGGGTCTCGCCGAGGGCGAAATCCAAACAGTTTGAGGGATAATTTATGTCACGCTATTTTCGTCGTAGAAGATACTGCCGATTCACCGCCGAGGGTATCACCGAGATCGATTACAAGGATCTCAACCTGTTGAAGGCCTATATCAGCGAAACCGGCAAGATCGTGCCGAGCCGGATTACCGGTACCAAGGCAAAATATCAGCGGCAACTCGGTCAGGCGATCAAACGCGCCCGCTATCTGGCGTTGCTGCCATATACCGACGGACACTGATCCAGGCTGACTGCCGATCGGAGCCGCAACGGGGCTGAGGCGCAGGATTTCAGCAGCTCCCATTTGCTCCCAGTCCAGGTTCATCCAAATGCGACTACTGGCATCCTTCGCCATGCGTGGCAGATCCCAGGCGGTCATGGCAGCGAGTGTGCTGGCCATTCTGGCCTTGCCGATGCCGCCGCTCAGTATTCTGAGCGCGGCGGTGATCGGTCTGGTCACCCTGCGCAAGGGGCTGCAGGAGGGGATGCTGACGCTGGTCCTCTCCGGCCTGGCATGTGCGCTTTTGGCGCTGCTGCTGTTCAGTCAGACGCTCACCATCATCGGCTATGTACTGCTGATGTGGGTGCCGATCTGGCTGCTGGGGGGAGTGCTGCGCAGCTACCCCGCGCTGGGCCTTGCCCTGACCGTGGCGTTGTTGTTGGGTTTGCTGGCCATTCTCGGGCAGTACCTGCAGTCGCAGGATCCTGCAGAGGCTTGGCAGACGGTGCTCAAGCCGTTCATCGACTCGCTGGTGGAGTCGCAGCTGGTGCAACCGGATGTCAGCGGGCAGTTGCTGGCGGCGATGTCGACCTGGATGCCGGGAGCGATCGCCGCGGGTTTTCTGCTACAGGCGATGGCGGCGCTTTTTCTGGCGCGATGGTGGCAGGCACTGCTCTATAATCCCGGCGGCTTTGCGGCGGAGTTCCACCAGCTGCGGTTGCCCAGAGTGGTGGCGGTTGTGACACTGGTGGTCGGAGCGTTCCTCTGGCTCGTACCGGAGTTAAAGCTGGTCACCTACGTGGCGACACTGTTGCTTGCCGGATGGGTCATACAGGGTATCGCCTTGGCACATGGACTGAGATCGCAGCTTGGTCTCAATACGCTCTGGTTGGTAGTGATGTACGCATTGCTTTTTTTCGCAATGCCCTACGTCACGGGGTTTCTGGCGTTTGCCGGTTTCACCGATGCGTGGATCGATTTCAGGGCTCGGTTGCGGAGTTCGGGTAATTCCGCGAATCGGGCTGATTGAGTTTTAAAACCTGCTTCAGGGGTAATGAGTGATGGATGTCATCCTTTTGGAAAAAATCGATAATCTGGGTGGTCTGGGCGACAAGGTCAGCGTCAGGGCCGGATACGGCCGCAACTTTCTGATCCCGTCTGGCAAGGCGGTGGCTGCCACCAAGAAGAATCTGGCAGAGTTCGAGGCTCGCCGCGCCGAACTCGAGAAACAGGCAGCGGAGATGCTGGCCGAGGCGGAAGCGCGCAAAGCCAAAATCGAGGCATTGGGTCAGCTTACCATCGCCCGCAACGCCGGTGATGAGGGTCGTCTGTTCGGATCGGTCGGCACCGGTGATATCGCGGAGAGAGTCACCGAGGCTGGCGTCGAACTGGCCAAGCGGGAGGTGCGTCTGCCCGATGGTCCGCTACACGTAACCGGCGAGTTCGAAATCCAGCTGCACCTGCACAGCGATGTGGATGCCACGCTGAAACTGGCGGTCGTTCCCGAATAGGGACAAGCCGACCGGCGCCGGCCATGCCGGCGCTGGCTCAGTGCGGAGCGGTGCACGCGCCCGAGTGACGGGTTGCGTGCTCCGGTCCGTTACTTTTTTGCGCCTCCACCGGCACGCCACCGAAATTCCTGTCACGGGCGATATCACGTATCCTTGCAGGCTCGAGACCCGGGACGGCTCCCGGATTGGCGACGGACAGAGCATGCAAGAATCCCCAACTCCCTCAGCGGATCCGCCGGGCGCTGATTTCGCTGACAATCTGCGCGTACCACCGCATTCGATCCAGGCCGAGCAGTCGGTTCTCGGCGGCGTAATGCTCGATAACTACAGTTGGGACCAAATTGCGGACAGATTGGTGGAGCAGGATTTCTACCGCCGCGAACACCAGCTGATCTTTCGCGCCATCGCCGGTCTGGTCGAGCGCAACCACCCATTCGACGTGGTGACGCTCTCCGAGGAGCTGGAGCGGCATCATCATCTCTCCGATGCCGGCGGCCTGGCCTATCTCGGTAGTCTGGCGAAGGACACCCCCAGCGCGGCCAACATCCGCGCCTACGCGGACATCGTCCGCGAACACTCGATCAAGCGTCAGCTCATCCGCGTCGGCACCCAGATCGCCGACAGCGCCTTCAATACCGAGGGACGCAGCAGCGCCGAGTTGCTCGATGGCGCCGAGGCCAGGGTATTCGAGATCGCCGAGCAGGGTGCCCGCGGGGGCGGCGGGTTCCAGCCGTTGAAAAGTCTGCTGACCAAGGCGGTCGACCGCATCGAGACGCTGTTCGAGAGCGACGAACCGATCACCGGTCTCTCCACCGGCTTTACCGATTTCGACCGCATGACTTCGGGACTGCAGCCGGCCGACCTGATCATCGTCGCCGGGCGACCCTCGATGGGCAAGACCACGCTGGCGATGAACATGGCTGAGAATGTCGCTATCAACAGCGGCAAACCGGTGGCCGTGTTCAGCATGGAGATGCCGGGCGAATCGCTGGCGATGCGCATGATGTCGTCGCTGGGCCGAATAGATCAGCACCGGGTGCGCAACGGCAGTCTCGAGGATGACGAGTGGCCGCGACTCACCTCCGCGGTCAGCATTCTCGCCGAAGCGAAGATGTTCATCGACGACAGCCCGGCGCTGAGCCCGACCGAGGTCCGCGCCCGCTCGCGTCGTCTGATCCGCGAGCAGGGCGAGCTCGGCCTGATCATGATCGACTATCTGCAGCTGATGCAGGCGGGCGGGGCGGCCGAAAACCGTACCAACGAAATCTCCATCATCTCCCGCTCGTTGAAAGCGTTGGCGAAAGAGTTGAATGTGCCGGTGATTGCGCTGTCACAGCTCAATCGCAGCCTCGAGCAGCGCACCAACAAGCGTCCGATCATGTCGGATCTGCGCGAGTCGGGCGCCATCGAACAGGACGCCGACCTGGTGGTGTTCATCTATCGCGATGAGGTCTACAACGAGGAGAGTCCGGACAAGGGCAGTGCCGAGATCATTATCGGCAAGCAGCGCAACGGTCCGATCGGCACCGTAAGACTCACCTTCCTCGGCCAGTACACCAAATTCGAGAACTTCATCGATAACGTCTACAACGATGACGGTTACTGAGGCTGCCGACAGGGGCTGTTTTTTGACGCCCGAGGCGCTGCTCGATCTCGACGCGGTGCGCCATAACCTGCGACGCGCCCGGGAAGCCGCGCCGCACAGCCGCGCGATCGCGGTGATCAAGTCGAACGCTTATGGCCACGGCATGTTGCGAATCGCCGCAGCGCTCTCCGCCGATGTCGACGCCTTCGGTCTGGCGCGAATGGAAGAGGCGGTAGCGCTGCGCGAGGCCGGATTCGAAGGGCGCCTGATCGCGCTGGAGGGATATTTCGACAGCTGCGAACTGGATGCGGCGATTGACTGCCGCATCGATGTGGTTATCAGCAGGAGTGGACAGATCCATCTGCTGGAGCGCTACAGCGGCGCGCGCAGGCTCGACTGCTGGCTGAAGATCGATACCGGTATGAATCGGCTGGGTTTCCGCATCGAAGAGGCAGAGGCCGCCTACCGGCGCCTGTGTCAATGCCGGGTGGCAACTCGCAACCCGCGCCTCATGAGCCACTTCGCCTGCGCCGACGAGGCGGACAACAGCTTCAACGATCTGCAGCTGACCGGTTTTCAGACGCTGGTCGAGCGCCTGGGCGGCGAGGCCAGCATGGCCAACTCGGCGGCGACGCTGAGCCGCGCCGACAGTCACTACCAGTGGATCAGGCCGGGCATCATGCTCTACGGTGCCTCGCCGATGGCGCGGGGCTGCGCCGCGAAAGAGGGGCTGCGGCCGGTGATGACGCTGCGTAGTCGGCTGATCGCGATCAACCACTGCCGGGCGGGTGACTCGGTCGGCTACGGCGCAAGCTGGCGAGTGCCCGAAAGTATGCCGGTTGGCGTTGTCGCCATCGGTTATGGCGACGGCTATCCGCGACATGCGGCAAGCGGCACACCGCTGCTGGTGAATGGTATAAGGGCGCCACTGGTGGGACGGGTTTCGATGGATATGGTTACGGTCGACCTGCGCGGAGTGCCGGGTGCGCGCGTCGGCGACCCGGTAACGCTCTGGGGGGAGGGTCTGCCGGCGGAGGAGGTCGCGCTGCACGCGGAGACAATCGCCTACGAGCTCTTCTGCGGCGTTTCACAGCGGGTCAGGATGCGCGAGGTGAGCAGTGGCGGAGCCCCGTAAACGCTACCTCTGTTCCAGTTGCGGCGCCGAAAGTCCGAAGTGGTCGGGACAGTGCCCGGACTGCCAGGCCTGGAATACGCTGCAGGAGACGCTGCCGCAGCCGCAGCGACGCAACCCCCGCTTCGATGGTTATGCCGGAGAGGCCAACAGCAATCGCATCCGTAAGCTGGCCGAAGTCGAGGGCGAGGTCGTCAGCGGCCAGCCTACCGCTAACGGCGAGCTGGATCGGGTGCTCGGAGGCGGACTGGTCAGCGGCTCGGTGGTGCTGATCGGCGGCGACCCGGGCATCGGCAAGTCGACGCTGCTGCTGCAGACGCTGAGCGCGCTGTCGGCGACGCAGAACGCACTCTACGTCAGCGGCGAAGAGTCACCTGAGCAGATCAGCCTGCGTGCTCGCAGGCTCGATCTGCAGGGTGACGAGTTGGCACTGCTGGCCGAAACCAGCGTCGAACGCATTCTGGCGCTGGCGCGTCAGCAGCAGCCGAGCGTGATGGTGATCGACTCGATCCAGACGCTCTATACCGAGCAACTGCAGTCGGCCCCTGGTTCGGTGGCGCAGGTGCGGGAATCCGCGGCACAGTTGGTGCGCTTCGCCAAGCAGCGTGGCTGCTCGATATTTCTGGTCGGGCACGTCACCAAGGAGGGTGCGCTGGCGGGGCCCCGGGTGCTCGAACACATGGTCGATACGGTGCTCTATTTCGAAGGCGAACCCGGCAGCCAGTTTCGCCTGGTACGGACCATCAAGAACCGTTTCGGCGCGGTCAACGAACTCGGCGTATTCGTCATGACCGACAAGGGGCTACGCGGTATCAGCAACCCTTCGGCGATCTTTCTGTCACGGCAGGAGGAGCCGGTTTCCGGCAGCGTGGTGATGGTTACCCGGGAGGGAAGCCGTCCACTGCTGGTCGAGGTGCAGGCACTGGTCGACGAGAGCCCGCTCTCCAATCCGCGCCGTGTCACGCTCGGTCTGGAGCAGAACCGGCTGTCGATGCTGCTGGCGGTGCTGCACCGGCACTGCGGCGTGGCGATGTACGATCAGGATGTCTACGTCAATATCGTCGGCGGGGTACGCATCACCGAGACTGCCGCTGATCTCGCGGTGCTGCTGGCGGTGCTCTCCAGCTACCGTGACCAGGCGCTGCCGCGCGACATGCTGGCTTTCGGCGAAGTGGGTCTGGCGGGTGAGATCCGGCCGGTTCAAAATGGTCAGGAGCGGCTGCGGGAGGCGGCCAAGCACGGCTTCAAGCGAGCCGTCGTGGCGCGTAAGAATGCGCCGGCGAAAGCGATCAAGGGACTGGAGGTTATTGCGGTCGAACGCCTGCCGGAGGTGTTGGATCTGATCTGAACTCCGGGTCTATGCCGCCGTTCAGCCGAGATTCTCGAGTTCACGCTCCAGCAGCGCGGCGTCGCCGAGGTTGAGTTCGACCAGCCGGCGCAGGTGGCCGATGCTCTCCATGTCGATGTTGTAACAGCGCAGGCCGAGCGTATCTTCCTCGAGGTGCGCGACCTCTGTCTGCATGCGTATGCGGCTCTCCTTGTCGTCCAGCAGCACCGTCAGCGTCACTTTGCCACCCTTCTCGACACGCCAGTCGTCGGGACGGATCAGCAGTGCACCGTTGAGCGACAGGTCCACCAGGGAGCTGATGAACTCCCCTTTCTCATCGCTGATACGCACCGGCGAGTCGAACAGCACCCGCTGGAAGCGTCTACGCTCCTGATTGTTGTCCGTCATACCCACTCCTCACGATTTTGGCCGATGCTCACTGTTGCGGCAGGGCGCGTGGATTCTGCAACGCAGGCCGGATCTACAACCCATGGAACCGAGAGTGTACCGCAGCAGCGACGGAATGCCAGCGCACCCAGCCGCCTGGGCGCGGTGCCGCGTCAGCGGTGCTTGACCGGATGGAAGCGGATCATCTTCACCGAGTTTTCGTTGCTCTGCAGAATCTCCACGTGATACCCCTCCAGCAGCAGGCTGGTGCCAGGCTCGGGGATCGCCTCCATGTACTCGGTGATCAGGCCGTTGATGGTACGCGGTCCATCGATTGGCAGGTCCCAATGTTTCCTGCGCACCAGATCCCTGATATTGGCGCTGCCGGCTATCAGGTAACTTCCATCCGGCTGCGGCTGGATCTCCTGCTCACTGTCGGAGGGATCGGTGGTGAATTCGCCGACGATCTCCTCCAAAAGATCGACCAGCGTCAGCAACCCGAGCAGGTCGCCGTACTCATCGACCACCAACGCCACCCGCCGGCGGGATCGCTGGAAGTTGATCAGTTGAACATTCAGCGGTGTCCCTTCAGGAATGTAATAGGGTGGGTCGCAGATCTCCCTGATCATCTTCTTGCTCAGCTCCCCTTTGGCACGCGCATGAACCAGTTTGCGCATGTGCAGAAAGCCAACGATATTATCGATACCGCCATCGAAGACGGGTACCAGGGTGTAGGGACTGTTCTGCAGCTGGCGCTCGATCTCCTCGTCCGGATCCTGCAGATCGATGCCATCGATTTCGTTGCGTGGGATCATAATCTCCTCGACCTGGCTCTTCTCCAGGTCGAGAATATTGATCAGCATGCTCTTGTGCTTCTTTGGTATCAACGCACCGGCTTCCGCCACCACGGTACGCAGCTCTTCGCCGCTGAGTGCGTTACCTTGCGTCTCCTCCGCCGACACTCCCAACAGCCTGAGCAGTCCGTTGGCGAAAAAATTGACCAGCCAGACCATTGGGTAGGTCAGTTTCAACAACGGGGTGTAGACAAATGCCGCAGGGAAGGCGAGACGTTCCGGGTGCAGAGCAGCCAGCGTTTTTGGTGTGACCTCGGCAAAGATCAGGATCACCAGTGTCAGCAGTCCGGCGGCAACAGCGATTGCTGCTTCACCGCCCAGGCGCAGCGCAATGATGGTCGCGAGCGAAGAGGCGAGGATGTTGACCAGGTTATTGCCAAGCAGGATCAAGCCGATCAGACGGTCGGGACGCTGTAACAGTGCACTGGCGCGCAAGGCCGCCGGGTGGCCCGCATCCGCCTGGTGTTTGAGACGATAACGGTTGAGCGTCATCAGTGCGGTTTCGGAGCCGGAAAAGAACGCTGACATCATAATCAGCACCGTCAGGACGCCGAACAGCGCGCCGGTGGAGAGATCACTCAAAACGCTTACCTGCCTTCCAATTACGGATACTTTCAGCCCGGGCGGCGGTGCTGGCCTCACCATCCCGCCGATCCCGAAAAGTCCCAGGTTTCTAAGTCCTGTAACCGGTATTGTCAAGACATATCAAAAACCGCTGCCAACTTACCACGTCGACGGCGCGTGGTGACCGTTGCCGATTGGCAAGCCCACTGGGACGATATCGGGCGAGGCTATCCTGATGCCGCGCCTCGGGCCCATGGATTACGCGGTGCGTCAGATTTTTTGCTTCCGGCATTTTTTTGACATTATCGGATGATGATGATTAACTACTTATCAGGCAAAGGTTTTTGGTTCGATTCAAAGAGAGATACCGAGCCAGAGGAGTGTCGGGCGCAATGAGTGATGATTCCAGGACATGTAAAAAGCCTGAAAGTGGCTGCGTAATCTTGGTCGATAGCGATCGAAAGCGCATAGAATACATAACAAATATTCTTGAATTCATTGATTATTCAGTAAATATAGCAAAAGACTCCTCCGCTCTCGAAGCCTATCTCGATAGTGCGGAAGAGCCGGTGTGCTGCACGGCAGTGTTGATAGGTCCCGGTTTCTCAGTCTCCGAGTTGGAGGCCATCCAAACGCAGGTCGGACGCTTCTCCCCCGGACCCGCACTGATCGCGCTGAGGGAGGAGGAGGGTACGATGGAGGCAGGTCCGCTCACCTACCTGACCAAACTGAAACTGCCGGCCCGCTACGAATCGGTGGTCGATATCCTGCACAAAGCGCAACTCTTCACCGAACAGCAGCAGCCCGCGAAACCCTCGCAACGCCCGCTGGAACTCTTTCGCAGCCTCTCGGGCAACAGCCGCGCCACCCGCCAGATCAACAAAATGATCGAACAGGTGGCCGATACCGAGGCGACGGTACTGATCCTCGGCGAATCGGGCACCGGCAAAGAGGTGGTGGCGCGTAAACTTCACTACAGCTCCGGACGGCGCGGCAAGCCATTCGTGCCGATCAATTGCGGAGCCATCCCCGCGGACCTGCTGGAGAGCGAACTGTTCGGGCACGAAAAAGGGGCATTTACCGGCGCCATCAACAGCCGCCAGGGGCGCTTCGAGCTGGCCGAGGGAGGGACGCTGTTTCTCGATGAGATCGGCGACATGAGCATGCCGATGCAGGTCAAGCTACTGCGCGTATTACAGGAGAGGAGTTTCGAGCGCGTCGGCAGCAACAAACCGCTCAAGTGCAATGTCCGCATCATCGCCGCGACCCATCGTGACCTCGAGCAGTCGATTCGCGAGGACAAGTTTCGCGAGGATCTGTTCTACCGGCTCAACGTCTTTCCAATCGAAATGCCGCCGCTGCGCGACCGGGTCGAGGATATTCCGGTCCTGACCAACGACCTGATCTCCAGAATCGAGACCGAGAAGAGGGGATCCGTGCGGCTGACACCGGGCGCGGTGATGGCGCTGACGCAGTATCGTTGGCCGGGCAACGTACGCGAGCTGGCCAATCTGATCGAACGTCTGGCGATCCTCTATCCCTATGGTGTTGTTGACGTCAAGGATCTGCCGGAGAAATTCCGTGCCGGAATAGAGGTGGTCACCGAGCGCCCGAACGACCTGCCGGTGGTGCAGACGCCGGGGGAGGCGCCGGACACGGTGGTGACGGTCCCCAGGTTGCCAAGCGATGGCATCGATCTCAAAGTCCATCTCAGTAACCTTGAAATGGACCTGATCCGGCAGGCGCTGGATGAATCGGAGGGGGTGGTGGCGCACGCCGCAAAACGCTTGAAGATGCGCCGAACCACACTGGTCGAGAAACTGCGCAAGTATGGATTGCAACGCAGCCAGGAAGCGTCGACAATTTGACTTCAGAATAAAACGATTAAATAAGTAGTTGAATTAGAACAATATATTAGTTTGGCATAGTTACTGCATTCTCGCTGGAAAGCGCATTTTCGCCCTTCAGCCGGGGAGTAGCGGTGACCAAGATGAGCCAGACAGCTCCAATTTCGAAACAGCAGCTGGAACAGGCATTCCAGCTCTTTACGCAAGCCTCACAGCGACTTGCCGACTCCTACACCGAGCTGCAGTTGCAAGTTGAAAAACTCAATCTGCAACTGGCGGCAGCCAACAGCGGACGAATGCAGCAGCTGGCTGAGAAGGAGCGCTACGCGCATCGTTTCGCGCTGTTGCTCGATACCCTTCCTGCCGCTGTGCTGGTACTCGACAGCGCTGGCAGAGTGCTGCAATTCAACCCGGCGGCCGGCGCGCTGTTTGCCGGCCTGAGCCAGGGAGATGCCTGGGAAGAGATCTACCGCAGCCAGGTGAGGATGCGTCAGGATGACGAGCTTCATCTCCACACCGGCAGGGTGGTCAGCATCAGCAGGCAGGCCCTCCAGGACGACGAGGAACAGATTCTACTGTTGCTCGACATCACCGCTGCGCTGGAGCTGAAACAACGCGCCCAGCGCCAGCAACGCCTCAGCGCAATGGGGCAGATGGCGGCCCAGCTGGCGCATCAGATTCGCACTCCGCTTTCGGCGGCGTTGCTCTACAGCACTCATCTCGGACGTGGCGATCTGAGCGCCGATCAGCGTCAGCGTTTCGCCGACAGCTCGCGCACCGCGTTGTTGCAGATGGAACAGCAGATCAACGACATGCTTGCCTTTACCCGCGGCGCAGATGTGGATAGGTCGCAGCAGATCGACCTGACACAGCTGACGAGCGAGGTAAACGACACGCTGGCACCACTGGCTGCCGAGCACGGCCTGACCCTGGGACTCGAGATCGAAACTGCGACTCCCGCCACCATTCGGGGAAATCGCAGCGCGCTGCTCGGCGCGGTGATCAATCTCGGTCGCAACGCTCTCGAGCATTGCGGGCAGGGAGGAGAGGTCAGGCTGCGGCTGACGGAGAGCGGAGAGGAGTGGCGCCTGCTGGTCAGCGACGATGGCCCGGGTGTGCCGGAGGCGCTCCGGGAGCGTATTTTCGATCCCTTTTTCACCACCCGCAGCCAGGGCACCGGGCTGGGTCTTGCGGTTACGCAGGCTGTGCTGCTGGGACATGGCGGCTCTGTCTCGGTCGAGCGTAACGGCTCTGGCGGCGCGCGCTTCATCGCCCATCTGCCCAAGGCCGAAAACGCGGTGGCAACGGATGCGGAAGAGCCGGCCAACGCTGACGACACGCCGATACTGAGGAGAGCGGTATGAGCGAAGTACAGGTATTGGTTGTCGAGGACGATCCGGCGCTGCGCGCGGCGCTGCGAGATACGCTCGAGCTGGGCGGCTTCGGGGTTGTAGCCGCGGCCGATGGCGTGGCGGCATTGAAGGCTCTGGACAGCCATCATATCGGTATGATCGTCAGCGATGTGCAGATGCAACCGATGGATGGCCACACGCTGCTGGCGAAAGTCAAACAGAGATTCCCGGAGATACCGGTGCTGCTGATGACCGCGTTCGCCGATGTCGAGCAGGCTGTGGCGGCGATGCGTGGGGGTGCGGTCGACTATCTGGCGAAACCCTTCGATCCCTCTGCTTTGCTGGAGAAGGTCGGCGCTTCGGTGCTGCAGCCGGCGCCGGCGACAGACGAGGTGGTGGCCGAGGATCTCAAGACCAGGGAGCTGGTGGAGCTGGCCAAACGGGTCGCCCGCAGCGACGCCACGGTGATGATCTGCGGCGAAAGCGGCACCGGAAAGGAGGTCTTCGCCCGCCTGATCCACCAGTGTTCAGCACGCAGTGAAGCGCCGTTCGTCGCAATCAACTGCGCCGCGATCCCGGACAATATGCTCGAAGCCGTACTTTTCGGACACGAGAAGGGGGCCTTCACCGGCGCCTATCAGGCGGCGGCCGGCAAGTTCGAACAGGCGCAGGATGGCACCCTGCTGCTGGATGAGATCTCCGAAATGAGCCTGGCGCTGCAGGCGAAACTGCTGCGCGTGCTGCAGGAGCGGGAGGTCGAACGGGTGGGGGGTCGCAGGATCATCCCGCTCAACGTGCGGGTGCTGGCGACCACCAACCGCAAGTTGCGGGAGGAGGTCGCGGCGGGCCGTTTCCGCGAGGATCTCTACTACCGACTGAATGTCTTTCCGCTCGCGCTGCCACCGTTGCGGGAGCGCCCGCGCGATCTGCAACCTCTGGTCGAGACGCTGCTGCGGCGCCACGCCCGGCGTCAGGGCGTGGCCGTGCCGCGCATCGAAGCTGCCGCGCGGCAGTCGCTGATGCAGCACCGCTGGCCGGGAAATGTGCGCGAGCTGGACAACGTCGTGCAACGGGCACTGATCCTTTGCAGCGGCGAAGAATTGACGCCCGAGCATCTCCAATTTGAGACGGAGCCGGTCGCGGGGAACGACGCGGCAGAGTCGCTCGAGCAGGATCTGAACGCCAACCTGCGTGTCGCCGAAGAGCAGATCATTCTGGATGCCCTGCGGGAAGGCAACGGCAGCCGTAAATGCGCCGCCGAACGCCTCGGTATCAGCCAGCGCACGCTCAGGTACAAGATCGCGCGGCTGCGCGACGCGGGTGTCGCCATCCCGGGATAACGGCATGGCATGCAAACTGCAATAAATCATTTGAAGAACAGGATTCGTCGAAAATATGACGAGCGATCGCCGAACGGAGAAGAGAGATGAGCGTAACCAGTATTGACCAGGTTCTCGCCCAGATGCGGGTGCTGCGGGCCGAGGCGGCCGGCAACCCCGAACTGGCCGCGCCGGCCTCGGATCAGGTCAGTTTCAGCAACATGCTTAAACAGTCGATCGACAGCGTCAACGACGCGCAGGTCAAGGCGGCGGAGATGAAAACCTCATTCGAGCTGGGACAGGGTGATCTGAATCTGGCCGAGGTGATGATCGCGGCGCAGAAGTCGAGCGTATCTTTCGAGGCGATGGTCCAGGTTCGCAACAAGCTGATCGACGCCTATAAAGAAGTGATGAACATGCCCATTTGATACGCCCGCCCACCAGTCAAGTAGAGGACATGAGGTAGATGGAAAACGCGGTTGCAGAGAAGAGAGTGGAGAGCCAGCTCCAGACCCTGAGCCTGACCCAGAATCCTGTCGTCAGGCAGTTGGGAGTGATGGTCGGCATCGCCGCCAGCGTCGCGCTTGGCGTGGCCGTGGTGCTCTGGTCGCAGACCCCCAGTTACAGCATGCTCTACGGCAATCTGGCGCAGAAGGACGCGGCGCAGATAGTGGAAGCGTTACAGCAGGCGAATATCCCGTTCAAGGTGGACGAATCGACCGGCGCGGTGATGGTGGTCTCCGGCAAACTTCAGGAGGCGAGGATGAAACTTGCCGGCCAGGGTTTGCCGCATAGCGACAGCCTGGGCTTCGAGATGCTTCAGCAGGAGGCTGGGTTCGGTACCAGCAGGGCGATGGAGGCGGCACGTTTTCATCGAGCGTTGGAGGGTGAACTGGCCAAGACCATCGTCACGCTCGCCAGCATCGACAACGCCCGCGTGCATATCGCGCGGCCGAAGCAATCGGTATTTCTGCGCGAGCGCAAAAAACCGAGCGCATCCATCGTCGTGAAACTGCGCGCCGGCCGCTCGCTGGAGAAGGCGCAGGTCGCCGCAATCACCCATCTGGTCGCCTCCAGCGTGCCGGAACTCGAGAGCAGCCAGGTAACCGTCGTCGACCACAAGGGCAATATGCTAAGCGGCGAAGAGCAGAGCCGCGAGATGATGCTCACCGCCAGCCAGTTCGAGTACACCAAGCAGCAGGAGGAGCACTACCGCAGCCGGATCGAGAACATTCTGGCGCCGATACTGGGACTGGACAATATTCGCGCGCAGGTGACCGCCGAGCTAGACTTCACCGTCACCGAGAAGACCTCCGAAAGTTTCAATCCCGATCTGCCGGCGCTGCGCAGCGAGCAGGTCGATGAGAAGGCGAGCCGACTTGGCGCCGCCCAGGGCGTGCCGGGCGCGCTCAGCAACCAACCGCCGGCGGCCGGCACCGCGCCGGAGGTGGCGACCGGCGCCACCGCGGAGGAAGCAAACTCACAGCTCAACACCAGCAAGCGGGCCACGCGCAACTTCGAGCTGGACAAGACGGTCAGCCACACCCGGCTCGCCAGCGGTAATGTACGGCGGCTCTCGGTGGCGGTGGTGGTCAACGACCGGCTGAGCGTGAATGGCGACGAGATTCGGGGCGTCGAGCGTACACCGGAGGAGATCAACCGCATCACACAACTGGTCAAGGAGGCGATCGGCTTCAATGTCGCTCGCGGCGACAGCGTGCGCGTGATCAACGCTTCCTTCATGGCACCCGAAAAAATGGAGCCCCTGCCGGAAATTGCGATCTGGGAGCAGCCCTGGGTCTGGGATGTCGCCAAGCAGGTCGGCGGTGTATTGCTGGTGTTGATCCTGATCTTCTTCGTGCTTCGTCCCACCATGCACCGACTCACCTCGCCGCCGGTGAGTGCCGACAGCCGTGCCGAAGGCGAGGAGGGAGAGGGCGAAGGCGGTGAGGGTGGTCAGCAGGCGGCATTGGCCGCCGGTGGCGCCGGCTCGGCATTCCGCCTGCCCGGCCCCGAGGCCTATCAGGATACATTGGATGCGGCGCGTCAGATGGTGAACGAAGATCCCAAACGCGTCGCCCAGGTGGTCAGAAGCTGGATTGCCGAAGATGCCGGCTGAAAAAACCTCGAACCTGAAGGGTGTCGATCGTGCAGCGATCCTGCTGCTGGCGCTGGGTGAGGGTGACGCCGCTGCCATCCTTTCGCACATGGGCCCGAAAGAGGTACAGGAGCTGGGCATGGCGATGGCCGGCATGACCAACGTCAGCACCGAGAGCATGGAATCGGTGATGCGCTCCTTCGTCGATACGCTGAGCAGCCAGACCTCGCTGGGTCTGGACTCCGACCAGTATATCCGCAACGTGCTGACACAGGCGCTGGGCGCGGACAAGGCCGGCGGCGTGATCGATCGGATTCTGCTGGGCAGAAACAGCAAGGGTCTGGAGCAGCTCAAGTGGATGGACTCGCGTTCCATTGCCGAGCTGATCCGGCTCGAGCACCCGCAAATCATCGCCATTGTGCTCTCGTTCCTCGATCCCGATCAGGCGGCGGAGGTGCTCTCCGAGTTTCCCGAGCGCGCGCGCCCCGACATCATCATGCGCATCGCTACGCTGGACGGTATCCAGCCGGCGGCGCTGCAGGAGCTCGATGAAATTCTCGAGAAACAGTTTTCCGGCGCAAGCAATGTCAAGTCCTCGTCGCTGGGCGGCGTAAAGACCGCCGCCAATATCCTCAATCTGGTCGAGGGCACCATCGAAAGCAGTATCCTCGAACAAGTCACCTCCGCCGATCAGGATCTGGCGCAGGATATCCAGGACAACATGTTCGTCTTCGAGAACCTGATCGATATCGACGATCGCGGCATTCAGACGCTGTTGCGCGAGGTCGCTTCCGACCAGCTGCTGCTGGCGCTGCGCGGTGCCGAGGAGGGGTTGAAGGAGAAGATCTTCCGCAACATGTCGAAACGTGCCGCAGAGATGCTGCGCGACGATCTCGAAGCAGCAGCGCCGGCGCGTCTGAGCGACGTGGAAGCTGCGCAGAAGGAGATTCTGGCGGTCACCCGCCGACTCGCCGATGCCGGCGAAATCATGCTCGGAGGCGGCGGCGATGACTTCGTCTAAGGTGACCATCCAACGCGACGTGGCGGAGTTCCAGCAGTGGCTGCCACCGGACATGATGGGTCGACGCGAGGAACGGGTCGAGCCCGAAGATGCCAACGCACCGCTGACCGCGGAGCAGCTGGAGCAACTGCAGAAAGCCGCCTATGACGAGGGGTTCGAGCAGGGTAAGAAGGAGGGCTTCGAGTATGGCCACAAAGAGGCGCTAAGCGAGGGACGCGCGAGCATGGTGGAGATTGCCGAAAGTTTCGAACGGTTAATGCAAAGTCTCGAGACGCCTCTGCAGAATCTCGACGATCAGGTCGAACGCGAGCTGATCGAGCTGGTGATTTCGATGGTACGTCAGCTGGTCAGGCGCGAGGTTCGCACCGATCCCGAGCAGATCATCGGCATCGTGCGAGAAGCGCTGTCGATCCTACCGGTCGCATCGCGCGGCATCCGTGTGGTGCTGCACCCGGAGGACGCGGTGTTGATCCGCAAGGTGTACGAGCTGAGCGAGCACGAATTGAGCTGGAAGATCATCGAGGATCCGGTGCTCGCGCGCGGTGGCTGTCGCGTGCTGACCGATACCTCGCAGGTCGACGCAACGCTGGAGTCGCGGTTGGCCTCGCTGATCGCGCCGCTGCTGGGCGATGAACGCGATGCGGGGGATGCCTGATGCCACCGACAAGCAAGCGCGCCCCAATCTGGCAGGCCCGCCTGGCGCAGTGCCGGCAGCGCGTGGCCGAGAATCGCGGACTGGTGGTCGAGGGCAAGCTGACGCGTATGGTCGGTCTGACGCTGGAGGCGATCGGCTGCCGCGCCGCGATTGGCGGACAGTGCGAGATCGTCAATGGTGACGGCGAACGCATCGAGGCAGAGGTGGTTGGATTCTCGGGCGAGAGTCTCTACCTGATGCCGACCGGGGATATCCGCGGCCTGGAGCAGGGGGCGCGCGTGGTACCTACCGGACGAGTCTGTGAAGCGGTGGTCGGCGACCATCTGCTTGGAAGGGTTATCGACGGTGCCGGCCGGCCGCTGGACGGCAAGGGGCCGATTCATGCGATCGAGCGCCGTTCGCTGACCGGTGAGAGCTTCAATCCGCTGTCACGCACGCCGATTCGCGAACCGCTGGATGTTGGTGTACGCGCCATAAACTCACTGCTCAGCGTCGGCCGGGGCCAGCGGCTCGGCCTGTTCGCCGGCTCCGGCGTGGGCAAGAGCGTGCTGCTGGGCATGATGACCCGCTATACCAACGCCGATGTAACCGTGGTCGGGCTGATCGGCGAACGTGGCCGCGAGGTAAAGGAGTTCGTCGAGAACAGTCTCGGCGAAGCGGGGCTGGCGCGCGCGGTGGTGGTCGCGGTACCCGCCGACAATCCGCCGTTGCGGCGCATGCACGGTGCGATGCTGGCCACCAGTATCGCCGAACACTTTCGCGATCAGGGGCTGCAGGTGCTGCTGCTGATGGACTCACTGACCCGTTTTGCGCAGGCTCAACGCGAGATCGCGCTGGCAATTCACGAGCCGCCCGCGACCAAGGGTTATCCCCCTTCGGTATTCGCCAAGCTGCCGCAACTGGTCGAGCGCGCCGGCAACGGCGACCGTGGGGGTGGTTCGATCACCGCCTTCTATACCGTGCTTACGGAAGGTGACGATCAGAACGACCCCATCGCCGACGCGGCGCGCGCAATTCTCGACGGACACATCGTGCTCTCGCGGAAGCTGGCCGAGAGCGGCCACTATCCGGCAATCGACATCGAGGCATCGATCAGCCGTGCAATGAACGATATCACCAGACGGGAGCAACAGCAGGCGGCGCGCAGCTTCAAGCAACTCTACTCGATCTATCGACAGAACCAGGACCTGATCAGCGTTGGTGCTTACGAACGCGGCTCCGACGAACGCATCGACGCGGCGATCGAAGCGATGCCGACGCTGGAGGAGTTTCTGAACCAGGATATGAATACACCGGTTGGTCTGGCGCAGAGCATGCAGGATCTGATGAGTCTGTTTCCGCCGGTCAACGAACTGGCCACCACTGCCTAGAGGATAGAGAATGTCACCCTCGAAACGATTCAAGCCGGTACAGCGCGTGGCGCAGTCGCGCGAACAGAAGGCGGCCAAGGCACTCGGACGTGCGCAGCAGGAGGTGAGTGTGCAGGAGGCGAGGCTGGAGGAGCTGAAACGCTACCACAAAGAGTATCTCGACCGTTTTCAGCGCTCGACCGAGATGGGCATCTCCGTTTCCCAACTGCATGAGTACCGCGCCTTTCTGGCGAAGCTGGAGCGGGCGATTCAGGAGCAGGAGCAAATCGTCAGCGCCAGTCAGCGTTCGCGCAGCAGCCAGCAGGCGCAGTGGCAGCAGAAACACCTGCGCAGTCAGGTACTGGAGAAGGTCGTGGCACGTTACGAGGATGAAGGTCGCAGAACGATGGAGAGTCGCGATCAGAAGGAGAGCGACGATCGCGCTCAGCGGGGCGACGCCTCGAATCCGGGCGGCCGTTTTCCCGAAACCAGATAGGCGAAGGCGATCACCTCCGCGATCGCGCGATAGAGCGCTTCGGGGATCTCGTTGCCCAGGGGTATCTGCGCCAGGATTGCTGCCAGCTCCGGATCACCCTGCAGCGGAATGCCGTGCTCCTCGGCCAGTTGCAATATCCGCTGCGCCACTTCGCCGCGACCCTTGGCGGTGACCACGGGGGCGTTCTCACCGTCGTAGAGCAGAGCCACCGCCAGTCCATCCGTTTGGGGACTCTTGTCACTCATGCGTGTTCATCCAGCAATGCATAGCCGCTCCTGATCTGCTGCTCGATCTCGCCATGTGCGGCGCTCAGAGTGACCACCTTGAACCCGGCCCGCAACAGCGCATGCTCGAGCAGGTGTATCGATTTCTCGATCTTGTCGGCGGTTGCGGCGAGCCCGGCGGTGAAACGGCTCGATATCTCTTCACCGACGAGGGTCAGTTGTGCGCGTACAGGACCGATCGGCTCGATATCGAAATCCAGCTTGACCGACCAACGATCCGCCGCTCCCTCCTGCCGGTCGGTCGTGGACTCCCGCTCGATCTGCAGCCTGACGGTCTCCTCTCCTTTCGCCTGAGAAAGTGGAATATCCAGCTGCCAGAGCTGTTTGTTGGGCTCCTCCTGGGGTAGTGATGCCAGCTGATTCAGCACTACCCGGGCGAGACTCCCCTCCGTCTGTGCGATCAGTTCGGTCAGCAACGACAGGCGCTCGGAGGCACGCTCGCCAGACGCGGCAGTCGACGCCGTCGGTGCAGCCGGCAGTTGCTGCCGTAGCCGCAGCAGCAGCTCAATCAGCCCGCGTTTGCTGTCGTTCTCGGGGACGCTGCCGCGCGCCAGCAGCGGTTCGAAAAAGAGACCCGAACTCTCGATCGCGCGGCGCACGATCTCGGCGGTGACCGGCAACTCGGTATCCACCCGCACGGGCAGCAGCCGTTCGACGGCGCGCAGCATGCGGGTATCTTCGGCCAGCGGCGAAGGGGCAGTGCCTGCCGTGGTCGTTGGCGACGCTCTGTCCGGCTGGAACGGCGGCAGGCTCTTGCCAGCGAGCGAGGCATTCGGGGGCAACTGCGCGCTTCTCGAAAGTGCCGCTGCAGTCAGAAGTCGGGTCGGTCTCATGCGCTCTGCCGCGTGTTGCGTGGGTAATCCGCCGCCCATCGTCGTCAACAGCCGGCTTAGCGTCTGCCGGATGCGCTCGCCGTGCTGCGCCGGAGCTCTTTCGGGCTGTGGTGGTAACTCGGCGTGACCATCCCGGCGACTGCTTGCCGTCGAGCTGTTCGGCCCGACTCCGGCAAGTGGCAGCAGTTGCTGCAGTAACTCCGCCAGCGGACGCTGTCGGGGCAGCGCGCTACGCATCGCCGCCGCTTGCAGCTGACCCTCGGTGGCGGCTCCCAGCACTCTCAACAACAGCGTCTTGCCCGTATCGACAACCTGCAGTTGCAGCGATTGATCGGCCTTCAATGCAACCGGCGTGCGCGCACTGACCTCGGTGCTGCCGATCTTGAGCCGGACCTCACCCTCACTGGAGGGAGCAATCGTCCTCGCATGTAGAATCTGGCCCGCACGCAGCGAGTCGAGCAGGGAGCTTTTAATCTGCTCCAGGCTGATCCTGACTCCGCTGATCGTGTTGGATATCTCCATGGGCTCCTTTGCACTTCGCATGCGTTTGCAAAGACTATAGTTTAATCCGGCGACGGCCGATGCAGGGGTAACAGACTGTTAACGGCCGCGGACGCGCTAATCTGATGAACGATCGAACGAAGAGTCAGCACCATCTCTGGTATCTGCGGACGGATGCGGGCGTGCAGGGGCCATTTCCGAGCGGCAGCGTACGCCGTTCCCTGCTGCTCGGACGGATCGGAACCGGTGACCAGGTCAGCGCCGACGGTGAGTGCTGGCAGTCGATTGCCGATGTGCCGGAGGTGATACCCAAGGAGCTGCGTGAGCAAGGGCAGGGGGAGAATCCTGCGCTCTATGCGGCTCGTCGTCGCGAGGACGAGCGTAGCGGTCTGGATCGCCGCGGCAATGCAAGGCCAACAGGAAAGGAACGTAGAAAGCTCGAACCCGAGCAAGTGCAGCGACGGCGGCTGGCTAAGACGGCACTGAGGCAATACAGTCGTCGGCGCGATCTGCCGCTCGGCGGCCTCGCAACGGTCGCGATGACACTGCTCGTCGCGATCGGCTACGGGCTCTATCTGGGCGCGCCCGAACAACAGCCCGACGCGAACTGTGCCGCCGCGCCGGTGGCGGGTGTCGACTGGCATAACTGCCGGCTGGACGGCGTGGTCGCCGAGGCAGCCGATCTGCAAGGTGCCAATCTCGCCAGCGCGCAGTTGCGGGGGGCGCGAATGCCGGGCTCAGTGTTCACCGATGCCGATCTCCAATACGCCGATCTGGCCGCTGCCGATCTCAGCCATGGTGATTTCAGAAATGCCCGTATGAAAGGGGCCACACTCAGAAATGCGGACCTCTCCTACGCGGCTCTTGACGGCGCCGATCTGCGCCACGCCAACCTCACTGGCGCCAATCCGGGTGGCGCGTCGTTTGTGCGCGCGCGGCTCGATGCGGCGATCTGGCTTGACGGCAGCAAGTGTGGCGTGGATTCGATCGGTGGCTGCCGGCGTTGATCCGCAGGCGAAGAGCACCAGGCGGGTCAATCCGCGGCGCTGATCGATTGCGACTGGTAGGTCCAGGCCCGGACCTGGTCCGACCAGAAATCTGACGCGAATCCCGCCTTGCGCTTAAGCTGCGCGATGAAATCCCTGGCGGTCGGCAGGCTCTCCCAGACAGATGGTAGAAAGGTGGCGCGCCGGCCGCCGATCTGCAGGATCAGTCCGTCGATACCGGGACGGAGTTTGCGTGCCAGATCCTGTTCGGATTCGATCGGCAAGGGTTGCGGTGACGACAGGATCGAAATCTCGATCTCCAGACTTTCAAGCTCCTGCGGTCGCAGCGGAGCGAAGCGCGGATCCCGGAACGCGGCTGAGAAAGCGTTCTCCGCGACATCGGCCACCAGTGGCTGATGCGCCTCCAGGTGACCGATACAACCGCGTAGGTTGCCATTCAGCTTGAGCGTGACGAAACAGGCGCCGGTCCGCTGCAGCGCGTCGCTATATACACTGGCTTGGACCCGCAACGGCGAGCGCGACTCCAGCCCCACGCGAATGGAGTCGGCGGCCAGCTTCAGCAACGTTGAACGATCGGCGGCGGCGAGCGGTTGCTGCAATGATTCAGTAGAAGGCATAGGCACCGTATCCCACCACGCGATCCCTGGGGCCGGCTGTATCCCCGGAGTTGCGCAGATCAAGCGTGGCGACGCGCAGCTGATGCCGCCTGGCGCACAACAACAATCCGCCGATGGGGAGTCTGCCACAGGCCTGATCGAAGCCGATTCTGGCTGGGTCCAGCGACTCGATGGCGCGTGAGGTCTCGCGATCGAGCGCATTGGCCGCGTCGTAGTCCAGGTAATGGCTGAGATCCGAACTGATCAGAATCAGCGTCTCCTCTCCGCCCCATAGGATCTCCAGCAGCTGATCCACCTGCTCGACTCCGGTCTGGCCGACCAGCAGCGGGAGAATCCGGCAGTCACCGAGCGTCAGCTGGAGGAAAGGGAGGTGAACCTCGATGCTGTGTTCCGCGGCAAAGGCGTCGTCGCGCAACTGCATAACCGGTAATCCGCTCACCAGCTCGAGGGCATCGCGGTCCACCGCGAGTTCCCCCAACGGGGTCCGGAAGAGGCTGGCGCTGCTGTAGGCGATGCCGCGGAAAGCGACCCGATGGGCCGGGGCGAGTATTATCACTCGTTCAATCTTGCCACGCAGCGGAGCCAGTGTGGCATATGCGCTGCCGGCGACAGGTCCCGAATAGACGTAACCCGCATGAGGTGCGATCAGCGCCTTGGGCGTGAACCCGGTCTGAGCCTCGGCCGCGGCGAGATAACCTCCGATATCCTCACGAATCCGCGCTGCATCACCAGGATAGAAAAGCCCGGCGACCACGGGCGACTGAACTCTCTCCATAGCCACTCTCCCACCGTTGTGCCCGGTTGACTCGCTGACTTCGCGACCAGGAAAGGACGTTCATGTCACGCGGATCTATACTTCCATTATAGAGTTTTTCGCCGACTGTTGACCCTCTTACGGGAAGCGATCAGCGGTTTTTTCACAGGTCGGGTGACACACGGATGGAAGGGCAAGAGAATAACGTCGCGGTGCCGCGCTATCATGCGACGAAGCACTGGCACAGAAGTGAACGGGGCAGGGTGGTCTGCGATCTCTGCCCGCGCGCATGCAGCCTGAAAGAGGGGCAGCAGGGGCTCTGTTTCGTGCGCGCCTGTCACGGCGGCCAAATCGTTCTGACCACCTACGGGCGCTCCAGCGGTTTCTGCATCGATCCGATAGAAAAGAAGCCGCTCAACCACTTCTATCCCGGCACGCCAGTGCTTTCGTTCGGGACTGCCGGTTGCAATCTGGCCTGCCGTTTCTGCCAGAACTGGGACATGAGCAAATCGCGCCAGATGCAGCGTCTGGCCGATGATGCCTCACCCCGCCGTATCGCTGAGCAGGCGGCGGCGCTGGGTTGTCGCAGCGTTGCTTTCACCTACAACGATCCGGTCATCTTCATGGAGTACGCGGTCGATACCGCGATTGCCTGCCATGAGCTGGGAGTAAATGCGGTGGCGGTCACCGCCGGTTACATCTCGGCACAGCCCCGCAGCGAGATGTTCCACCATATGGATGCGGCCAATGTCGACCTGAAGGCCTTCTCCGAACCCTTCTACCACAAGCTGACCGGCGGCCATCTTCAGCCTGTTCTGGAGACGCTGCAGTATATCCGGCAGCAGACTTCGGTGTGGCTCGAGTTGACCACCCTGCTGATTCCCGGAGAGAACGACTCACCGGCCGAGATCGACGCGTTGAGTGGCTGGGTTGCCGACAATCTGGGCGTCGACGTGCCGCTGCATTTTACTGCCTTTCATCCCGACTGGAAGATGCGGGACCACCCTCCGACCCCGGCCGCGACACTGGCGCGGTCAAGGCAGATCGCGCTCGCTAACGGCCTCGCGCACGTCTACACGGGGAATGTCCACGACCGACAGGGAGGGAGTACCTACTGCTCGGGCTGCGGTCAGTTGCTGATCGAACGCGATTGGTATCGTCTCGGACGCTGGCAGCTGGATGCGGCGGGCAACTGTCGCAACTGTGGCCTGCGTTGTCCCGGTCGCTTCGATGCAGCGCCGGGTAGCTGGGGGGCGAAACGCCAACCGGTCCACATCTCCAGCTGAGGCATTCGAAGCAGCACCAGGGCCGTTGGGATTGACCCACTGGCAAGGCGATCACCGTTTGGTCATAATGCGCCCTTTTTTCGGAGCGCTCCCCATGTGGTTCAGGAACCTGCAGATCTATCGCCTGACGGCCCCGTTGAGCTTGACCGGTGAGGAACTGCACGCGCAATTGAGTGCCCGTCCCAGTCGCAACTGCAGCAGCCACGAACTCTGGTGCGAAGGCTGGGAACCGCCGCTCGGCCGCCACGGCAGCCAGTTGACGCACACGGTTGGCAGCTGCTCGATGATCTGCCTGCGTCGCGAGGAGCGGCTGCTGCCGGCAACCGTCGTCAATGAGCAGCTGGCGCAACGGATCGCGGAGATCGAGGAGCAGCAGGCGCGCAAGGTGCGCAGGCGTGAGCGCAACGAGCTGAAGGAGGATCTGGTGCTGGAACTGACGCCGCAGGCGCTCACCCGCAGCAGATTGACTCATGCCTATATCGATCGCAACAACGACTGGTTGATCGTCGATGCGGTCAGCGCCAAGAGAGCTGAAGAGGTGATCGATCTGCTGCGCGAGACGCTGGGAACTCTGAAAGCGGTTCCGCTTGCAGTGGCACTGTCGCCAGTGGCGACGATGACCGCCTGGCTGAAAAAACCGCGCAGTCTGCCATCGCAACTGCTGCTGGGAGACGAGTGTGAGTTGCGCGATCCGGCCGACGAGGGAGGGGTGGTCCGTTGCCGCAAGCAGGATCTGAGCAGCGAGGAGATCGGTACGCATCTCAGAGCCGGTAAGCAGGTGGTGCAGATGTCGCTGGCCTGGCAGGATCGTCTAGCTTTCGTTCTGACCGAAAAGCTGGAACTCAAGCGGCTGAAGTTTCTCGAGCTTATTCAGCAGGAGGCCGCTGAGAGCGAGGCCGAGGATGCGGCCTCTCGCTTCGACGTCGATTTCGCGCTGATGTCGCTCGAGCTGGCCAACTTCCTGCCCGCGCTGATCGGGATCTTCGGTGGGGAGGCGGCGACGTAGCCGGCTGTTGAAATTCGCTCAATAGGGAGCGCGACAAGTCGGAGTGGAGGAAAAGCGCAGTTAAAAACCGCTAGACGGGCATTTTTCTGCGGCTGTTTTCGACGTCGCGACACGGCGCACGAGTGGGATTCCAACAGTCTGCCGCAGGTCGGGTCTAGACCTGGTAGTAGTCCCGATACCAATCGACAAATCTGCGCACGCCCTCTTCCACCGGGGTATCGGGTTTATAGCCGGTATCCTCGATGAGTTCGCGAACGTTGGCGTAGGTATCGGGGACATCGCCGGGTTGCAGCGGCAGCAGGTTTTTCTGCGCTTCTATGCCGAGCGCATCCTCCAGCACCTGGATGTAACGTCCCAGCTCGACCGGTTGATTGTTGCCGATATTGTAGAGCCGATAGGGAGCGCGGCTGCTGGCCGAGTCGGGGTTGTCTCCGGTCCATTCGGGATTCGGTCGCGCCGGACGGTCGAGTACACGTATCACCCCTTCGACGATATCGTCGATGAAGGTGAAGTCGCGACGGTGGTTGCCGTAGTTGAAGACGTCGATCGGCTCGCCGGCGATTATCTTGCGGGTGAACTTGAACAGCGCCATGTCCGGCCGGCCCCAAGGGCCGTATACCGTAAAAAAACGGAGACCGGTGGTCGGGATGCCGAACAGGTGGCTGTAGGTGTGGNNGCCATCAGCTCGTTGGCCTTCTTGCTGGCGGCGTAGAGACTGACCGGGTGGTTTACGTTATCATGCACCGAGAAGGGCATGCGGGTGTTGGCTCCGTAGACCGAACTGCTCGATGCGTAGACCAGATGCTCGACCTGATGATGACGACACCCCTCGAGCAGGTTGCCGAAACCGACCAGGTTGCTGTCGACGTAAGCGGCTGGATTCTCGATCGAGTAGCGCACACCCGCCTGCGCGGCCAGATTGACGACGCGATCGGGTTGGTGGTCGCGAAACGCCGCTGCCACCGCCTCGCGATCCTCCAGTGCCAGGCGCAGGTCGATAAAATCCGCAAACGCCCTGGTTCGCTCCAGGCGGGCCAGTTTCAGGCTGACGTCGTAGTAGTCGTTCAGGTTATCGATTCCGATCACCCGATCGCCGCGCTGCAGCAGGCGCAACGAGAGCGCCGAGCCGATAAAACCGGCGCTGCCTGTTACGAGGATCTTCACCGTACCACTCCGCGGCTCAAAGCCTGCCGTCGGTTTTGTCGCCGGGAAAAACGTGCTTCACGTCGTAGAGGATGCCAGCGGGTTTGCAGTAGAGGCGCATCTGCTCGGCGCCCATGGCGAGAAACTCCCGGTGCGCGACTGCCATCACCACTGCGTCGTAGACGCCGACAGTGGGGGTTGCAATCGGTGTGATACCGTATTCGTGCTCCGCCTCCTGAGGATCGATCCAGGGGTCGTGAACATCGACCTTGGCATCGTAGCTCCTGAACTCTTCGACGATGTCGACGACGCGGGTATTGCGCAGATCCGGGCAGTTCTCCTTGAAGGTCAGGCCCATGATCAACACCCTGCCGCCGGCGATCTCGACCCGGTTCCTGATCATCAGCTTGATCACTTCACCCACCACATAGGCGCCCATGCCATCGTTGATGCGTCGGCCGGCGAGGATGATTTCGGGCTGATAGCCGATCGCCTGCGCCTTGTGAGTGAGGTAGTAGGGATCGACACCGATACAGTGGCCACCGACCAGTCCAGGACGAAAGGGCAGGAAATTCCATTTGCTGCCGGCCGCTTCCAACACCTCCAGCGTATCGATGCCCAGACGATTGAAAATCAGCGCCAGCTCGTTTATCAGCGCGATGTTGACGTCGCGCTGGGTGTTTTCGATCACTTTCGCCGCTTCGGCCACCTTGATCGTGCTCGCCTTGTGGGTACCTGCGGTGATGATCCGGCGGTAGAGCGCATCGACGAAATCGGCAACCTCTGGGGTCGAGCCGGAGGTGATCTTCTTGATTGTCGGCAGTCGGTGCTCCTTGTCTCCAGGGTTGATTCTTTCAGGGCTGTAGCCGATATAGAAGTCACGGTTGTACTTGAGCCCCGAGATCTCCTCGATCAGGGGCACGCAAACCTCTTCGGTGGCACCGGGGTAGACGGTTGACTCGAACACTGCGATATCGTCTTTGGCGATCAACTCACCCAGCATCTTGCTGGCGCCGACGAGCGGCGAGAGGTCCGGCTGTTTATGCTGATCGATGGGGGTGGGGACGGTGACGATATAGAAGTTGCAGGCAGCGAGATCGTTCGGATCGGAGGTATACTCCAGCATCTTGGCCTTGGTGAGCTCTTCAGGTTCCACTTCCAGTGAACTGTCCCTACCTTCCCGTAGTTCATCGATGCGTGCCCGGTTGATATCCAGGCCGACGGTGGGGATGATCTTGCCGAACTCCACGGCGAGGGGAAGGCCCACATAGCCCAAACCGAGTACGCCTATTTTGACTTTATCTAAATCGAACATGATTTTCCCTGAATCAGTGAGAAATTGTGTGAACCTTACTAAGGTTTTCTTTGGGGGGGATTCGGCATCGGCTGGAGAATCTTAACCTGCAGTTTCCAGCGATTGTACCCCAGAGTACGAAATCGAACGACCGGAATGTTAACATTTGGCGATCTTCTGCCGTTATGTGGGAAACGAAGCGATTCGGTATAATCTGGTTTCATCGGGGTTGAAATCGCCAGCAGAAAAAAATTGGAAAAATGACGTACGATCCATTGCGGCGGCAATTGGCTGCAAGCGTGCGCATGGGATGTAGAGGCGGGTAGGGTTCAGATACAACAACCATGATAAGGCTTTTCGGACACTACGTATCCAAACTCTTCCTGCTGCTCGGTGGGTTGGAGCTGGCGCTGCTTTTCTTTTGCGTTCTGGGCGGCTTTGCGATCCGCGCAACCTATTTCGGTGGTGACTCCCCGCTCGAGAGCGACTCTCTATACACCGCCGCCGCCCTCTATGCGGTTTTGACCTCCGCCTCGATGCTGGCGATGGGGCTCTACCAGCGCGGCCTGCAGGGCGCTGCAGCACTGCTGGTGCGGTTGGGTATAAGTTTTTTCCTCGCCACCATGGCGATGAGTCTGATCTTCTACTGGTTTCCGGCGCTGTTTCTCGGCCGAGGGGTTTTCGGCTTCGCGATGTTGCTGTCAATCGCCGGGCTGCTCATTCTGCGCACCGTATTTTTCCATTTTGCCGGCATCGAGTCGCAGAAGCATCGTGTACTGGTGCTGGGTTCCGGTATGAACGCTGCCCGCATCGAACACCTGATGGAGACGGAGGGCGAGAATCTCGGCTTCACCGTGATCAAGTACGTGCGGCTGGAGGATGGCAACAACATCATCGATGACGAGAAGCAGATCGAACTGACCGGCTCGCTGCTGGAGTTGGTCAAGGAGTTCGAAATCAATGAAATCGTAATCGCGGTCGACGATCGCCGCAAAGGCCTCCCGGTCGACGATATTCTCGACTGCAAGATGTCCGGCGTGGTGATCTTCGACCTGCTCACCTTTTTCGAGAAGGAGACCTCAAGGGTCAATATCGATCTTCTGCACCCGAGCTGGATCTATTACTCGCCGGGGTTTCATGTCGGCGTCGGCGGTCGCCACGGCAAGCGGATCCTGGACATATCCGCCAGCCTCGTGATGATTCTGATTTTTTCGCCGTTCTATCTGCTGGTGACGCTGGCGAGCCTGATCGAGTCCATGGGGCGGGATCCGATCTTCTACAGCCAGGTCCGTGTGGGTGAAAACGGCAAGCACTTCCGAGTCCACAAGTTTCGCAGCATGCGCACCGACGCGGAGTCGGATGGTGTCGCCCGCTGGGCCAGCGCCAACGACAGCCGGGTGACAGTTCTGGGTGCCTTCCTGCGCAAGACCAGACTCGATGAGATTCCGCAGCTCTACAATGTCCTCAAAGGTGACATGAGTCTCGTGGGGCCACGACCGGAGCGGCCCGAGTTCGTGCTCGATCTCGAAAAGAACATTCCCTACTACCGCGAGCGCCACCGTGTGAAACCGGGACTGACCGGATGGGCACAGCTCAGGTATCAGTACGGCTCCACGCTGGAGGATGCCAAGCAGAAGCTGCAATACGACCTCTACTACGTCAAGAACATGAACCTGTTTCTCGATATCGTGGTACTGCTGGAGACGGTAGAGGTCGTGCTGATGGGAAAAGGCGCGCGCTGAACCGGCCATATCGTGCAAGGACGCCCTCTCCGTATAGGCGCCTGCGGCAATATCGACAGCCCTGACCCGGCGGGAGAGAGAATTGTCTAGCTTCGGTTTTCTCGGCTTTGCCGTCTCCGCCGCGCTCTATCTGCTGTTTACCATCATGCTGGTCACCAGTTGGCGCGGTCGGCTGCAGGGTGGACTGATGCTGGCAGCGTGCGTGGTTGCCGTACTCTGGTCCGCACTGTTTGCGGTGCAGTCAGAGTACCGCATCATTCCGGTCAGTGCGATCTGGTCGATCGAGGCGCTCAAGAACATCTCCTGGAGCGCATTCCTGATCGGTCTGCTTTCGCAAATGTCGCGTCACAAGGGCGAGACCACCAAGAGCTACCGTGTCATCTCCGGCGTGATCCTCTTCGCCAGCGCGATGCTGGTGGTTCCGGACTACCTGATTCCGGCGTTTGTCTTTCTCGACCTGCGTTACCTGGGACAGGTTGTCAGCGCCATAGCCGGTATGATGCTGGTCGAGCAGCTCTACCGAAACACCGCGCCCGACCAGCGCTGGGGTATCAAGTATCTCTGCCTCGGCCTCGGCAGCATGTTCATGTTCGACTTTTACCTCTTCACCGATGCGCTGCTCTTCAAGCGTATCAATGCGGACCTTTGGTATGCCCGGGGCGGCATCTATGCCATAACCGTTCCGCTGCTGGCCGTCTCGGTCGCGCGCAACCCCACCTGGTCGCTCGATCTGTTCGTCTCGAGGCGGATGGTTTTCCATACCACCACTTTGTTAAGCGCCGGCGTCTACATGTTGTTGATGGCGTTTGCGGGTTACTACATCCGCATCTACGGCGGTAACTGGGGGTCGGTGCTTCAGGTCACCTTTCTGTTTGCGGCGATGCTGTTTTTCGTTGCTCTGCTCTTCTCCGGCAGGGTCAGGGCACGGGCAAAGGTCTTCTTCAACAAACATTTCTTCAGCTATCGCTACGACTACCGCGACGAGTGGTTGCGCCTTATCGGACTGCTGTCGGGAGAGGAGACCAACACACCGCTGTTCGAACGGGTCATCTGGGCGCTGGGGGAGATTGTCGAGAGCTCCGCCGGACTGCTGTGGCTGTGCAACGACGGTGACTGCCAGTTGGCCGCCAACCGCAATCAACCTGCGCCCAAAATCGAGGGTGATCATGAGCTGGGAAGTCTGTTTACGTTTCTCGAGTACAAGAAATGGATAGTCGTGGTCCCCGAGTATCAGCGCTCCCCGGAACAGTATGAAGGGCTGCATCTCCCCTCCTGGCTGACCGCCATGGAAGATGTCTGGCTGATCGTGCCGCTGATCCATGATGAGCACGTAATAGGGTTTACAGTGCTGACCAGCCCGCGCGCGAAGACCAAGCTGAACTGGGAGAACCTGGACCTTTTGAAAACTGCGGGACGGCAGGCCGCGAGTTACCTTGCGTTGTATCAGACCAGTCAGGCGCTGGCCGATGCCAAACAGTTCGAGGGATTCGATCGGCTCTCCGCCTTTGTAGTGCACGATCTGAAAAACCTGATCGCGCAGCTCTCACTGGTGGTGAAGAACGCCGAGCGGCACCGGCACAATCCCGAGTTTATCGACGACGCGCTGCTGACCATCGAGAATTCGGTCACCAAGATGAGCCGCCTGATGGCGCACCTGCGCAGCGCCGCACCCGATGATCAGCGTACCAGAATCGAACTGGCGACGGTTACCAGGTCGGCAGTCGCCGGCAAATCGCGGCAACAACCGGTTCCGACCCTCGAAGTGATCGGCAACGAGCACTGGGTATACGCCGATGCCGATCGCATGGAGGCGATTATCGGGCACGTAATCCAGAACGCGCAGGATGCAACGCCACCTGATGGCACTGTTCAGGTGACGCTCTCCACCACCGGCAACAGGGTCGTGCTGCGGGTGACCGATAGCGGCACCGGCATGGACGTGCAGTTTATTCGGGACCGGTTGTTTCGTCCTTTCGACTCCACCAAAGGCCTTACCGGAATGGGCATAGGCGCATATGAGTGCCGCGAATTCGTGCACAGCATCGGTGGTCATATTGTCGTAGAGAGTGAAGTGGGAAGGGGTACAGAGTTCAAGATTGTTGTACCCTTTGCCGATAATTGAGTGCGCGATTGACGCCCCAAAACAGGATGGAGAAGAGAGAGCTGTGAGCGATCAGGCCAAGAAACTTTTGATAGTGGAAGATGATCCTGGATTGCAGAGCCAGCTGCGTTGGAGCTTCGAGGATTACGAGATCGGTGTTGCCGCCGACCGTGAAAGCGCCATTGCGCAGCTGCGCAGAATGGAGCCTTCGGTCGTCACCCTGGACTTGGGACTACCACCCGATCCGGGGGGCGTTAGCGAGGGTTTCGCTATTCTGGAGGAGATCCTGAAGCTCTCCCCCGAAACCAAGGTAATCGTAGTGACCGGGCACAACGACCGATCCAATGCCGTGCGGGCAATCGGTCTCGGCGCATATGATTTCTACGAGAAGCCGATCGAGCCGGAACTGCTGGTCCTGGTCGTGGAACGGGCCGCACGACTGCACGCGCTCGAACAGGAGAACCGCAAGCTCGCCACGCAGGGTTCGAGCTCGCCGCTGGACGGTATCATCGCCGTCAGTCCGGAGATGCTGAAGGTCTGCCGCACGATCGAGAAACTGGCACCGACGGATGTCTCGACGCTGATACTCGGCGAAAGTGGCACCGGCAAGGAGGTGCTGGTCAAGGCGCTGCATGCGCTCAGCGGACGGGGCGACAAGCGGCTGGTCGCGATCAACTGCGCGGCGATTCCCGAGAACCTGTTGGAGAGCGAACTCTTCGGCTATGAGAAGGGTGCCTTTACCGGGGCTTCGAAAACGACCCAGGGCAAGATCGAACTGGCAGAGGGGGGAATCCTGTTTCTGGACGAGATCGGCGACATGCCGCTCCCGTTGCAGGCTAAGATGTTGCGCTTTCTGCAGGAGCGCGTGATCGAACGTATCGGTGGTCGCAAAGAGATACCGGTCGATGTCAGGGTAATCTGTGCTACACACCGTGATCTGGTGGATATGACCAGAGAGAAGAGCTTCCGCGAGGATCTCTACTACCGCATCAATGAAGCGACGATCCGCATTCCGTCGCTGAAGGAGCGTCAGGGGGATACCGTGGTGCTGGCACGATGGTTCCTGCAGCATTTCGCCCAGCAGCTCGGGCGTCCGGTGAAGGGTTTTACGCAAAAGGCGCTCGAAGCCATGGAGAAGTACACCTGGCCCGGAAATGTCAGAGAGCTCGAGAACCGTGTGAAACGCGCGATCATCATGGCGGAGGGGAGCCAGATCTCGGAGCAGGATCTCGAGATGGAGGATCTCGAGGCGGAAGAGCAGCCGTTCAATCTGCGCGAAGTGCGCGAAGCTGCCGAGTACAGGGCGGTGTTGCGGGCGCTCAGTTTTACCGACAATAATGTATCGCACACTGCCGACCTGCTGGGTATCACGCGACCGACGCTCTATAATTTGATGCGCAAATACAATATAAACGCCTGATCGTTTCAGGATGTCTGCCGCTGCCCCGGTGTGCCACTGGGGCCGCTGCAGCAGCACCGATTCGATAACACCTACCGGTACCAACTATGATTCGAAGCCGTATATTAGCCGCTCTCTCGTTTGCCATGGTCACCACATCGTTTGCCGCGATCGCTGACAACAGTTATCTGGCCGATGCCAAGGCCTACCTCGAGAAGGGCAATCTGAACGCCGCGGTGATTCAGCTCAAAAACGCCCTGCAGGAGGAGCCGTCCGACGTCGAGGCCAGACTGCTGCTGGGCAAGATCTACCTGAGTACCGGAAATGCCGCTTCCGCGGAAAAGGAGTTCCAGCGAGCCATTCGTCTGAATGCCAGCCGCGATCGTTGGCAAGTCGAGCTGGGGAAAGCCTATCTGCTGCAGCGTAAATTCGACGAGTTGCTCAAGGAGATCGAACCTGACCCCACGCTCTCGGGCGATATCCAGGC
The DNA here is from genome assembly GCA_020445335.1 of Gammaproteobacteria bacterium. GTDB lineage: Bacteria > Pseudomonadota > Gammaproteobacteria > Chromatiales > Chromatiaceae > HKST-UBA178. The sequence goes on from JAGRGU010000095.1 coordinate 56,741, forward strand.
TGAGGTGTTGGTACTGAGGGGACATGCATACCGCGGCAAGGGCGATTCGGCGATGGCCCGGGATGCTTACGAGAAGGCGCTTGCGATTCGCGCCGACTCCGCGCCCGCGCAACTTGGCCTTGCGCAGATCGCGCTGAGTGCCGGCGAGCGGGCAAGGGCGCGCGAGATCACCGACTGGCTGCTCGCTGCCAATGCGGACAACCTTGAGGCGCGACTGCTGCGCGGCGAGCTGTTGAAGCAGGAGCGAAAATTCGAAGACGCAGTCGAAGAGTTCAGTAAAGTACTCGAAGCCAACCCGCGGGAGCCGAGGGCCCTGATAGGACGGGCGGTCGTCAATCTGCAGCTGGGAGAGCACCAGAAATCGGAGCAGGATCTTGCGGTGTTGAACGAGCTCGCCGCGAACAATACGATGGTGCTCTATCTGAATGGTGTATCGGCGTTTCAACAGCGCCAGTTCGACCGGGCCGAGGAGTACATCGGCAAGGTGCTCAACATCCAGCCGAACCATGTTCAGAGTCAGCTCTTATTCGGCGCCATTCGCTTTTCATCAGAGGATTTCGTACAGGCGGATGAATATCTCACGCGCGCGCACCAGTCACTGCCGACGCATTTGCCAACAATAAAACTGCTGGCTGCGGCCAGGATCAAACTGAACAAGTTCGAGCAGGCGGCGGAGATATTGGCACCGGCCGTTCAGGCGTATCCTGCAGACGCCCAGCTCAAGGCAATGCTGGGGAACAGCTATCTGAAGCTTGGACGCTATGAAGAGGGCTCCGAACTGCTCGGCGAAGCTGTCGAGATCATGCCGGATATTGCCTCGCTGCGCACGCAACACGCCTTCGGACTGCTGGCGCAGGGTGATACCGCCACGGCACTGGGCGAACTGCAGTCAGCAGTCAACCTGGGGCAGGATCTGATCCAGGCCGATGTTCTGCTGGTGCTCACCCATCTGCGCAACAAGGAGAACGACAAGGCTTTGGAGGCGAGCCGGGCACTGGAGGCACGTCAACCCGAGAATCCGCTGGCGCACAACCTGACAGGGCTGGCCCATCTTGCCACAGGTAACGAAGCCGAGGGGCGCGCCAAGTTCCGTGAAGCATTGGCGCTGGATCCGAATTTCGTCACCGCCGAAATCAACCTGGCCCGAATTGAACTTTCGCACAATCGTCTACCCGAAGCCGAACAGCTGTTCAACTCGATCCTGAGCAAGGATCAGAACAACCTGACCGCACTGCTCGGTATGGCGGGCATCGAAGAGCAAAAAGGAAACCGATCCGAGATGTACCACTGGCTGGAGATGGCGCGGGAGAAAAACCCCGCATCGAGCAAGCCTGGCGTGTTGATCGCCCGATCCTATCTGCGCGAGGGGGAGAATCTCAAGGCGCTGCGCGCGGCCCGTGAATCCATCTCTCTGTTCCCGAAAGATCCCGCGGTATTGCGGGTCCTTGCCAGTGCTCAGGTTGCTGGCGGAGAGGTCAACAGCGCGGTGCAGAGCCTGCAGCAACTGGTTGAACTGCAACGCTCGGCGCCGAACCTGCTTCTGCTGGCCAGCGCTCAGCGCAAGATCGAGGATGAGGCCGGCGCACGAACCTCGGTCGAAGACGCACTTCAGCTTGATGACAAGTCGTTGCCCGCGATTTCGATGCTGGGCGATATTG
>JAGRGU010000096.1 GCA_020445335.1 Gammaproteobacteria bacterium
GGTGAGACCCCCTTCTTCGGCCTGCCGGGTAACCCGGTGGCGGTGATGATCACCTTTCTGCAGTTCACCCGTCTGGCGATCCTGCAGCTGATGGGAGCGGAAGCGCTGGCGCCGCCGACCTTCACGGTCCGCTGCCGCTCGCAGCTGCGCAAATCCCCCGGACGCACCGAGTTTCAGCGTGGCCTGCTGCAGCGCTCCGAGAGCGGCGAACTCTGCGTGGTCAGCAGCGGCCGGCAGGGCTCCGGCATCCTCAGTTCGATGAGCGACGCCGACTGCTTCATCCTGCTGCCCGAGACGGCGGGGAGCGTCAGCGTCGACGACCGGGTCCAGGTACAGCCGCTGGCGCTGTTCGACTGAGCGCGCTGCACGCTTCGTTTCGGCGATAGTATTTTAAAGATCTCCGCCGCAGCGTCGATCTACCCAATCAGTACCAGGATCTGTGAGCGACCGGGCTAGCGGTGTGGCCGCTCCAGGTCGCTCACCAAGGATTGACGCACAGATGAACGGGCAGAACCGCCGGCAGCATCCTCGATCGGAGATCGATCACCCGGCCAGACTCTATTATCAGGATATCGAGCTGCGCGACTGCCGCATCAGGAACTTCTCCGTCGGCGGCCTCTATATCGAGAACAGCGTCTGCGACTGCCCCACCATGATCACCACTGCGGTGCCGCGACCCGGCGGACCGGACATCAGAACCGCGTTGATCGAGATCCCCGCCGCTGCCGAGCCGGACGGCTGCTTTACCGTCGCTGTCCGAATCTGTTTCGCCTCACCGGTAGGCATAGGGGTCGCCTTTCTGCAGAGCAACCCCGCGCTGCTGGATTACTTCCGGGGCCTGCTGTCGGACGCGCGTGCGCAGCGCGAGAGTCAGGCCGACACCGCCCGAGAGAGCCCCCCCGTGCGGATCGACCCGATGATCGAGGGGCGCATCGGCAAGGCCTGCGAGCGTTTTCTGAACCGGCACCTGCCGGAGTTTTTCAGCCTCTGCTCGGAACGGCTGCCCGAAGCCGCCGATCGTGCCGCGAGCGACGCGCTGCGCACCGAGCTGTTTCACGCCCAGCAGACGCTGCAGCGGGAGGCGGAAACGATCGGCGCGGTGCAGCGCACGCAACTCGGCGAGCGGCTGACGCAGCTGTTCGAACCTGCCGTACGGGAGCCTGGCGGCGCCGGACAGGTTTCGATCAGCCGCGAGATGGAGCTGATCGCCAAGGATGAGTTCGAGGAGTGGGTCGCGATCGTCGGCCTGGGCCACAGCGTTGAATCCGAGATAAGCGGCCAACTGCACAGGGTCGAGCTGGGGCTCAGCTAGCTGCTCAGGCGCCCGGTCAACAACGACATCAACCCGCTCTCGCCCACCTTCATGCTCTGGACGCTGTGCAGTTCACTGCTCGCGGCCGGCGTCGGTTTCGCGGTGCGCCGCACGCTCTACGACCTGTTCAGTGAGGCGGTGCTCAGCCATATCGGCGACCTCTACGACGAACTCGGGGAGCTTTTCGACCGGCACGGCGTCGATACCGGGGTGGTCAGCATCATCAGCCGCCACTCCCCCGCTTCCGGCACGCAGGCAAGAGCCAAGCCCAGCCGGCCGCGGCAGAAGCGCTCGCTGGTCGGCACCCTCTCGTCGCTGCTCTCGCCGGGCGGCAGAGGCGGCAACAGGGATGGGATTCCGGGACGACCGAGCGCCAGTCGCAGTGAGGTTCGCGCAGCGCTCAACGCTCTCAACGGTCGCTCCGCGCGCTCGATCAGCGAGCAGCTTACCCGCTCGCTGGCGGACAACCAGGCCAAGAACCTCGATCCCGACAGCCGCGAAACCATCGCCGCCATCGAACAGCTGGTTGCGCTGCTGCAGCAGGAGCGGAGCTACGGCGACGGTGTACGCCGGCTGCTTGAAGCGGTCAAGGTGCCGGTGGCCTGCGAAGCGCTCGACGATCCGGCGATTCTCGAGGACTCCGGGCATCCGGCGACGGAGCTGTTCCAGCGCATCGACCAGTTGGCACCTTATCTCGATGTCAGCGACGGCAATCAGGAGCCGCTGCTGCAGATCATCGATCAGCTTGCGTCGGCTTCGCCGGACCAGAACCGCACGCAGCTGCGCGACGCCACCCGCAAGATCGAGGCGCTGCTGAGCCATCGCCGCGAGACCTTCGACCACAATCTGGCCGGCGTGGTCGCGAGCCACCGCCGCAGCGACCACGAGAGTCTCGCACGGCAGCGCGTTTCCGCGGAGCTTGGCGCGCGCCTCGAAGGGGTGTCGGCGCCGAATCTTCTTCCCCGGCTGTTGAGTTGCGGCTGGCCCGGACTGCTGCAGCGACTGGCCGCCGCCGGCGACGATGGCAAGAAGCGTTTCCAGGCCTACCTCGGCGTCATCGACTATCTGCTCAAACTGTTCCCCCCCGACTGCCGTCCGGGAACGCTCGATCGAGAGCCGCGCGACAGACTGCTCAGGCTGCTGGGCAGAGGCTTCGCCGACTACCCGGTCCACGCCGCCCGCGCGGGTGAACTGCTGGCAGAGATCGAAAGCGGTCTGGCGGAGGGTGGCGAGGCGTGCCTCAGGCTGATCGAGCCGCGCGTGCAGATCGATGCCGCGTTGCTGCGGGAGATTCTCGATCAGCAACTTGCCGCCGTCGAGAGCGACCTTGCCGAGCCGCTCAGCGACTCCCACTGGGGCAAACGTATACGCGCACTTGCGCCCGGTGACTGGATCGTGCAGCAGCGTGACGACGGCCAGGTGCGACTGATCAATCTCGCCTGGCGCAACGGCGACAACAGCCGCTTCGTCTTCGTCGACGGCAGCGGCAACCAGGTGCTGGAGAGCTGCGCGACGGAGCTGGAGGCGCAGTTTGCCGCGGGCTCTCTGGCGCTGCTGGAGAGCCGCGAGCTGCCGATCGTCGACCGCGCGGTCGAGCGCATGCTGAAGAACACCTTCGAACGGGTGGAACGGGAGAGCCGGATCGATGAGCTGACCGGGCTGCTCAATCGCCACGCCTTCGCGCGTGGAATCGAAGAGCTCAGACGACGCGCGCTGAACGACGGCAGCCACCATGCGCTGCTGCTGCTCGATATCGACCAGTTCGCGATGATAAACGACCTCTGCGGCTACGAAGGCGGCGACCGGCTGCTCAAGGAGATCTCCGGCATCATCACCGCCTACCAGCGTGACGACGCGGTGCTGGCGCGTACCGGCGACGACGAGTTCGGCATCCTGTTGCCGGACTGCACCGTCGACCGCGGCTATCAGGCGGCGGAGACGCAGCGCCTGGCACTCGAAGCCTTCCGTTTCGCCTGGGATCAGAACAGCGTCCCGGTCACCGCCAGCGTCGGTATCGTCGCCATCGACAACACCGTCGGCAGCGCGCAGGGGGTGCTGAAAGACGCCTCCTCGGCCTGCTATCTGGCGAAGCGGTCGGGACGCAATTGCAGCCGGGTGTTCCAGCTCAGTGACGCCGAGTTGCAACGCAAGAACCGCCTGATCCGCTCGGTACCCGTGATCGAGGAGGCGCTGGCGAACAACCGCATCAGCCTGCACGGCCAGCTGATCACGCCGCTGTTCATGGGCGAGGGTCACGACCACTACGAGGTGCTGTTGCGGCTGATCGACGCCGACGGCAAACCGAGCGATCCGATCGACTTTATCGCCGCCGCCGAACAGTTCGACCGCATGCGCGCGGTCGATCGCTGGATCGTCGACAGCTTCTTCGCCTGGGCCAAACGCCACCGCGGCGAGATCGGCAGCATCGAAGGGTTCAGCCTCAACCTCTCCGGCCAGTCGGTCGCAGACCCCGCTTTCCGCGACTTTCTGCGACAGCATCTGCTCGACGGACCACTCCCACCCGATCGCATCAATTTCGAGGTGACCGAGACCGCGGTGGTGCAGAATCTCGAGCAGGTTAACGCGTTCATGCGCGATATCCGTTCGCTCGGCAGCAACTTCTATCTCGACGACTTCGGCTCCGGCTACGCCTCCTACTCCTACCTCAAGTCACTGGAGGTCGACTGCGTCAAGATCGACGGCATCTTCGTCAAGGATATGCTGAGCGAGCGTTCGAGCCGGGCGATGGTCGGTTCGATCACCGAGATCGCTCACCATATGGACAAGAAGGTGATCGCCGAATACGCCGAGAGCGAAGCCCACATCATTGCCTTGCGCGAACTGGGTGTCGACTTCGCCCAGGGTTACGGTGTCGGTCTGCCACAGCCGCTCAGCACCATCCTGCGCTCAGCGGCCGCCTACGGCTGAGACCGGAGCCCGCGCAGTAGCGATCAGGCGTAAGCTCCCATCACCTGCTCGGCGTGGCAGCGCCCGATCTCGATCATCTCCTCGGCGCGGTAGAATTCATAGAAGGCGCAGCTGTTGCGCGGAATCGAGATGATGACATCGGGCGAGTATGAAGCCAGCTTGAAGCGCGCGATGGTGTTCTGCATCGTCTCCATCGCGTTGGAGATCACGTCGAACATGCCCGGCTCCTCGTCGTTCGAGCGACTCAGGCGCTGCTGCAGCCCGTCGACGAACTGCAGAATACGCTGGCGGTAGCTGTTGCGCTCCTCTTCGGAGTGATGCCTCTCCTCGATCCTGCCGCTGCAGCGGGGGTCCGGTCCGGCGCTGAGATCGACAGCCACCGTCAGATCGGTCTTGTCCTTCAGCGTCGGTGCGATCGGGATCGGATTGATCAGTCCGCCGTCGACCAGGATCTTGCCGCGATAACGCACCGGCGTGAAGATCGTCGGAATCGCTATCGAAGCGCGGATCGCGTCGAACAGAGAGCCGTGGTTGAGCCACACCTCCTTCTGGTCGTTGACGTTGGTGGCGACGGCGGTGAAGGAGATCGGCAGCTCTTCGATGTTACGGTCGCCGGTCAACTCCTTCAGCGCCGAGATGACGCGATCCCCCTTGATCAGACCGCTACTCTGGAAGGAGAAGTCGAGCAGACGCAGGACGTCGATCTGGCGCAGCGCCTTGACCCACTGGGTGTAGGCGTCTAGCTCGCCGATGGCGTGGATGCCGCCGACCAGCGCGCCCATCGACGAGCCGGAGATCGACTCGATCTCGAACCCCTTCTCCTCCAGCCACTGGATGACACCGATATGCGCCAGGCCACGCGCGCCGCCGCTGCCGAGCACCAGTGAGACACTCTTCTCCGCCATCGCTGCTCTTCCTCACAAGCGCCGGACGGCGCTGACGCTGCTAACGATAGGTGATGCGCTGCACTGCGTCAAACACCACTTGAAGCACCCTCGCAAACCCGGCAGATCGGTGACTCGAACGGCGCGCGGCAAACACCACGGAACTTGTCTCAGTCGCTCCAATCTGCAAAATGGTAGCCACCGGTTGTTCTGAAAATACGATATCGATCATGAAGTACCTTCGACCTCTCTACCTGTTCCATCTGCTGCTGCCCCTGCTGCTGTCGCTCCCGGCCACCCTGCCCGCCGACTCCGAACTCGACTCCGAGCTGGCCCGCGCTTTGGCGCTGGAGCCCGACCTCGAAAACGGCCGGCAGCAATACCTGCGGCTCTGTGCCGAATGCCATGGCGAAGATGGCTGGGGCTCCACCGGCGGTGAATATCCGCAGCTGGCAGGCCAGCACCGCGGCGTGATCATCAAGCAGCTCGCCGACATCCGCGCCGGAAATCGCGACAATCCGAAGATGTTTCCGATCGTCGAACCCGGACACATGGGCGGCGCGCAGGCGATCGCCGACATCGCCGCCTACACCTCGTCGCTGCTGATGGACTCCTTCCCCGCCGCCGGCGAGGGGGACCGTCTGGAGGAGGCAGCACTGCTCTACCGGCAGATGTGCGCCCGCTGCCACGGCGCCAATGGCGAAGGCGACGCGCAACGCCTCTATCCGTTGATCCAGGGGCAGCACTACGAATATCTGCTGCGCCAGTTGCTGTGGATCCGCGATGGGCAGAGACGCAACGCCAATCCCGATATGGCGGCGCTGATCAGGAACCTGCGTCAGCCGCAGCTGGAGATGCTGGCCGACTACATCTCGCGGCAGATGCCGCCGGCGGAGAAGATCAAAGAGGATTGAAGATGGCTGAAGCGCCGCTCCACTTCAGCCGCGCTTCACGCCATCGTCCCCGGGCAGCAGCGGGCTTGCGCGCGGATCGTCCCAGAACGGGCGCCGCGCCTCCCGAAGCGCATCGACCCGGCTCAGGCCGATATCCTTCAGCATCCGATCGCTGAGTTCCGCCAGCTCCCGGCGTTGCCGGGCCAATACCCGCCAGCGCCGCAGACGCGCCAGCAGCCTTGCCATGCGGGCGCGCAGGCCAGCGCCCGGTTGCCGCCTGCCGGCGCTGTCCACCAGTGGCGGACGGCAAGCCACACACCCTGCAGAGTTACTCATATCGACCTCCTCGAATCATCCGGTTGTTTGCGCTTGATCCCAGTCTGGTACCCTGTTAAACATTAATCCAACGAATTACACTGATATGATCAATCAACTGATCGAATGGGTGACCGGATGGGTATGACACTCGACACCGACCTGCTGCAGACCTTCGTCGCCATCGCAGACAGCGGCGGCTTCACCCGTGCCGCCGAGGTGGTGCACCGTTCGCAGTCGGCGGTCAGCATGCAGATGAAGAAGCTGGAGGAGATCCTCGGCCAGTCGCTGTTCGAGAAGAGCGGGCGCGGCGTCAGCCTGACCCGCGACGGCGAGATTCTGCTCAACTACGCGCGCCGTATTCTCAAGCTGCACGAGGAAGCGGTGGTGACATTGCGCCGGCCCGACATCGTCGGCGCGGTCCGCATCGGCATTCCCGACGACTACGTCGCCGCCTACCTGCCCGGCATACTGACCAGCTTCGCCAGCGCCTATCCGCTGGTGCAGGTCGAGGTGGTCTGCGAACCGAGCGAATACCTGCTCAAATGGGCCGAGCGCGGTGAGGTGGATCTCGCCATCGTCACCGAGTTCCGCGGCAGTGAGACCGGTCAGATACTGCGGCGTGAAGCGACCGTCTGGGCCAGCTCGCGCTCGCATCTGGCACATGAGGTCCGGCCGCTGCCGCTGGTGCTCTTCCAACAGGGCTGCATCTTCCGCACCTGGGCGATCAAGGCGCTGGAGGATGCCGGCATCGAACACCGCATCGCCTACTCCAGCCCCAGCATCACCGGCATAGAGACGATCGTCGGTGCCGGGCTCGGGGTGACGGTGCTGGTGCGCAGCATTCTCAACGCCGACATGCTCGAACTGGGCGCGAAAGAGGGGTTTCCCGATCTGCCCGACTCAGTGATCAGCCTGCTGCGCAGCCCCGCCTCGGCGACCGCTCCCGCGATCGCGACGCTGGCCGATTTCATCGTCAAGCACTTCAAGCAGTACGAGGCGCGCGTCGCCTGAACATGGTTTTGGCAATGGCCGGGTCGTGAACACGAATGGAGTGAGAACGCTGCTCGAACATGCCCCGGAGCAGCAGCTGACAAGCCGCCTGTTCCTGAAAACGCTGGCGCTGATCTACTTCGCCGCCTTCTACTCGCTCAGCGGACAGATCGTCGGCCTCGCCGGCAGCGACGGCATTCTGCCGTTCGACGCGCTGATGGCGCGCGCCGGCGAACACCTCGGCGCCGACGCCTGGTTGCAACTGCCATCGCTGTTCTGGTTCTACGGCAGCGACCGCGCGCTGCAGTACGCCGCCTGGCTCGGCTGCCTATTCTCGGTCACGCTGCTGCTGGGAATCCGGCCGTTGTTGTCGCTGCTGGCACTCTTCCTGCTCTACCTGTCGCTGGCGACCGCGGGACAGATCTTTCTCAACTTCCAGTGGGACTACCTGCTGCTGGAGGCGGGCTTTCTGGCGATCTTTCTGCACCGCGGAGCCAACCGGCTGACGATCCTGCTGTTCCACTGGCTGCTGTTCCGGCTGCGCTTCATGTCGGGGGTGGCGAAGCTGGCCAGCGGCGATCCCTCGTGGCGCGATCTGAGCGCGCTGCGACACTACTTCGAAACCCAGCCGCTGCCGCACGTCGGTGCCTGGTACGCACACCAGCTGCCGGAGCTGCTGCTGCAGGCCGGCACCGCCTTCGCGCTCTTCAGCGAGCTGGTTGTCCCCTTCTTCATCTTCCTGCCGCGGCGCATGCGCCTGTCCGCCGCTGCGATCACCCTTTTCATGCAGCTCTGTATCATCGCCACCAGCAACCACAACTTCTTCAACCTGCTGACCATCGCGCTCTGCCTGTTTCTGCTCGACGACAGGCTGCTCGAACGTTGGCTGCCGGCATGGCTAAGGCCGGCAACCCCGGCGCGTCGGGAGGCTACGGGCAGGCTCAAGCCGGCGCTCACCCTGAGCGTCGCACTGCTGATACTCTCGGTGTCGCTGCCGTTGATGTTCACGATGGTCACCGGCATCCAGCCGCACCGCACGATTGCCGTTTGGAGCGATGCCGTACGGCGCTTCGGTATCGGCAACGCCTACCATGTTTTCCCGACCATGCAGACGGAACGCATCGAGCTTCTGATCGAGGGGTCGCGCGACGGCAGCGACTGGCAACCCTACCGCTTCCGCTGGCGCCCCGATGACCCGGCGCGACCGCCGGCATTCATCGTCCCGCACCAGCCCCGTCTCGACTGGCTGCTATGGTTCGCGCCGACCCAGGCGCCGCCGGGCACCATCGTGCTCGACCGCCTGCTTCACCGCCTGGTGACCGGCTCGGAGCCTGTCAGCGCGCTGCTCGAGCACGACCCCTTCAGTGCGGACCCGCCGCGCTATATCCGCATCCTCGCCTACCGTTACCGTTTCACCAGCGCGCAGGAGCGCGCCGCCAGCGGTGCCTGGTGGCAACGGGAGTTCATCGGCCACTTCCCCTACATACCGCCAAGGCGGCCGTGACGAACCCTGAACTTCGGCCAATTCCGGCGCTCCAATGTAAAAGACGTTGACAGTTGTTTACATTCAGCTCTGGTAATCCGCGTTTTTTCGACTATCTTCATCTAGTCCTGCAACGACCTCCGCGCCTCTGAGCCCCTGCCAGACGGTCCCGATGTAAAAATTCGATGAATTCTTCCCGGTAAATAAAAACCTGATTTCGCAAGGTAATTGAACGATGAGTTACAAAAACGCGCTATTTGTTCCGTTTTTGATTGATTTTGCCCCTATCCGCGCCTATCTCTTCCATGGCGCGTTATGTGCATGTGTTTATAGCAACAGGCCGGTTCGATCGGCAGGTTCATGCGATACCCCGCAAGCAGTGGTCGGCGGGCTGGAGAGAGCAACGAGATGAAACTTAAATCCCAACTGAACCCGCGCGAGCTGCGCCGGCAGAACGGTGAATTTTCCGGCAGCGGGGGCGTCAGCGCGGGCAACCGGCAGTGCGGCTTCATTCCCGCCTTCTGCAATACCCGCAGCGGCCGCTGCGTTCGCTCCCGCTTCGCCGACGGTACGCCGGCGCCGGTGCACACGCTCGATGGGCTTCCCGGAAATTGGATCAGAAAGCGCGACGCCGATGGACACGTCACCGCCACGATAGCCACGATCATCGCCGGCTTTCTGCGCGACGGTCGATTCTACACCCGCGAGGAGGCGGCCGCCGCCAGCTGACAGAATCCCGCAACACCGCGCATCGCCGCCGCCTGCGGGCGGAAAGCCCCCACCGCTCCCCCTTAGCCCTCACAACCGCTCGAATACGATAACCGGAGGCTGCTGCCTCCCTGCAAGAGCCCCTGGCCAGCTTACCCGCGGCTTGTTCCTCTTCACGATTGATAGCCACAGAGAGTGGTTGCAGAATAGTCGC
>JAGRGU010000012.1:0-238 GCA_020445335.1 Gammaproteobacteria bacterium
ACTACTACGGATTCCGTTCCTGCGGGACTCTCTCCTGCGGGATCGAATCTGCGCCGCCCCCGGCAAGTCGATACTGCAGCCAGCTCAGCCAGGTTGACCGCCGGGGCCGGCTTCACTCCACTACTGCGGAGTCCGTTACTGCGGGACCCTCTACTACGGGATCGAAACTGCGCCGCCCCCGGCAAGTCAATACTGCATCCGACTCCGCCGGGCTGACCGCCGGGGCCGGCTTCGCTCC
>JAGRGU010000012.1:259-54242 GCA_020445335.1 Gammaproteobacteria bacterium
CTCTCCTGCGGGATCGAAACTGCGCCGCCTCCGGCAAGTCGATACTGCATCCAACTCAGCTGGGTGGACCGCCGGGGCCGGCTTCGCTCCACTACTACGGAGTCCGTTACTGCGGGACCCTCTACTACGGGATCGAAACTGCGCCGGCCCGGCCGGTCGCTACCGCATGGATTCGTGCCCGGGTCTCTGCTACCGCTCGAATCCATCACCGCTACAACCTTCGTTCTGACTAATGTAGCGGTCGCGACAAGGTTTACTTTAACGAAAATTGTGCAATGCAGCACCCAAAAATATTCTATGGGGTTAAAGTTCACATTGCGCCGGGAAGTTCCTGCGGGTGTTGCGCGTGGAAGCCCCTGACGGGTCAGTTTGCAGTCACCTGCGCGGCGCGATCGGTGGAGAATCTGGCGGCGTGCCGGGCGACCACCCTGCCGAAAAGGCCCCTCCGGTTTTCGCAGATCCGGCGGATCTGCGCGTCTGAGTCCGCTTCGATTGCGCGGTAGATGGCTGCGCAGAGCGCGTGCGCCTGGCGGCCGCTCCACGCCTCCGGCAGCAGGGGGGTGGGAAGGTCCGGGTCGCGCAGCAGTATCCTGCGGTATTCGTGGATCAATATGATACGCAACAGCAGGCTGCTCTCGGGGTCGCTGCAAGCGCCCGTCGCTCGGCCCTCAAGCGCTCGGGCGAGTGGTAGGTAGCGTCTGTTGAAGGCGCGATATTGGCGGTCCAGGGTGTCGATATCGAAGCATTGGCGCACCATCTCCCGCGTACCCAGGCCGTGTGCCTGGTCGTAGTTCGAGGCTCGCATAATGGTCACCTTCTGCGTCACGCCGAGTTCGTCGAGAAGTTGCCAGAGCACGCCGACGGACGCATTCGGGTGGCCGTAGACGTTGGGTGCGACGACGCCGTAACCCAGCCAGAGCATGCGTTTGCGGATCTCGGCGCGCTGCTCGGCGCTGATTCCCCTGGTGCCGGCGAAGAGCAGGCGCCACTCCCCATCCCACTCCGGCTCGGTGAAATGGTAGATCCGCCGGTCGAAATGGTCCACCCGCCTGCGTGCGGTGTCGCTCAGTCGGTAGAAGCTGCGGCGGCCGATGCGTGTCCCCTCCAGCGTGCCGTCCTGTGAGAGCCGGTAGACCGCGGTGCGCACCAGTCTTTCGCTGATGCCCAACGGCTGCAGCAGCCGCGTCAGGCTGCCGAGCCAGATTTCGCCGCCATGCGCTTCCACCAGATCGCCGAAGACCGTGGCGATCAGCGACGGGGTCTTGCTGGGAGGCTCGTTGCGGAAGTTCCGCAGCAGGGTCCTGCAGCGGTTCTGGAATGCGGGCGTCGGCACTGGCGCGGATGAAGTCGGCTGGAAAAGTAAAAATGGTAGCAAATGCCCGCCTGGCCGTCATCGCCGGGCGGTGGCGCCTTTGGCCTGGGGGTGCCCGCCGTCCAGACCTGATTGATAGTTATGAAATACGTAAAAATAAAAAGCAGCGAGGCTGCTCTGTATTGATGGATGCGATATAAAGTGCTGTACTAGCTCTTATGTAGCAAGTTTAAAATTACAAATAACGTAAATTACTCATTATTACCGGTGCGTGGGATGCCAGGCGAGCCCCGCTGGCGGCAGCGGCCGGGCCGTTGCGTGGCACAGCGCCACGGCCGGAGCAGAGAGGTTGGCGCGATGTTCCTGACTTACGACAATCCGGTCTATGATTACGCCAGATCGCCGGATCAGAGCGCTGCCGAGCCGGTCCACCATCCGCTGATCGTGGTGGGTGCCGGTCCGGTCGGCATGGCGGCGGCGATCGACGCCGCCCAGCGCGGGCTGCAGGTGCTGCTGCTCGACGATGACAACACCGTCAGCGTCGGCTCGCGCGCCGTCTGTTACTCCAAGCGTTGCCTCGAGATCATGGATCGCCTGGGGTGCGCGGAACCAATGATCGAGCAGGGCGTCACCTGGAATGTCGGCAAGGTCTTCTTTCGCGACGAACTGGTCAATCAGTTTGATCTGCTGCCCGAAGCGGGGCACAAGATTCCGGCCTTCATCAATCTGCAGCAGTACTATCTGGAAGAGTATATGGTCAGGCGCATGGACGACCTCGACAACCTCGAGGTGCGCTGGCGTAACCGGGTGGTCGAAATCGACAACGCGCCCGAGCGGGTGATGCTGGGCATAGATACGCCGGACGGACGCTACCGGCTGAGCTGCGACTGGTTGATCGTCGCCGACGGCGCCAACAGCCCGATCCGTGAGCAGCTGGGGCTCGAGTCGCGCGGGCAGTGGTTCCAGGACCGCTTTCTGATTGCCGACGTGGTGATGAAGGCCGGTTTTCCGCCGGAGCGCTGGTTCTCGTTCGATCCCTCCTACCATCGCGGCCAGTCGACGCTGCTGCATCGCCAGTCCGACGATGTCTGGCGGCTCGATTTCCAGCTCGGCTGGGACGCCGATCCGGAGGAAGAGAAAAAGCCCGAGCGAGTGATACCGCGCGTCAGGGCGATGCTCGGGGAGGAGACCGAGTTCGAGCTGGAGTGGTGCAGCGTCTACACCTTCCGCTGTCGGCGCATGGAGCGTTTCCGTTATGGGCGCGCGCTGTTCGTCGGCGACGCCGCGCACCAGGTTTCGCCGTTTGGTGCGCGTGGCGCCAACTCAGGGGTGCAGGATAGCGACAACCTGATCTGGAAGCTGGCACTGGTGATGCAGGGCCGGGCGCCGCAGCGGCTGCTCGACAGCTACTCCGACGAGCGCGTTCAGGCCGCCGAAGAGAACATCCTCAACTCCACCCGTTCGACCGACTTCATCACCCCCAAATCGACCATGTCGCGCATCTTTCGCGATTCGGTGCTTGAGCTTTGCCGCGACTTCCCCTTCGCCCGCCAGCTGGTCAACTCGGGCCGGCTTTCGGATACCGCGTTTCTCATCGACTCCGAGCTCAACACCGCCGAAGATCCCGATTTCTGCGGTGACATGGTGCCGGGCGCGGTGATGCTGGACGCGCCGATCGAGGGGCCGGACGGTGAGCGCTGGCTGTTGGATACGGCCGGCGGCCCGTTCGTGCTCTACTGCTATCTGGGTGAGAGCGGCGGGCTGTCGCAGCAGACTCGGGCGGCGCTGCATGCGCTGGCCGGTGCGTCGATTCCGGTACAGAGTTTCGTCGTGGTTGCCGCCGGCGCCGCGGCAGAGGAGCACGCGACCGTGATCGACCGCGAGGGGCTGTTCGCGGCACGCTACGACGCGCGCCCGGGGAGCTGTTATCTGGTCCGTCCGGACCAGCATCTCTGCGCCCGCTGGCGCAGCTTCGATGCGCACTCCGTCGCCGCCGCCGTGGCGCGCGCCACCTGCAATGGCTGAGGGTTTCACCATGCCGCTGAAGACCGAGAACAACTTTCACCAGCCAGGGAAGCGTTTTTTTCGCGCTTATAGACCGGGCGACGACTTCTATGAAGCGCTGATCGAGACCCACCGGGATCTGAGCGACGAGCAGAGCGCACGCGTCAACGCGCGGCTGGTGTTGCTGCTCTGCAATCAGGTTGGCGATCTCGGTTTGCTGCGCGAAGCCATGGCGATTGCCCGCAAGGGCGTGGTGGCTGAAGATGACGACGCCACCTGACCCGTTCGCCGGTACCCATTCCAGGAGAGAGAGATGAAGATCGACAAGATTCACCACGTTGCCTACCGCTGCAGGGATGCAAAGGAGACCGTGCAGTGGTATCGCGACAATCTGAAGATGGAATTCCTGCTGGCGATCGCCGAGGATCGCGTCCCCTCGACCCACGCCCCCGATCCCTATATGCACGTCTTTCTCGACGCCGGCGACGGCAACGTGTTGGCCTTCTTCGAGTTGCCGACCCAGCCGGAGATGGGGCATGACCCGAACACACCCGCCTGGGTGCAGCATATCGCCTTCAAGGTGAAGGATCGCGAGACGCTGCTGCAGTTCCGCGATCATCTGGAGGCCAATGGCATCGAGGTGCTGGGGGTGACCAACCACTCGATCTTCCATTCGATCTACTTCTTCGATCCCAACGGGCACCGGGTAGAACTCGCCTGTCCCGATCCCGACGAGGCTGAGAAGCTGAAGCGGCTCGATGCGGTCAAATGGGAGATGCTGGAGGAGTGGTCGCGCACCCGGCGGGCGCCGCGCCACGCTGCCTGGATGCACGAGGATGAGTTCAACTCGGCGGAGTAGCGGGCAATGATGAGACTCTACGACTACTATCGCTCATCCGCTGCCTACCGGGTGCGCATCGCGCTCAATCTCAAGGGGCTAGCGCCTAAAGTCGTTCCGGTGCATCTGCTGCGCGACGGCGGTGAGAACTTCAGAGCCGACTACATGGCGAAGAATCCGCTGGCGTTGGTGCCGACGCTGGAGGTGGATGGGCGGCCGCTGATCCAGTCGCTGGCGATCATCGAGTATCTCGAGGAGACCCACCCCGCGCCACCGCTGCTGCCGCCGGATGCGCCTGGCCGCGCCAGGGTGCGGGCGATCGCGCAGACGGTCGCCTGCGAGATCCATCCGCTCAACAACCTGCGCGTGCTCGACTACCTGGTCGGGACATTGGGTGTCGACGAGGCGGAGAAACTGGCCTGGTACCGGCATTGGGTCGATGAGGGACTGGCCGGACTGGAGCGCCTGCTGGGGCAGGACGAGAGTGACTTCTGCCACGGCGATGCGCCGACGATGGCAGACTGCTGCCTGATTCCGCAACTCTACAATGCGCGGCGTTTCGACTGCCCGCTGGATGCCTTCCCGCGTCTCCTGCGGATCGCCGAGCGCTGCGAGTGGCTACCTGCATTCATCGCCGCGCAGCCGGAGAACCAACCGGCCGCGAATTGAATCGCAATGCCATGATTATCGAGCATGGATGCGTTACGCTTAGTCCATCCGCAGGGGCGGGGTGGGCCGCGCAGACTCGCTGCTCTCCGCATCTGCCGCTGTCATCGACGGGCATCGGGCGCGGTCGATGGACGGTTCACCCATTGTCGCAGGAGAGAATCGAGCATGAGCCAACAACCCCTCTGGCAGCCGAGCGCGAAGCAGATCGCCGACTCCAACATGATCGGTTTCATGGAGCGCGCGGCGCGTTACTCGGGGTGTCGCATCGATGACTATGAAGCGCTCTGGCAGTGGTCGATCGACGACCTTGAGGGGTTCTGGTCGCTGCTCTGGAGCTACGCCAATGTGCTCGGCGACCGGCGTTCGGGGGTGCTCGTGGATGGCGAGCGCATGCCGGGCGCGCGCTGGTTTCCGGGCGCGAGTCTGAATTACGCCGAGAATCTGCTGCGACGCCGCGACGATCAGGACGCGCTGGTTTTCTGGGGCGAGACCCGGGTTCGGTGTCGACTCAGTCATGGTCAGCTGCACGAGCAGGTGTCGCGCTGCCGTCAGGCGCTGCAGGCGGCCGGCGTCGGCGAGGGCGACCGGGTCGTCGGTTACCTGCCGAATATGCCGGAGACGGTGATCGCCATGCTGGCGGCGGCGTCGCTGGGCGCGGTCTGGTCCTCCGCCTCGCCCGACTTCGGCGTCGAGGGTGTGATGGACCGCTTCGGTCAGATCGAACCCAGGGTGCTGTTCTGCGTCGACGGTTATTACTACAACGGCAAGACCATCGACTGCATGCAGAAAAACGCCGAGGTGGCGGCACGGCTGCCTGGCCTGGCGCGAACCGTTCTGGTCCGTTACGGCAACGAAGGCGCCGTTGCCGATGCCTTGGTGCAGGGCGTCGGCTGGGAGGAGTTCCTCGCCCCCTTCCAGCCTGGCGAGATCGAGTTCGCGCAGCTGCCGTTCGACCATCCGCTCTTCATCATGTTCTCCTCGGGCACCACAGGCGTGCCCAAATGCATCGTCCACTCTGCCGGCGGCACGCTGCTGCAGCACCTGAAAGAGCACCTGCTGCACGCAGACATCAAGCCCAACGATCGGCTCTTCTACTTCACCACCTGTGGCTGGATGATGTGGAACTGGCTGGTCTCGGGGCTGGCGAGCGGCGCCACGCTGCTGCTTTACGACGGCAGCCCGTTCGCCGGCGACAACCGGGTGCTGTTCGATCTCGCCGAGCAGGAGCGCATGACCCAGTTCGGCACCTCCGCCAAGTTTCTCGAGGCGTGCGGAAAGTTCGGACTGGAGCCGGCGGCCAGCCATGATCTGGGCGCGCTGCGGGCGCTCTTCTCCACCGGCAGCCCGCTGGCGCCGGAAGGGTTCCGCTATGTCTACGCCAGTATCAAGCAGGATCTGCTGCTGGCTTCGATCTCCGGCGGCACCGATATCATCTCCTGCTTTGCGCTCGGTTGCCCGACCCGCCCGGTCTGGATAGGTGAGTTGCAGTGCCGCGGACTCGGCATGGCGGTCGAGGTTTTCGACGAAGCAGGGCGTCTGCTGCGCGGAGAGAAGGGCGAACTGGTCTGCACCAGGCCCTTCCCGTCGATGCCGGTCGGTTTCTGGAACGACCCCGACGGAAAGCGTTACCGCGCTGCCTACTTCGACCGCTTCGACAACATCTGGTGCCACGGCGATTTCGTCGAGTTGACCGAACACGACGGTATGATCATCCACGGCCGTTCCGATGCCACCCTCAATCCGGGCGGCGTGCGCATCGGTACCGCCGAGATCTACCGCCAGGTGGAGAAGGTGCACGAAGTGCTGGACTCGGTGGTGATCGGCCAGAATTGGGAGCAGGATGTGCGCGTGGTGCTGTTCGTCAAGTTGCGCGATGGCGTGACCCTCGACGAGGCGCTGGTCGCACGCATCAAGCAGCAGATCCGCAGCAAGACGACACCGCGGCACGTGCCGGCGAAGGTGGTACAGATTACCGATATTCCCCGTACCAAGAGCGGCAAGATCGTCGAGCTGGCGGTACGCCAGGTGGTGCATGGCGAGCAGGTGAAGAACACCGAGAGCCTGGCCAATCCGGAGGCGCTTGCGCTCTACCGGAATCTGCCAGAGCTTGAGTCCTAGCCGTGTCGTCGACTGTCGCCGGCGCGCGGCGTCGGGTGCACTAGCCGATGTGGACGGATCTCGGTTTTCTGGAGCTGGCCTCGGCAGCCTGGTTTGTCGGCTGCTGGGTCGGTTATAGCTACTTTTCGCGCTACCGCTCGAAGCACCGCCGGCGCCTGCAGGATGCCCTGCATCTGCATATTCAGCAGTGGATCGAGGTGCTCTACGTACGCGAGCTGCGCATCGTCGACACTTCGGTGATCGGCAATCTCGAGCGCAATGCCACCTTTTTCGCCTCCAGCAGCCTGCTGATTATCGCCGGTCTGATGACGGCGATCGGTTCAACCGATCAGGCGATCACCTTTCTTTCCGAACTGCCGTTCGTGCAGAACCTGACGCGCGAGACCTGGGAGTTGGGGATTTTTGCGTTGATTCTGGTATACGCCTACGCGTTCTTCACCTTCACCTGGTGCATGCGGCAATGGGGCTTCGCCTCGATCATGGTCGGCAGCGCGGCTCCAATCGGATCCGAGACCGGGCTCAAACGCGATCAGGCGCGTCACAGCCGGGCGTTGGCGCGCATCGTCTGGCTCGCCGTCTATCACTTCAACCTGGGGTTGCGCGCTTTCTATTTCAGTCTCGCGCTGCTCGCCTGGTTCGTCCATCCATTGGCGTTCATTGTCGCCACCTTCTGGGTGGTCGCGGTGCTCTACCGGCGCGAGTTTCACTCGCGCACGCTCGTAGCGTTGATGATGGGTATCGAGTGAACGGCGGCGCAGCGCTATGCGGGGCCGCTTCGCCGAGGTTCCGACAAAGTTCGCCGCGGATTGAGGGAGCGTCACTCATCGGTCGACTTGGTAGCCTGCAGAGACGCATTCTAAGGCACGATTCACCCACGACATCTGCCCGGACTACGCCGCCGACATTCGTTCTGAGATCAGCCGAAGTAAGGCGCATGGCTAGGCAGGAGGGGGGCTCTGCATCCGGATAGTGCGGGCCGTCTTTGTTCTCAGCCCAGCGCCCCTCTGTCCGCCAGCAGCAACAGCAGCAGGTTGATCGAGACGAAGGAGAGCAGCGTTGCACCGACCAGCGCGGCAGCGCAGCTCTCCTGCTGGCCGTAACGCTGCGCCAGCAGCGGGAAGATACCGGCCATCGGCATCGCCGCGAGAATGATCGCGGTAGCCTGCAGCGTCGGCGCGAACGGTGGCAACAGCC
This sequence comes from Gammaproteobacteria bacterium, assembly GCA_020445335.1. Classification (GTDB taxonomy): domain Bacteria; phylum Pseudomonadota; class Gammaproteobacteria; order Chromatiales; family Chromatiaceae; genus HKST-UBA178. Next base: position 8,395 of record JAGRGU010000012.1, read on the forward strand.
ACACCATCGACGCCACGGCTGCCGGGTGCAGCAGCAGTTTGAACAGCGCCATCTGGCCGATCGACGCCGCCCGGCCGTGCAGCGACAGGCCGACCAGCATGCCGCCGATGACGAACAGCGACACTGCGCTGGCCGAGCCCGCCAGCAGCTCCAGCGTCTTCTGCAGCGCACCCTCCGCCCGCCAACCCAGCAGCGACGCCAGCAAGCCGGCAGCGATCGCCAGTACCAGCGGGTTGGAGAGAGTCTTTTTCAGCGCGCTGACAACGGCCACGCGGACGCTGCCGCGATCCTGGCCGGCGGTCTCGGCCAGCGCGATCGTCAGCGGCACCAGCAGGATCAGATCGACCAGCATCGACAGCGCCACGCCGACCACGGCGGCCAGGCCGAACAGCTGCACGACGATGGCGTAGCCGATGAAGGCACTGTTGGCCATCGCACCTCCCAGGCCGTGGAAGGCGGCACTCTCGAGCGGCTCTGCGCGCAGTCGCCGGGCAAGCAGGAAGCCAGCGGCCAGGGTCGCCAGTGAGCCGCCGGCGAAAGCGGCCAGATAGGAGGGATCGATGATCGCCGAGAAGTCGCGCGTCGACAGCGCGTTGAAGAGCATCGCCGGCAGCGCGCAGTAAATCACGTAGTTGCCCATGCCGGCGACGGCGGATCTGGCCACCCACTCCAAGCGCACCACCAGGTAGCCGAGCCCGATCAGAAGGAAGACGGGCAGTGTGATGGCGAGAATGCTCAACATCGGCGTGCTCGCTTGCGGTCGCCGACCCTTGTCACTGTGGCCTATGCCTAAAGTGGTGCAATCCGGTTCTCGATCGCGCCGAAGATACTGAGGCCGTTGGCATCCTGCATCTCGATGCGCACCCGGTCGCCGAAGCGCATGAAGGGGGTTGCCGGCTGGCCCTGTTCGATGGTCTCGTACATGCGCAACTCGGCCAGGCAGCAGTAGCCGACGCCGCCGTTGGCGATGCTCGAGCCCCAAAGGTCGCCCTGCTTGTTGGAGACCGTGCCCGAGCCTACGATCGAGCCTGCCTCCAGTTCACGGGTTGTTGCGGCGTGCGCCAGCAGCCGAGTGAAATCGAAGGTCATGTCGATGCCGGCCTGCGGGCGTCCGAAGGGCTCGCCGTTGAGCCATACCTGCAGCGGCAGGTTGACCTTGTGCGCGCGCCAGGCGTCGCCGAGCTCGTCGGGGGTGACCGCCACCGGCGAAAAGGCGCTCGCGGGCTTGGACTGGTAGAAACCGAACCCCTTGGACAGTTCGTTGGGAATCAGCCCGCGCAGCGAGACGTCGTTGACCAGCATTAGCAGGCGAATGGACTCGCCGCACTGCTCCGGGCTCGCCCCGATCGGCAGATCGCCGGTGATGACGGCCAACTCGGCTTCGAAGTCGATGCCGTACTCCTCGCTCGGCACCAGGATGTTGTCGCATGGGCCGATGAAGCTGTCGGAGCCGCCCTGGTAGATCAACGGGTCGCTGTAGAAAGAGTCGGGCAGCTGCGCGCCGCGCGCCTTGCGCACCAGTTCGACGTGGTTGATGTAGGCGGAGCCGTCGGCCCACTGGTAGGCGCGCGGCAGCGGCGAATGGCAGGCTTTGGGGTCGAACGGCAGTGCGTTCCTGGCGCTGCCGTCATTGAGCGCTGCGTAGACCTGCTGCAGTTGCGGCGCGCACCCTGCCCATTCGTCCAGCGCCCGTTGCAGCGTCGCGGCGATGCCCGGCACCGCCTGATAGAGGGAGAGGTCGCGGTTGACGACCACCAGCGTGCCGTCGCGGCCGCCGCTTTTGAGTGTTGCGAGTTTCATCGTGTCGGCTGTCTCCGGGTAGGCAAAAAAGTGTCTGAACCTTAGGGTTTCCAGTTTCAATCCGCCTGCAGTCCATGCCACATCTCCTGGTCGCGCTCGGCCGTCCAGATACGTGGATCGCGGATCCCCGAGGCTTCGTCGTGGGCACGGGTGACGTCGAACGGCAGGCAGTGCTCGTAAATGAAGACCTGCTCGAACTTCGGGTCCATCGCCCTGCGTGCGTGCGCCATCGTCTGCTTCAGATTCATCCCCTTTGCCACCGCCTGCTGCGCGCTCTGGTAGAGCGTGGTGACGAAATCCCGGGTGTAGGCCAGCCCTGCCGCGATCGACTCGGCCGTCTCCAGCGCCGGCCCGCGACCGGGAACCAGTTTGGCTGGCTTGAGCGCGGCGACGTTGACGAGCGTCTGCGGCCAGTCGGCGAGGTAGGCGTCGCCGGTGTAGCAGGCGGCATCGCATTCGACCAGGTCGCCGGAGTAGAGCACCTCCTCGGCGGGGACCCAGACCAGCGTGTCGCCCTTGGTGTGGCCACGACCGAGCTGCATGATGCGCACCTCGAGACCGCCCAGCCAGAGCGCCATCTCACCCTTGAAGGTGAGCGTCGGCCAAGTCAGCCCGGGCACGCTCTCGACCCCCTGGAACAGGCGCGGAAAACGGCCGATCTCTGAGTCCATGTCTTGCTGTCCGCGTTCGACGATCAGGTCGTAGGTATCGCGGCTGGCGATGATCTGCTGCAGTCCGGCGTCGCGGTAGCCGCTCGCCCCCAGCACGCGCACCGCGTGGTAGTGCGTGAGCACCACGTATCTGATCGGTTTGTCGCTCACTTCGCGCACCCGGCGGATCACATCCTGCGCCATGATCGGGGTCGCGGTGGCATCGATGATCATCACCGAGTCGTCGCCTATGATCACGCCTGTATTGGGATCGCCCTCGGCGGTGTAGGCCCAGCAGTGAGCGGAGAGCTGACTGAAGGTGACCTGCTTCTCCTCGAGGTCGGCGGTGGATGCGAATTTGCTGCTCATTTGAACTCCATCTGGATATATTACGGAATATGTAAAATAAATTACCGAAAGTCAGGTGAAATAAAGCATTGCAATAGGAAGTAGTCAAACCAAACCTTGGAAGCAATAATAATTTTTACTTAATTCGTAAACTTGGAGGTGCCCTGTGGCGGTCGTGGAAAATAGCAAAAAGAGGTTGCCGGGGAGAGGTGGGGTGCAGTCGGTGGAGGTGGGCATGCGTCTACTGAAGGCGTTGGCGGCGATCGGCGGCCGGGCGACTCTGAATGAGCTCTCCGCTTCACTGGAGATGCATCCGGCCAAGGCGCACCGCTACCTGGTCAGCCTGATCGAGTCGGGTTTCGTGGAGAGGAGCGCGCATGGGCTCTACGATCTCGGCCCCTACGTGCTGGAGTTCTCCACCTCTTACCTCTCCCGCCTGGATCCGACCACGATCGCCTCGCCGGTGGTGGAGCGGCTCAGCTCTGAGAGCAACGAGGGGATCATTCTCTGCGTCTGGGGTTCCGCCGGTACCACGGTGATCCGCTGGCTGCAGTCGCGGCGGCCGATCTCGGTCGGTATCCGCCCGGGTGCGCTCTTCTCCACCACCATGTCGGCCGCGGGACGGATCTTTCTCACCTACCTGCCGCGCGAGGAGACGGCGGCGATCATCGACGCCGAGCTGAAGACGCTGGCGGCGGCCAACCATCCGCTGGCGCCGGGCGGGCTCGACGACATCGAGCGGATCATCGAGGAGACCCGCGCGCATCGTATGGCGCGGGTCAGCGGGCACAGCATCGAGTACGTCTCGGCGCTCGGCGCACCGGTATTCGACTATCGCGGTGATCTGGCGCTGGCGCTGGTGCTGTTCGGCTTCAAGTCGAGTTTCGACATCGACTGGGATGGGCGCAACGCCAGCCTGCTGCGGGCGGCGGCAGACGAGATTTCAAAACGCTTGGGGTATGTGCCGGGAGATGGTGGCCAGACATGACCGTCTGGCCCGGCGAGTCCCGATAAAAGCGGGTTTTGGCAATTTCCAATGTTGCGGCAATCGCGCCCCGGCCTTCATCAGCACGGTGACAATAAATGGAAAAACGGCGGGTGTAGCTGAAATGCGGATGGCCCGTGGTGACAGGCCGCTTTGCTTTCCTTCGATGCTTCCCTTTCTGATTCCCCCTTACTCTGCCGAAGGTGCGGCGCCCGCCAACCGCCGCACCTTCGGTGGGAGTTACCGGGGTGGATGCTTACTTCCTGGGTTTGCCGCCCCCTTTGCCGCCACCGCCTTTGCCGCCCCCTTTACCGCCAGTGGCTTTCTCCACCGTGACGGATACGGATTTGAGTGCGCCGTTGCCCATGGCGTCGGACACGCTGACAGAGACAGTGTGGATACCGGCAGTCAATCGGGAAGTATCCCAACGACATGAGGCGGTCGAACTGTCGAAGGTGTCACACGGCCGCTTCATACCGGCTGCACTGACGCTGATCAACCTGACACCGACATTGTCCGTGGCTGTGACATCGATGGTGACGATGCCACTCACCACATCACCGTCCTGCAAGGATATGAAGGTGATGACCGGTGCCTCGCTGTCGCCCTGGGCGGGGGCTGTTGCCGAAACGACAGCCGAGGGTTCTGAGTTGCCGGCCAGACCGACGGCCAGGATGCGATAGGCATAGCTCTCGCCACTTACCAGCGCCATATCGCGATAGAACAGATTGTTGGTCGAGGTGAGGTTGAGGAATCCTGCGTCCCCCGGTCCCTGCCGCTCGACGATATAGCTTCGTGTGAGGTCGTCCGCCGGACTCCAGCTAAGATCGATGCTGATAAAATTCTGCTGTGCGGTGGGGACATGGGGAACGGCCGCCACATTAACTGGTGCCAATGGCACCGGCAGATCGCCGGTCACCGTCATCAGCACCACGCCGGCCTCACCGGTCTGGCTGTTGCTGCCGTAAGCCAGTAGTCTCCGGTTGTTATCCACGTCGAGGGCTCGTCCCAGCGTCCAGTCGCTGCCGGAAGGGTCCAGCAGCGAGCCCGGACAGTAGAAGCCGAGATCGGCAAAATAGACCATGGTGCCGCAGGATACGCCGTTGATAAGGAGATCCCCGATGTCGTTCATGCCCCCTGTGGAGATATTGGTAACGACATCGGTGAGCATGTTCCAGCCACCGCCTATCGTGTATACGCCGAGCGCCTGGTAGCGGGTAGAGCCGATGATAGTGGTCAGCAGCGTGACCGCGACATCGTTGTTGTTGTTCAGATCGGTCGGATACATGGCTGCCGCCCTTATGCCATCAGGTTGTGGCGGCAGGCCCAGGTCGGTCATGTTGGTGTAGTCGAACAGCGTGACATTGGTCAGGATGATGCCGTTGTCGTTGATCGTGATCGGGTTGGACAACTGCAGCAGCGGCACGACATTGGTATCGTCGATGACATAGGCGCGATAGGTCGGCAGAACGCCGTCGATTCCGAAACCGGAGATCAAAATCTGGTCCAGGTTGTTGATCGCGACCGCGGTTCCGCGAGTGGCACTGCCCGCGAGCGGGAGCATCTCAATGGTGTAACCGCCCAAACCGTCTGGTATCCAGATCACCGGCAGGTCACTGGTGGTCTGGCCATCCGGGTAGATGGTGCCGACGATGAGGCCCTTGTCGTTCATATCGCTGACACGTGCAGCCAGAACGCCGTCCGGAAGCGGCAGATCCTGTGGGCCATTGCCATTGTTGTACCAGGGTTGTCCGGGGCCGGTGGAATTGTTGCCGATGATGATGCCGGTCTCGTTTAACGAGGCGTATAGGCCGGGGCCGGCAAATTCGGCGGAATAGGACGGTACTGCCGCCGGAGCGTTGAGTGGCAGCAGCAACGCTGCTAGTAGAGTAAGAATTATTGGGGGGCGCATCGTGAGTTCCTCCTGAGCTGAAAATATCGTGTGCTCGATACTCCACTGTTGTAGTTCGAAGGAACCTGAAAACACTGGTGTTGACCGAGCGCGCTACCCTATATATGGAAACTTTAGTTTCGGACAGGCATCCGACCAACGGACTTTCGGTCAAAAATCTTTCGGACTAAAGTACTGCCCGCAATCGGACCAAGGTACCAGCAGCGAGTACCTACTGGCGGCTCCGGGACGATGTGTCGGAGAGGAGCCGACGCCCAACCTTCATGTTGCCGGCGCTGGCCATATCGGTACGGATTGCCAGGAGGTCGGCAGGGCACGAGACTCCGCATCCATCTTCCGCTGAAACAGAGACGTATTGTCGATAGCTCGCGGTTCTATCCGCAAAATGACAGGGCGGGCAAACGGCCTTCCCCGGCCGTTTACCCACATTGACTCATTGTTTGTTCTTCTTGGTGTTGTCAGGCTTTGCTTTTTTAATGTTTTTGTTTGGGCTGGCTTTTTTGCTGCCGCCATTCTTTGAGGTTTTCGATCTGCTCGTTTCCCTTTCTTCGCTAACCCTGGACGATTTCCTGCTCTCTGCTTTGGTATCCTTTTTATTGGACTTGTTTGATTCCTTCTTTACGATCTGGTCCTGTTTTTTAGCGGCACTCTTTTCAGGTTTGGTCTGCTTTTGCTCGCTTGTCCTGCCTGTTTTTCTGTCCGCGGGCGAACGTTTGCTCTCATCGTTCAGAGCCGAGCGTTCGCTACTTCTGACCGTTGCCCTGGTCAGTCCTTTTGTTGTCGAGAGGTTGTTTCTGTTTCGCTTATAGAGCGCTTCGCCGATGCCCGGTACCTTTTGGATATCTTCAACGCTTTTGAACGCACCATTTGTTTTCCGATAATCGATAATGGCTTTTGCCTTTACTGGGCCGATACCCGATAAGTTCTGCTGTAACGCCTCAGCATCGGCCTGGTTGATATTGACCGTCTCTGCCATGGCATTGAGAGATGAAAAACCAGCGACCAACATCAAGACAAGAAAGAGAAAGAAAGGAGTGCCTTTTTCACGCAAAATCATCTTTGAAAGCTCCATGGGTTTATCGGGAAAAGTCGCCGGCCTTCGTGGTTGTCAATGAATTATAAAGATAACCGACTGCACCGACTATATCGTGGTTATCAAGTTCACAATCGTTTCATGATTCGCACCAGCCTTCAGCAAATCGAGGGGCTGGAAGCGAACAAGTTCGGGGTCAGACTGAATTCGCCTGTCTCGACAGCCTAGAATTCAAAGGTAATTCTTGCCGAGGCTGTACTTACGTCGCGATCCGGTTCATCGTCGTCACCCGCGAGGCCGCGCTGATAACGACCGTGAAGGTACTCCAGCGTGAGGCTGATATGCTCGTCCGGCTCCCAGCCAAGCGCCGCTCCCGCCTGCCACCGTGGCTGGTCCTGCAACTCCCGACTCCCCTCCAGGCGCCATGTCAGCCGGAGCGATTCGTGCGCCAGCGGATGTGTGAGTTCGATGTTCCAGGCCAAAGGCATGTCGCGATCGTGTTGCCATTCCGAAAAACGGTCCAGCGCAGCGAGCGCCTCGGCGGTCACCGTGTATGCCGTGCCGTGCAGGCGCAGGAGTGCGCCGAGCGCGGCAACTTTGTGCGAGTAACGATTGCCAAAATCGGAGAGCATCCGCTCGTCCGAATCCGCAAGGTCAGACTGATAGCTGAGATCCAGCGAAAGGTTTTCGGAGATGTTCGCCTGCAGTCCAAAGGCCCAGTCCAGTCCGCGCCGATGAGTGTCGTTCCTGCCAGCCTCGCCCTGGTAGATCATCAGTGAAGGCTTGAACAGAGTGCCGGCGGTGTAGCTCAGGCTGAGACCATTGGCGCGGGTTTCGCCAAACTCGATCATAGGCCCGTTGATGAACTCGCTCGCGTAGACGCCGAGCGGCGTGTAAAACTTTCCGAAAGTGAACTCCCACTGCTCCAGTTCGATGGCACCAATCGCTTCATCAGCGCGCAGTTGTGCGGAGGTCGAGTCGTATTCGAACAGCAGCTCGAGTCTGAGCCGTTCCAGCGGGCGGATTTCCATTCCCAATTGATAGTTCGAGGGAGTCTCCGTGGTGGTTTCCCGTCCGCCGCCATCCCATGGTGAGATACGTTGCCGATTCCACTCGATTTCTACCTGGCCAGAGAGTGCCAGCCAAGGTAAGACTCCCTGGCGCATCTCGTCGCGCTCCTCTGCAATCCCGTCCTGCGCATCGATCGGGATTGGAGGGAGCTCGCCCTTGGCCCGTGCTGGAACCATCAACAGCCAGCAAGTGAGCAGCGCGCAGCCCGACACCGTCACCGCGTTGTCTTTGGAGTCGAGCAGTGAGAAACGGAGTGACATGGATCGTATTATTTCTCCACAAGCCGATTGGGCCAGTGACCGCCGATTGCGCCGATGCCAACTTATATTAGGTTAACAAATGGTAATGGCACCTGTCCGTTTGGAAGTCAATAATTGAGTATCATGCGTATTCTCTTAGTCGAAGACGATCAGGAGGCTGCCGCCTATCTAAGCAAAGGGTTGCGTGAGAGCGGCAATACTGTCGACCAGGCTGTGGATGGCAACGAAGGGCTGCATCTTGCGCTCTCTCTGGCTTACGATGTGCTGGTGGTCGATCGAATGCTGCCGGGCAGGGACGGATTGTCGCTCATCGCAATGCTGCGGGTCGGCCGGATTCAGACGCCGGTTTTGGTGCTGTCCGCTTTGGGTGAAGTCGACGATCGGGTGGCCGGTCTTCAGGCCGGGGGTGACGACTATCTGGTCAAGCCTTACGCCTTCAGCGAACTGCTGGCCAGGCTCGAAGCGCTCACCAGAAGGGCATTGCCGCATCAGGACGAGTTGACCTTGGCGGTTGCCGACCTGCACATGGATACGCAATCTCATGAAGTGAAGCGGGCCGGCCGCAAAGTTCATCTGCAGCCGATGGAGTTCCGTCTGCTCGAGTTTCTGCTGCGTAAGCCGAACAGGGTATTCACCCGTACCATGTTGTTGGAACAGGTGTGGGGCTACCATTTCAATCCACAGACCAATGTTATCGATGTTCATATCAGTCGCCTGCGGCGCAAAATCGACAACGGCTTTACACCCGCGCTGCTGCACACGGTGCGAGGAACGGGATACAAGCTAAGTGCGTCTCCCTGAACTCTACAAAACCACCGCATTCAGGCTGGCGCTTCGCTATCTACTTGTCTACGCATTGCTGCTCGGCACCGCATTGGCGCTGTTCGCGTTGGTGACCAACCTTCTCGTCAGTGCCAAGATCAGAGATGACTTGAAGCAGAGCTTGAGCACGATTGAACGCGAATTCGACCGTGAGGGCATCGCGGGTGCGCAGCTGGCGGTGAAGAGGCTGCTTGAGGCGGAGGAGGGTGGAGACCGTTTCGTGCTTCTGATCGACGCCGAAGAGAGGATTGTCGGCGGCAACCTGTTGCGGTGGCCAGCGGAGTCCGGGATCGCGTTGGACGGTAAGCTGGAGAACGTATGGATAGAGGCGAATCACCTGCCGGTGTCGGTGGATGACGACGAGGTCTACTGGCCGGTCATCGCCACCGCTCTCTCCGACGGCAGCCGATTGCTGCTGAGTCACAGCGTCGAGCAGGTGGAGACGCTCAACGAGTTGGTCGAACTGCTGGTGGAAGTGCTGGGCGCAGCAATTCTGCTCTCGGTCGTTATGAGTATCGCCATCGGCCGCGCGATTCTGCGCCGCATCGACGTCGTCAGTGACACCACCGCAGAGATCATGGCGGGAGACCTTTCACGGCGGATTGAAGTCAGCAGCCGCAATGACGAGTTCGATACCCTGGCTTGCCGGCTCAATGCAATGCTCGACAAGATACAGGCACTTGTCGGCAGTATGCGCGATGTCACCGACAACGTCGCCCACGACCTGCGCAGTCCGCTGACACGCCTGCGCAACCATCTGGAGATCACGCTGTTGGAGCCTCGGGAGGTCGACGAGTACCGGGAGGTGATCGGCAAGGCCGTGGAGGATGCTGAAGCGCTGATCAATACCTTCAATTCGTTGTTGAAGATCGCCCAGGTGGAGTCGGGGAATCATCGTGAGGAGTGGTCCCACTTCGATCTTGGGGCGCTGGTGAAGGACCTCGTGAATATCTACCGACCGTTGGCGGAGGAGAGTCGGCGGTGCCTGTATACGAGGGGTATCGCGCGCTATCCGGTCTTCGGCAACCGGGATCTGCTGGCGCAGGCGTTGAGCAACCTGCTCGACAACGCGCTCAAATACACAGCTGCAGATGGTGAGGTTCTGCTTGCGCTCGAAGGGTTCGAGAACTGGATCGAACTCAGGGTGGTTGATAACGGTCCGGGAATCCCGGCCTCTGAACATGAGCGTGTGTTCGAAAGATTCACCCGCCTGGAGGGCTCCCGCAATCTACCTGGGAATGGCTTGGGTTTGAGCCTGGTAAAAGCGACCTGCCAGCTGCACAAGGCCAGTATCGAACTGCGGGATGCCGATCCGGGGCTGGCCGTGATCATCCGTTTCCCACGTCCAGTCTCCAAGAAGTAGAAACGGCTGTGCGATGGGGGCTCCCTGAGGGGTGCGCTTGCCCATTTTCCGGCAGGTCCCGGCCGGTCATGGAGTGGACCTTGTCGAGCCGCATGTGGACCGGAACGCCGGCAGCATACGCAGGAAATCGTGAAACCAGACGGCGGTGGCGATGCGATGGTGGCGGGGAAACAGCAGGATGATTCGCCTCGCGCTGCGTCACTGAATCTGTGTGTAGCGTGGGATCTGAAGTCGGGCTTCAGCGGTAGGTGTGGGCGTATGTCAACAGATCCTTGTCCGGTTGGTAGATTTCGCTCCTGATCTCGAAGATACCGAGCAGCGTGTGGAACATATTGTCGTGCGACAGCTCCTGGTTTCTCGCGGCATGCACCGCGTTCAGGTCGATGTCCGTATTCTCCCGTGCGCTCCAGAGAATGGCCGGCACACTGGTCTGCGCGGTCGGAGCCAGCGCATAGGGGAATCCATGCAGGTAGACACCCGACTCTCCAAGCGACTCTCCATGGTCGCTGAAGTAGAGCATTGAGCTCTCATAGCGTGGTGACTTCGTTTTGAGCCAGTCGATTACCCGGCTCAGAAAATAGTCTGTGTAAAGAATGGTGTTGTCGTAGGCGTTGACGACCTCCTCTCTGCTGCACTGGTCGAGCTGGTTGGAAGCGCATACCGGCTTGAATTTCTCAAACGCCGGCGGGTAGCGCTTGTAGTAGGCGGGCCCGTGACTCCCCATCTGGTGCAGCACGATGAGCAGGTCCTTGTCGGCGTGCGATGCAAGCCACTCGTCCAGACCCTCCAGCATGCCTTCGTCGCGACACTCAGCATCGCATATCGGATTGTTCTCCGGTTTGCGGAAGTCCTGAAATTCGACACGGTCGGCGACGCCCTTGGAGCCCGAATTGTTGTCCCGCCACAGGATCTGGACTCCCGCCCGACGCAGCACGTCGAGCACGTTCTCGTGCATTTCGGATTGCTCCCGGTCGAACCTTTTTCGCTCCGAGAAGGAGAACATGCAGGGGACCGAAATTGCAGTGGAAGTTCCGCACGAGCTCACGTTGCCGAACGAAACGACATCCTCTCCCGCGAGCCGCGGGTTGGTTTCGCGGCCATAGCCATTCAGCGAAAAATGGTCGGCCCGGGCGGTCTCGCCGACGACCAGCACGACCAGTTCCCTATGCGGGTCCGATTCCGGCATGGTGGCGTCGGTGCCCAGCGTCAGCAGTTGCTCGGGCCTTTGACCCTTCAGTTTTTCGCGGCTGAATCTGAACAGTGCGTAGATCGGAGTAGAGGGGTTGGTATAGTAGCGAACGATCTTGTGGGTGCGGATGAACGAGGCGTAGAAATCACTCGATAACGAAACCAGGAGTCCGGCGGTCGCCAGCGAGAGGATGAGCAGGCCGACGCGCTTCGCCAGGCTTCTGCCGACGGGCTCGACTACCAGCCGGAGTTTGTAAACCAGCGCTGCGGGCAGCAGGCCGAGGATGAGAAAGTAGCCGGCCAGGCGGAAATCGAGCAGATCCCTCACCTCCGCGCTGTCGGTCTGCAGCATGTTTACGAGCATGTCGCTGTCGATCACGACCTGGTAGGTGTCGATGAAATAGGCGGTCAGCGAGGAGACCAGCAGCAGGATGATGATCAGGGGTTTGAGGATGCGGGTGAAACCGACCAGCGCCAGCAGGGCGGTCAATACGCAGCCGTGAAGCAGTGTCACGGAGGCAAGTTTTAGCCACAGATGTTCGGTGCCGGCATACGTGGCGAACAACTTGTCCAGGAACGTGGCATTGTGGAACAGGGTCAGAAAAAGCGCGGCTGCAATGATCAGTTTGGACTGAGTTGCCTGAAACCGCCCACCGCGCATTTCGCTGCACCTGCCTGCGGGGCATTCAGAAGATGATATTCATCATGAGTATCATGACGCAGAGAAACAACAGAGTCATGACACCGCCCGCTTTGAGGAAGTCCGCCACCCGGTAACCCGCGGGCCCCATGATCAGCGCATTGACCTGATGTGTGGGTATCAGAAAAGAGTTGGAGGTTGCAATCGCAACGGTCAGCGCGAACACCGCGGGATTCGCGTCCGCGCCGATGGCGATGTTGACCGCCAGCGGTACCAGCAGCACGGTGGCACCGACGTTTGACATGACCAGCGTGAAGAAGGTTGCGAGCACCGCGACCGAACTCTGGATCACCCAAACCGGCATATCGCCCACTACCGAGAGCACCTGCTCGGCGATCCATTTCGCGGTACCGGAGGTCTCCACGGCCAGTCCCAGGGGGATCAGTGAAGCGAGCAGAAAGACCGTCTTCCAGCTCACCGCCTTGTAGGCCTCTTCGATGGTCAGAACCCCGGAGAGCACCATTCCCATCGCGCCCGAGAGCAGCGCCACCGAGAGGCGGATGTCGGTGAACAGAACCATGTAGAGCGCGAAACCGAAGAAGATCGCGGCCGGTGCTATCTTGTGCGGACGAACCTCCTCTTCGCGCGGGTACTCGGTGGTCACGACGACGAAGTTTCTGTTCTTCTCCAGCCGTTCCAGGTTACTCCAGGTGGTATGGACGACCAGCGTGTCGCCGGCATGAAACGGCATGCTTCTGATATTGTCGCCCTGGCGCAACGTCTCCCCGTCGCGGTGCAGCGCGATCAAACCGAGGCCGAAGGTCTTACGCAACCAGATCTCGCGTGCGCTCTTGCCGATCAACTCGGAACCCGGGGGGATAACCACTTCCGCGATACCCGCCTTCAGCGGCGACAGCGATTCGGCGAAGCTGCGCAGTCCTCTGCGCCTGTTCAAACTGTATTTTTCCACGAACCGCTGCGTGCTGCCGGGAGAGGCGAGAATACCCAGCACCATGCCCCCTTCGGCTTCGGTATCGTAGGCTACCGAGCCCGGCCCCACCAGGCTCTCTCCACCGCTGTATTTGACGCCGATGGCGCGCACGCTGTAGGCGGACTCGATTTCGCCCAGCATTTTTCCCACCAGTTCGCTGTTGTCTGGCACGACGACTTCGCAGAGATCCGGGCGTATGCCGTACAGCGACTGAAAGTAGGCGAGGGTATCCACGCCTTTGGTGCTGCTTTCGTTCTCGGTCTTGGGCAGCACGAAGCGGCCTGCCAGCACAAAGTAGGCGATGCCGACGGTAACCAGCGCGATGCCGACCGGGGTGACCGAAAACAGTCCCCAGGTCTGCATCTGCTGGTCGGCGGGCAACGCCCTGTTGGAGGTGAGGATCAGATCGTTCAGCAGAATCAGCGGACTCGAACCCACCATGGTCATGGTGCCACCGAGGATGGCGGTAAAACCCATGGGCATCAGCAGCCGGGACATCGGCAGGCCGGAGCGGGCGGAGATGCGGGAGACCACCGGCAGAAACAGGGCGGCCGCTCCTACGTTCTGCATGAATGAGGAGATGAAGCCCACCGTCGCGGAGACAATGGGGATGATGCGTGCTTCGGTGGTGCCGCCAACCTTCAAAATATATGCCGCGACTCTGCTCATGATGCCGGTCTTGTCGAGGCCGGCGCCGATGATCATCACCGCGATGATGGAGATGACGGCGTTGGATGAGAACCCGTCGAAGAGGTGCCTGTTGTCGACGATGCCCTGTTGCAGTCCCATCAGGGGTGCGAAAAGTGATGTCAGCCCCAGCAGCACCATGACCGTGGTCGCGGCGACATCGACCCCCACGACTTCAAACGCGAACAGGTAGACCGTGAGCACCAGAATGGCGCTTACCCAGGCCATTTCGATTGTCGGTACGGCATTGGCAAGCAGCAGTGCCATTGCGGCGAACAAGAGCGCCGCGACAAGTTGTTTCCTGGTGAATTTTTCCGATAGCTGGGCGAGCCGGTTCTTGGTTGCAGGTCTCTTTATGCTTTGTGTATTCAAAATACTATGCTTCTACGGAAGTGGTGGTGGAAAGGGTACGCGTCCGCCCGAATGGTATCAGGCCGCGGACTGGTTTATCGAATGGGAAACCGCGCGGTCGTTGATGAGCACCGGCGGCGCCGGTGTGCCTCCTGCCCCCCTGCCGTCGCTGATCAGAGCGATACGGTGAAGCGCCGCACTTCCCAAACCGCTCGGTGGCGGCAGCAGGGCCTGCGTCTTCGAGCGCTGTTCGCCCACGCCAGGCACTCTCATCATCATGTAGTGCATGGAGTGAAATTCGCCGGCATCCTCGCGTGCCAGGCCGGCTAGAATCCGCTTCGAATGATCGCTCAGCTGTCCCATGATTTAAATATTCAAATATTAAGCGAAGCTATAATATCGCAACAATGATGCCATATCGAAATATTGTTGTAAGTGTTTGATTAACGGATATCAGGTTCGAAGTCTGAAGATACTGTCGTTGCATTAAGTAACAGTGATTGCAGTGCAGGACGGAGCGTTGTCGGGAATGCAGATGGGGAGAGGCTCTGCTACTATCGTTTCACTTTGAAACACTGCATTGCCATCCGTTATGGGTTCCTTTTTCGATTTGAGCAGCCTGAGGGGAAAGATAACCGGTGCCTATATCGTGCTGGTCGCCGGCACCGCGGCGCTCGGCGTCATCGCCTTTCTCGACCTGATGTTTCTTGAGCGACAGGTCTTGGAAGGGGAGGTGGCATCGGCCCTCAAGGATGCCGTGCTGGAGATGCGCCGAGAAGAGAAGAACCTCTTTCTGTACATGGATGACAGGGTACTGGCAAGGGCGGACGAGTATGCGCTGAAGTCCCTGGATATACTGCAGCGAAACCGAGACGCGCTGGACGCAATCGAACGCGATTCAAAGCCGTCGTCGACGATTTCGGCGTTACAGCAGTACCGGATGTTGCTTGGCCGCTGGCTGGATGCCTCTCCCACTCTGCGGGAGCCGCTGGGCGACGAGATAAGAGCGCTCGGTCATGGTATTCAGCGTGCAGTCGATCTGCTTGCCAACCAGGAGCGACGGATGCTGGAGGGCGCGGTACAAAAGTCACAACGCTACCTGTTGCTGTTCATGCTTATCGTCGGTCTGGCGATCTACTTCGTCGGCCGTCGCCTCAAACGGGCGGTGGTCACCCCGCTCAAACAGCTGGAATCCAGGCTGATGCCGATTGCCGAGGGGCGCTTCAACCATCTGCAGGCACCGTCGCACGACCGTGAGTTCCTGACCTTCACCGACGCTTTCAATCGTATGTTGAGAGAGTTGGAGGTCCGTCAACGGCGTATGCTGCAGTCCGAGAAACTGGCATCCCTGGGAACTCTCTCATCCGGGGTGGCGCATGAGTTGAACAACCCGCTGTCGAATATTTCGACATCCTGCCAGCTGCTGATGGAGGAGCTCGGGGAGGCCGACACGGAGCAGCTCAACATCTGGTTGCGCCAGATCGATGCCGAAACCGAGCGCGGCCGGAAGATCGTCCGAACCCTGCTCGATTTCGGCAGCCAGCGCGTGTTTCAGCGCAACCGGACAAAGCTGCTGGAGCTCATTGGTGAAACTCAGACCATCCTCGGCAAGACCTTGCGCCAGTCGGAAGTCGGATTGACGGTCGATGTTCCCGCCGACCTGACCCTTGCGTTGGACAAACAGCGCATTCAACAGCTGTTTATCAATCTCATCCAGAATTCGTTGCACGCCGCTGGCGCGGGCGTGCAGGTGAGCATCAGTGCCAGGGTATGCAGGGAGGGTGTTCCGGCGCTGCCCGTGGGTGCGGAGGTGGCGGGAAACCTCAGGTGCCTGAACGACTTCCAGGGAGGGGTCGTGGAGATAGTCGTCACCGATGATGGTCCAGGTATCCCGCACGACGTTCTTGGCAATGTCTTCGATCCGTTCTTCACCACCAGCGAACCGGGCAAGGGGGTCGGGCTCGGCCTGTTCATCGCGCAGGAGATCGTGGGCGAGCACGAGGGCTGCCTCGCGATCGTGTCACGGCCCGGAGAGGGTACCCGGGTCATCGTGTTGCTTCCCGAGGAGGATTCCGTTCTTGGATGAGAGAACCACTACCGGGGAGCGCATCCTGATCGTCGACGATGAGGCGACCGCGGTCGAAAATCTGGCTCATGTCTGCCGCAAAGAGGGCTACACGGTCACCACCCGGACCAGCGGTCAGGGCGCGCTTCAGGTTATGGAGAAAGCGCGATTCGATCTCATTCTCACCGATCTTAAGATGGAGCAGGTGGACGGCATGACCGTGCTTCGCCGGGCGAAGGAGCTCGATTCGGAAACCGCCGTGGTGCTGATCACGGGATACGCGACGCTGGAGTCGGCGGTTGCGGCGATGAAAGCGGGCGCTTTCCACTACATCGCCAAGCCGTTTCGTCTGGCGGAGGTGCGGGAAGTGGTACGAAGCGCGCTCGAACTGGTCCGACTCAAGCGCGAAAATCGGGAGTTGAAGGCGCGACTGGAGGGCAGCAGGAACAGACCCACCATCATCGCTCAGAACGTTTTCATGCAGCGCCTGCTGGAGACGACGCGGCAGGTCGCCTGCACCGATACCTCGGTACTGATCACCGGAGAGAGCGGAACCGGCAAGGAGATGCTGGCCCGTTTCATCCATGCGCACAGCGGCCGCAGCGAAAACACCTTCCAGGCGGTGAACTGCGGCGCGTTGCAGGAGGAGTTGCTGGCCAACGAACTGTTCGGCCACGAGAAAGGGGCCTATACCGGGGCCACAGAAGCGCGCGATGGACTCATTCAGGCAGCGGACGGGGGCACGCTGTTTCTGGACGAGATTGCCGAGATGTCGCCGGGAATGCAGGTCAAGCTGCTGCGGGTCATTCAGGAGCGGGAGGTTCGACGCCTGGGCGCCACGCGGGCCACACAGGTGGATATCCGCCTGATAACCGCGACCCACCGCGATCTGCTCGATGAAGTGGCGGCCGGCCGCTTTCGGCAGGATCTTTACTATCGACTCGACGTTGTGGGTCTGCAGCTGCCACCCTTGGCGCAGCGCCGGGACGATATTCCTCTGCTGGCTTATCACTTTCTGCGCAAACACGCGGCGCGCATGGGTCGGGCAATGGATGATATCGATCCCGCCGCCATGGCGGTGCTGCTCGATTACGGCTATCCCGGAAACATCCGTGAACTCGAGAACATCATGGAGCGCGCGGTAACTCTGGCGCGAACGGAGATCTTGATGCTGGCAGATCTGCCGCCCGCGCTGGTGCAAAAGGCGGTGTACGTGGTGCGCGAAGATGCGGGACGTCTGCCGACCCTCGAGGAGCGGGAGGTGGAGTATATCCGCTATGTACTCGAGCGTAACGGACAGAATCGCACCCAGGCCGCCAAGGTGCTGGGAATCGATCGGGTGTCGTTGTGGCGGAAACTGAAAAAATACGGCATGGATGAGAAGCGGAACGCCTGAAAGAGACCGCAAATGTCGTTTCAGCCGCCCTCGCGACGCTGCTCGACCAGCAGCATCAGCAGCAGCGCGGCCGCCGCGCAGAAGGTAAAACCGGCGACCAGCGGCAGCGGCGTGCCGTTGAAGCTGCGTCCGATAAAGACGCCGAGCGGAAGCGAACAGAGCATCGAGACCGAACCGACCACCGCGGCACCGACGCCGGCGATATGCCCCAGCGGCTCCATCGCCAGCGCGTTGAGGTTACCGAACAGTACCCCGACGCAGAGAAAGGCGACCATGAAATAGAGTGTGAGCCAGGCCAGCGGCGGGTTCTGCGGCAGTGAAAAGAGCAGCCCGAGACAGAGCAGCGAAGCAGCAAGCAGTGCCGTCAGCGCAATGCGGGTGGGGCGCTGCATGCCGATGCGCATCACCAGCCGTCCATTGATGAAAGAGGCGAGGCCGATCGCCGAGGCGAGCAGCGCGAAGTAGAGTGGAAAGCGCTCTCCGAGTTGGTACTGCAGCTGAAACAGCTGCTGGGCACTGTTCAGATAGCCGACGAAGGCGCTGAAGACCAGACCGGTGATCAGGGTGTAGCCGAGGGCGACCGGGTTGCCGAGTACCTCAGCGATGTTTCCGCCGATCCTGGCGAAGCTGAAGGCGGTGCGACGCTCCGGCGGCAGCGACTCCGGCTGGCGCAGCAGAAACCAGAACGCGGTGACCAGTCCGAACAACAGGATGAAGCCGAAGATGGCGCGCCAGCCGAATCCCGACAGTATGCCCTGGCCAACCGCGGGCGCGATCATCGGCACCATGATGAATACCATCATCACGAACGACATCACACGCGCCATTGCCCGACCGCTGTAGAGGTCGCGCACGATCGCCAGCGTTATCACGCGCGGCGCGGCAAGACCGAATCCCTGCAGGAAGCGACCTGCGAGCATGACCCCGAACTGGTCGGTGAACAAGGCCAACAGCGAGCCCATGAGAAAGAAACCGTAGCCGAGGTAGATCGCCGGTTTGCGCCCGCCGATATCCGACATCGGGCCGTAGATCATCTGCCCGAACGCCATGCCGAGAAAGATCATCGAGATCACCAGTTGGCTGTCGTTGGCCTGCGCCACGCCGAGATCTCGGCCCATCTGTGCCAGCGCCGGCAGCATCGCGTCGATCGACAGCGCCACCAGCGAGATCATCGATGCGATCAGCGCCACGAACTCCGCGAAGGGGAGTGGCTGGGGTGAAGATTGCCTGTTCAAAACCAAGGTGCCGCTCTTGCGCGGAGAAAAAAGGGGCACAGTGTAGCAGTTCGCAGCGCTGATCTAGTAACCCGTCATCTCGAGATAGCCGTGGCCGACCCTGTCACCTGCCTCACGCACCTCGATCGCCCCCTCCCAGTAGCGCACGCTGAGCGCCATCAGCTGTGCGTCCATCAGCGCCTCGATCTCGAAACGGCGGGCGGGGCCGTTCAGCGTCAGCGTCCAGGCGACCGGGTAGCTGCGGCCATCGTCGCTGCGCCACCAGCGCCGGGGCGTCAGCGTCACATCCTCGCGGCGCAGCGCGATCCGGCGGCCGTCGGCCAGGAACAGGTTGCCTGCGCTCTGCGGCGAGGCGTTGCCCCCGCGGTCGCGCAGCCGGTAGAACATCAGGTCGCTGCCGTCGTCCAGCTGCAGCGAAAACCAGTCCCAGCCCGCCTGGTCCGGGTCCAGCGCGCTGGTACTCCACTCGCGGTCGAGCCAGGAGTCTCCGTCGACAAGGAACTCGTCATCGCCGATGCGCACTCTGCCGGCGCTGGCCAGGCGGGTGATGGAGTAGTAGTAGGAGGCGTTGCCCGGATCGCGGCCCTTGCGGCTCAGACCCGCCTCACCCTGCAGCCGGGGCGGGTGCGCCGGCGCAAGCTGCAGTTCGATTGTGAAGCGGTCGCTGGCGGCCCGCAGCTGCCAGGGCCGTTCGAATGCGGATTGCGACAGCTGCCAATCCTCGACCCAGACGCGCAGCGGCTCGGCCTGCGCGCCGGCCAGTCCGAGCGCCTCACGGGCGAAGCGTTCGTCGTGGTGATGCCGTTCGCCCGCCACGTCGGTCAGCGCCAGGTGGGCCATCCAGATATGGCTGGCCGACCAGGCCGAGCCGCGCTGCGGCGTCGGCTGGGGCAGCAGGGCGATGCGGAACGCCGTGAACTGGTAGCCGAAGCGGCGTCCGCTGCGGTCGCGCAGATTACCGGTCAGGTACCACCACTCGCTGCGGTAACCGTCGTGGGGGCCGTGGTCCTCGGGAAAGCTGAAAGCACGCGGCCGGTCGGCGCGCAGAAATCCCTCGTTGCCCCAGCCGGCGGGCACCCCCGGCGCGCCCGAGAGCGCCGGCGGCGGCGCTTCGACACAGCCGCAGAGCAGCGCTATCGCGAGCAGCAACAGGTGCTTCACTCGTTCACTCCTCGCGCATCGCCGCCGCGGGCGGCAACCGGGAGAGGCGCAGCGCCGGGTAGAGCGCGGCGAGCAGAGATGCCGAGAGCGCCAGCAGTAGCGCTTCGCCCAGCAGCGGCAGCGGCAGCAGGCTCTGCAGTGTCCAGCCGAAAGAACGCAGGTTGATCACTTCGATCAGGGTTTCACCCATGAGCCAGCCGAGCGGCAACGCCAGCACTCCGGCGAGCAGGCCGAGCAGCGCGCTCTGCACCACCACCAGGCGCAGCAGCTCACCCGGCGTCAACCCGGTGGCACGCAGAGTGGCGTACTCCCTACTGCGTTCCAGTTGCATTGCCATGAAGGCGGAGAGAATGCCGACAAAGGCGATCAGCACCACCAGCAGGCGCAGTACCCGGGTGACGGTGAAGGTGCGGTCGAACAGTGCCAGCGAGCGCGCCCTGATCTCACCGTTGGCGGCGAGACTCGCGCCCTCGCCAAAGGATGCAGTCAGCCTGCGTATGGCGCTGATCGTTGGCTCCCAGGGTTGGCCGGAGTGGAGGAAGATGCCCAGCGTCGAGATCCGTTGGTCACGCCAGTGGTGGCGGTAACTGCTCATCGCCATCACCAGCAGACCAGGGTTGGTGCCGTAGTCGTGAAAAACCCCGCCAACCAGGAATTCCACCGGCCCTGCCGGTGTCGGAAGCGTCATGCTGTCGCCCGCTTGCAGATGCTCCCGGTAGGCGTAGGGTTCCGATACCAGGAGCAGCTCGCCGGCGTGAAAACGGGGCCACAGCGATGCCAGCGTGTGCCCCTTGAAGGTGAATCCGCGGTGGCTCCGGCTGGCGGTCTGCAGCGCCAGCAGACGCACCTGGCCGGTCGCCAGTTCGAGCGGGCGCGAACGTCCCATGCTCAGTTCTCGCACTCCTTGCAGCCGGTGCAGGTCGGAGATCAGCTGCGCGGCAGCAGCGGCATTCGCCCGTTCCGGCAGTGACAGGTAGAGATCGCCCTGCAGCGTCTGCTCCAGCCAGTCGCTTACGGTGGTGCGGAAACTGCTGATCATGGTACCCATCGCCAGCGTGGTCGCGACCGCCAGCGTCAGCGCGGCGACTGCAAGTCCGGTGCGGCTCAGCGAGGCGGAGATGCCGCGCACCGCCAGCCGTGTGCCGATGCCGCCGAAGCGCTCAGTCAGCGGTTGCAGCGCCCGGGTGATCAGTAGCACGCCTCCCGGGACGCACAGCGAGTAACCGATGATCAGCAGGAAGAGCGCGACAAAACCGGCCAGCAGGCCGTCACGGAACAGCACCAGCATGGCGCCGCCGGCCAGCAAAGAGACGATTCCGGCCAGCGCCAGCCAGGGCACCGCGCGGTGTGCCCGTGTCTCCAGTTCGGATCGTCGGCTGACCACGATCGGCTCGCTGCGCGCCGCTTCCAGTGCGGGCAGCAGGGTCGCCGCCAGCGTGGTGAGAATGCCGAGCAGGCCGCCTCTGAACAGATCCAGCGGCTGCACCATCAGGCTGCTCACCCGCAGCGAAAAGAAGAGATCATTGATGGTGCGGGCGACCAGCGTGACCAGTCCCTGCGCCAACAGCCAGCCGAGCAGCAACCCCAGGACGCTGCCGAAGGCGCCGATCAGCAGCGTTTCGCCGAGCAGCAGTCGGAACAGCTCGCCACGCGTTACTCCCAACAACCGCAGGGTGCCGAACTGGGCTCTGCGTTGCAGCACCGAAACGGTCATCGCGTTATAGATGAGAAAAGCGCCGACCAGCAGCGCCAGCAGACTCATTGCGCTCAGGTTGGTCTGGAATGCATCGCTCAACGCACGGCTGGTCGAGTCGCGCCGGCCCGCACGCTCCAGCCGCATTCCGGCGGGCAGCCTTGCGGCCAACTTCCGCACGTCGTCATCGTTCAAGCGTAGCTCGATGCGGCTGATGACCCCCGGCATCCGCAGCAGCGTCTGCGCGCTGGCGATGTCGGCCAGCAGCAGGCCGTCCGGCACCGCCGTCCCGCTGTCGCCGGCGATGCCGGCAACCGTCACCGAACGACGCTCCCCCGCGATCTCGAGCTCGATACGATCGTTCGTGCCGATAGCCAGCCTGGCCGCGCTGGCGTACGGCAGCAGCACCGTGTCGGGGGTGGTCATCAGCGTGCGGAGCTGGAGGCTGTCGAGCTTCGGCAGCAGCGAGCGCAGCGGCCGCTCGGCCAACGGATCGAGCCCCAGCAGCTTGAAACGCTCGCCGTGCAGCACTACCTCTCCCTCGATCACCGGGGCGATCTCGCGCAGGCCGTCGGCGCGGCGCAGTTGGCGGTAGAAGTTCTCGTCCAGCGTGCCGCCGACCCCGACCAGGCGGTGGCTGACGCGGCCCTCGATCTGTTCGAGCGACAGCGCGAAAGCGCGGCGGGCGCTCTGATTGGCCAGCTCCACCGCCAGCACCACGGCCACGCCGAGAGTGATGCCGAGTATTGCCAGCGCGCTCTGCCAGCGGTGCCGCAGCAGATGGCGCCGGCCGCTGCGGTGCAGCAGACTCACCATGCAAGTGTCGCCGACTCGTGGGCGATGACGCCTTGCTCCAGTGTGACGATGCGATCGGCCGAGCGCGCCAATCGTCGGCTGTGGGTTACCGTCAGCAGCGTCTGCCCGAGCGACTCCGCGAGCCTGTTCAGCAGCTGCAGAATTTGCTCACCGGTCTCGGCATCCAGGTTGCCGGTCGGCTCGTCGGCGAGTACCAGCGCGGGACGGTGGATCAGCGCGCGGGCGATCGCGACGCGCTGCTGTTCGCCGCCTGAGAGACGGTCGGGAAAGGCCGCGGCGCGATCGGCCAACCCTACCAGCGACAGCATCTCGCCGATAAGATCGCTGGCCTGGCTGCGTCCGATCCCGTTGAGCTCCAACGGCAGGGCGATGTTCTCGGCCACGGTGAGGGTCGGCAGCAGATTGAAGAACTGATAGACGAAACCGATGTGGCGCCGCCGGAACAGCGTTCGCGAACGTTCCGTACAGTCGCTCAGGCGCACCCCCTGAATCTCGATGCTGCCGCTGTCGGGGCGATCGATGCCGGCGAGCAGATTGAGCAGGGTGGATTTACCCGAACCGCTGCGTCCCAGCAGTACCAGCCGCTCGCCTCGAGCAATGCTCAGATCCAGCCGGTCGAGCACGCGTCGCTGCGCTCCCCCCTCGGTGAACACCCTGACCAGCTGGCGTGCATTGACGCTCGCGGTGGCGTTCATCTCAGCCATCCGACAGAGATTGGCGCCGGTGCTCGAGATCGACCGGCTCGAAGCGGGCGGTAGCGGGTGCGCCGGCGGCGAAGAGCCATTGCGGCCTGCTGGCTGGCCCAGGGTAGCGCGGCAGCGCGAGCAGTGAACTGCAGAGGGTGGTAAGGCCGCTCTCGAGGTTGAAGCACATGGCGCCGGCGCGCTGCCCGGGATCGATGCTGTCACCACTGGCCAGCAGCCGCGGCCAATCATGCCACTGCTCGCATCCGGGGTCGGGTACTTCGGCGGCGCGGAAGCGGGGCAGGTGGAGGCGGATGCGCGGGTCGGCTGCGTCATTCAGCTCGAGCGAGGTCAGCATGTGCATCCCCGCCGGCACCTCGTAGGAGTTGACGCGGACGCCGTCGTTGCGGATCACGTAAGCGTGTTGCGGGTCGCCGATGAAGAGGTTGAAGGGGCGGTAGGCCCGCGGCTCGAGTGCGCTGAGCGCCTCCGCGGCAGCCTCGGCTGCGGCGTGGTCGAGCGCCTCCAGCACCAGCTCGCCACGGCTGCGTTTGGCCGGGTCGGGGCCCAGCGTACCCCAGCGGTTCATCACCACGCCGACCAGGCCATGATCGTTGAGTCCCATCCAGCTTCCTTGCGCCAACTGATCCATGCCGGCAACCACCTCAGGACGATCTGGCCAGTGGCGCGCGGGCGGCAGCCAGGGGCGGTCGGGCATTTCATCGCGGTTACCGGCGATCAACAGCGGCCAGTTTTCTTCTGGGCGACGAAGGATGACTAAGGTACACATGGCGCGGGTATCGTTTCAGTGGTGGGGCGGCTCAGGCAAAGAGTATCTGGCGCAGTTTCCGTTCCAGCTGCTTACGGGTATAGGGCTTGCTCAGCAGTTGCGGCGAAGGTGCGTCCTGCGCCCGCAGCTGATCCTTGTCGGCATATCCGGAGGTGAACAGCACCCTGGTCTGCGGATGCGACTCGAGTACCCGTTTGGCCAGTTCGTAGCCACCGATTCCACCCGGCATGACGATATCGGTGAAGAGGATGTCGGGTGCCGCCATCTGCGACAGCAGCTGCAGAGCCTCCTGTCCGCTGGTGGCGGTTACCACTCGCAAACCCCAGGAGCGCAGATAGGTTTGCGCCAGCTCGAGCAGCTGCGGTTCGTCGTCGACGGCGAGCACGGTCATCCCCTCCAGCCGCAGATCGCCGGGATCGGCATCCTTCCCCTGACGCCTGACGTTGGCCGGCTGCGTGCGCGGCAGCAGCAACGAAAAGATGCTCCCCCGGCCCGGTGTCGATTCGACGTCGATGCCGCCGGCCGAGCGGCTGACGAAGCCGAAAACCATGCTCAATCCGAGGCCGGTACCGGCCCCCTGCGGTTTGGTGGTGAAGAAGGGCTCGAAAAGGTGCTCGATATCCTCCGGCGCAATGCCCTGACCGGTGTCGCTGATGCGCAACCGCACATAGTCGCCGGGGTCCAGACCCAGGCGACTGCAGACATGCTCGGAAGTGAGTGTGACGTTCTCGGTCTTCAGCTCGATGCTGCCGCTCTCCGCGATGCTGTCCCTGGCGTTGATGATCAGGTTCAGCAGCGCGTCCTTGCAGTCGCCGATGTTGATCGATACCGGCCAGAGGTCGTCCTGCAGCCGATAGCTGACCGAGATTGCCGGGGTCAACGAGCGTTCGACCAGGCTCTCCATCCCGGCGATCACCTCGTTCAGGTCAGCGCTCTCCTCCTGCTGCGCGTGCAGCCGCGAAAAGCCGAGCAGCTGGCGGGTCAGCTCAGCGGCGCGCAGCGCGGCCTGCAGCGCCGCCGCAACCCGCTTGAGCTGCTTTGAATCGCCTGCCGCGCCCAACTTTAGCAGGTCCAGGTTGCCGATGATGATGCCCAGAATGTTGTTGAAATCGTGGGCGATGCCGCCGCTGATCTTGCCGATCGCCTCCATCTTCTGGCTGCGTCGCAACGCTGCTTCGATGTTTCGTTGCTCGGTGATATCGTTGGTGGCGATCAGCATACGCGAGCTGTCGTCGCGGTCGTGCAGGCGATAGGCGCCACCCGCGACCAGCAGGCGCCTGCCGTCAAGTGTGCAGACCTCGCCCTCGAAGCGAAACGACTCCTCTCCAGCCGCGAGTGCGGCGATCTCCTGCCCGAAGAGCTGGTAGGAGTTGTCGTTGAAGATCTGTTTCAGGGCACCGAGCAGCTCGTCGCGGGAGGTTGCGCCGTGCAGCGCCAGCGCTGCCGTGTTGACGTCGATTATGCGCACTCTGGCGGCCACTTCGCGCAGCTTGTCGGGGTGCGCCTCGAAGTAGGCGAGCAGATCGTCGACCCCCTCGTCCTGCAGCTGTTTCACTAACTTCAGCGCCTCGGTGAAATCCTCCTCCCACAGCCCCACCGGCGCTTTCTGGAACAGCTCCCGATAGCGCAGTTCGCTCTGTTCCAGCGCGGAGAGCGCCTCCAGTTCACGCCTGGAGAGCTGCAGTTGCTGCTCCGCATGCGAGAGCCGGGCCTTGGCGCCCGCTTCGCGTTGCAGCAGCAGCAGCAGCGAAACCAGCAGCAGTACGAAGCCGGCGCCCAGTACCGCGTTGATCCTGCGCTCCCAGAGGTAACCGAAGATATCGGCGTCCGCCGCGCGCAGCACGACGATCGACCAGTTCCCGGGAGTGCTCTTCTCGCAGAACAGGCGGAAGTCGTCGATCCACAACGGATCCGCACCGGTCGCGAGGGCGGCCCCGAGCCGTTCCGGGTCGAGCAGTCCACGCTGCAGCAGCGACTTGGCGCTTTCGGAGCTGGCGAGCAGCCTGCGTGTATTGTCGAAAATGAAGAGGCGCACCTGCCTGTCGTTCAGCAGCTTTCCCCAGATCTGTTCTATCTCCGCCAGGAGTACCGAGACGCCCAAAGCGCCGTCGAAACTTCCACTCTGATTCAGCAGCGGGATCGCCAGGCCGGTAACAGGTTGGCCACTGATGGGACCGGTGTGCGCCTCCATGACCGCGACCCCGGCGCCATCTTTGAGCTGTTGGTAGAAGGGGAGGTGGCCGGCCGCTGGCGGATTGTCCCGATCGAACGGTCG
The DNA here is from genome assembly GCA_020445335.1 of Gammaproteobacteria bacterium. Taxonomy (GTDB): domain Bacteria; phylum Pseudomonadota; class Gammaproteobacteria; order Chromatiales; family Chromatiaceae; genus HKST-UBA178. The sequence continues at coordinate 34,610 of JAGRGU010000012.1, forward strand.
TCCCGAGGCGAAGAATCGGCCGTCGCGGTCGGTGGCGGCGAAGTTCTCGATATCCGGGAGGTTCCGGTTCAGATCTTGCAGGAGGCGGTTGCAGAGGTCGACGTTCCGCTCTTTGAAGCAGGGGGACTGTGCGATTCCGGTAACGAGCAGCTGGTAGCGCTGGAAGTAGCGGTCGGTTTCAAATCGCACATATCTGGCATGATCCTGCACCAGATGGTCGCGATCCTCGATGAAACGCTGATAATCACGGTGCAGCAGCAACAGCATGACCGCCAAAGCCAGCAGGGCGACCACCAGTATGCTGAAGGGATAGCCGGTCTTCTCGTATGAACTGGACGCCACCATGCCCTGCCTCCGGGTGAAAGCGTTGTCGCCAGGCGATGGCATCGCGCGGGGGATCCTGAATGCCGGCACCACCATAGACCCAGGCTTTCGAATAGGCAAGTTGGAGGCGCGCTCGGGCCGCAGCCCGAACTTGATTTTTTTTTGGTGTGGATTGAATATAAGTATTAGGCGAAATTATTATACATAGACCGCGATGCGGCTCACCGGCCGGGGCACTTAATCGCGGCTGCGCTCGGGCGTACGCCGAAGCGGCTTCCGCTCCAAGGAGCGCCATACAGGAGTTGACGATGAAAAAACTGATCGCAGGCTTCCTTCTTTCCGTCCTGGCGCTGGCCGGCACGGGCGCACGCGCCGATGTGCTGGTACTGGTTCACGGCTACATGGGTAGCGCCGCCTCCTGGGAGTACAGCGGCATCAACGCGATGCTGGCTGCCAACGGCTGGCCACGCAGCGGCGTGCTGGCGGGTGGTGCGCTGATCGCGCCCTCAGCGGTTCCGACGGCCAACAGCAGCTATGCGGTCGAACTCCCCTCGCTGGCACCGGCGCTGGTGCAGGCGGATCATCTGCAGGCGCTGCTGACGCAGGTCGCTGCCCGCCATCCCGGCGAGGCGATGGTTCTGGTGGGACACTCGGCGGGCGGCGTCATCGCTCGCCTGGTGCTGGCACGTGGCGGCGCGCCCGGCGCGAAAGCTTTGATCACCATCGCCACCCCCCACCTGGGGACAGAGCGGGCACTGCAGGCGATCGACGCCACCGACACCCCCTGGCCGTTCTGCCTGGTGCAGAACTTCTTCAGCGACGGTGCCTACAGCGCGGTCAAACGCTCGCGCGGCGTGCTGCTCGATCTGAGCCCTGCCTATCCCGGCAGCCTGCTGCATTGGCTCAACGCGCAACCGCACCCGGATATCAGCTACCACTCGATCGTTACACCGGGGCCGGCCGGACTGGGCGATGAACTGGTGCCCGCATTCAGTCAGGATATGAATCGCGTGACGGCGCTCGCCGGACGCGCCGAAACCCATCTGGTCGCCAGCGGGCATTCGCTCAACCCCGCCACAGGCGCCGCACTGGTGGCGATACTCCAACAGCTCTGACGCCGGGCTCCGGTATGGTGGATATCCCCTCGACTGCGGCCGGGAGAGCGATTGCCCCCGCACCCCCGGAGGAGATGGCCGGACGTGGTGGTCTCCGCCGAGGGGGCTATCACCCTCCCGCCCGAAAGGGCGGGAGCCGATGTGAGGGGGAGTCGGCGTACCAGCATACCTCACCCTGACTCCTCCCGAACCCTCGGGGCGGCTGCGGAGCGTATGCCGCTCCGCGGATGCCGTGCCGACCCGGCCCGGCTGGCGCGATCCCCGGCGGAACCATCCGCGGTCCCCGCGCTGTACCCGTTTTTGTGCTCCCGGTATAGTCGGGTCACCCCGGTAACCTGGAGTCACTTCCATCCATGGACAAAGAGCTGCGCCTGATCGAGGCGCACCACACCCGTGAGCTTGAGCAGATCCGCCAGTTCTTCCGCAATTATGCCGCGGCGATCGGTGTCGATCTCTGCTTTCAGAATTTCGACCAGGAGATGGCGGGGCTTCCCGGCGCCTATGCCGCGCCCGAAGGCAGGCTCTATCTGGCGCTGATAGATGACACCCCGGCCGGCTGCGTCGGTGTTCGTCGGATCGCGGACGGCGTCTGCGAGATGAAGCGGCTCTACGTCGACCCCGCGATGCGTGGCCGCGGTCTGGGACGCGATCTGGCCACGGCGGCGATACGCAGTGCGCGCGAACTGGGTTACAGACGCATGCAGCTGGATACGCTGCCGGCGATGCGCATCGCGGTGAAGCTCTACCGTGAACTGGGTTTCAGTGACTCCCCGGCCTACTACCCGTCACCGCTGGAGGGTACGCTCTTCCTCTCGCTCGATCTGCAGCAGTGGTCGGAGGGGACCGTTCGCGGCGACCAGCAGTTGCTCCACCTTTTCGACTACAACCGCGCCTGGGCCGATCAGATGCGCGAGGTCGACGCCAAATTCTTCGAGAAGCTGGCACACCTGCAGACGCCGGAGTACCTCTGGATCGGTTGCTCCGATTCACGCGTTCCGGCGAACCAGATCGTCGGCCTGCTCCCCGGCGAGGTCTTCGTGCATCGCAATGTCGCCAACGTGGTGGCGCATACCGACCTCAACTGCCTGTCGGTGCTGCAGTATGCGGTGGACGTTCTGGGCGTGAAGCACATCATGGTGGTGGGGCACTACGGCTGCGGCGGCGTCGGTGCGGCGCTGCAGGGTATCCGTTCGGGGCTGGTCGATATCTGGCTGCGACACGTGCAGGACGTCAAGGCCAAGCACCAGGCGTTGTTGGAGCGGGTTCCGGTGCAGCATCGCCACGACCGCCTGTGCGAACTCAACGTGCTCGAGCAGGTGGCGCACCTTTGCCACACGATGGTGGTGCAGGATGCCTGGGCGCGCGGCCAGGCGTTGACCGTGCACGGCTGGATCTACGGTCTGGGGGATGGGTTGATGCACGACATCGGGCTGACCGTCAGCAGTTCGGAGCAGCTCTCGTCGCGCTACCAGGAGGCACTCGAACTGCTGGGCTGACGATCCAGCGACAGGTCGTTGCGCCCTGGCCGGGAACCGTTGCGGCGGAGGGGCGTTCGCGGCGGAAAAAAGATACGGCGGGCAGGGGTGCCCGCCGCAACCAGAACAATGGGGTTCTGGAGAGAGGGAGGATTCTGTCGGCGGGCCGGTCTAGTGGTTGAAGTTGACCCGCATCTGCAGCTGGCGGTTGCGTTTGCCGCGGCCCAGCTTCAGTCTGTCTATCAGTCTGCCGAGCATCTCGGCCGTTGCCTCGGCGCGAAGCCGTTTGGCTTGTCTTACGTAGAAGTCGATGTCGATCTCGCCGTCGGCCCTTTTAATGCAATCTTTCGTGTATGGTCTGGTCATTTCTCTACCTTTAATTCTGGTCAGCTATAATAGGCCTGAATTACATTCCCGAGTTCTTCAGAGACATTTGAATCATTTCAAACTTTTCCTGTAACTCAATGCCTGTTAACAATTTATAGCGGTAATACTAGGATCAGCTTGAGTACTTGACAAACGATCAATTTTCACTGATATGTTGAAAATAATTCATCAATTAAAATGACGCCTGAATGATCAGAAAGCTGCCCCCACTCAATGCGCTGCGCAGTTTCGAGGCGGCCGCTAGGCTGGGCAGTTTCAACCAGGCGGCGCTGGAGCTGTCGGTAACGCCATCGGCGATCAGCCACCAGATCAAGTCGTTGGAGCAGTATCTGGGGGTGCCGCTGTTCCAGCGCGAGCGTCGCCGTGTGGTTGCTACGATCGCCGGGGAGAAGTATCTGTCGGCGGTGGAGCACGCGCTCGATGAGATCGATCTCGCCACCCGGCGCCTGAAGGCGGCGCCCAACGCCAGCAGCGTCAATATCAGCGTCGCGCCGGCGTTTCTGACGCGCCGTCTGATGCCCCGCATTCGCGAGTTCCAGCAGGCCTATCCCGATGTCGAACTGCGCCTGAGTGCGCTCAACGGGGAGATCGATTTTCTTCACTCCGATACCGACATGGCGATCTACTACGGACAGGGGGGCTGGCGTGGCCTGCAGATCGAGTTTCTCCAGGGAATGACGCTGGTGCCGGTCTGCAGCCCCGCGCTGGATGCCGAACGGCCGCTTGAATCGCCGCTCGATCTACGCCATTACACGCTGCTGCGGGTAACCAGCCGCCCCGACGAGTGGAAGCAGATTCTAGACCGCGCCGGTATCGACCGTGCCACTATGAACAAGGGGATGTCGTTCTCCAGCACCTCGTTGGCGTTGAGCGCGGCGATGGCGGGCGCGGGGGTGGCGTTGACAGATCAGAGCCTGGTCGAGCGCGAGCTGGAATACGGCCAGCTAAAGGTGCCGTTCGAGCTGCGCCTGGAGACCGACAGCGGCTTCTACCTGGTCTACCCGGGCAGCCGGCCGCTCACCTACGGCATGAAGGCTTTCAGGGAGTGGATCTACGCCGCGCTCGGAATTTAGAGGCGACTACCCCTTCCTTTTCAACGACACGGACCGGCAACGTGAATATCGAGACGCTGATCGACAATTACGGATATGCCGCCATTCTGGTTGGCACTTTCCTGGAAGGAGAGACCATACTGGTGCTCGGCGCCATTGCCGCCCGGCTAGGCTATCTGGAGCTGCCATGGGTCATGGTCAGTGCGTTCATCGGTACTCTGTGCGGAGACCAGCTGTACTTCTTTATTGGCCGCTACAAGGGGCAGGCGATCCTCGCCCGACGCCGTCGTTGGCGCCGCCGAACCACCAAAGTACGGCGGTTGTTGGAGCATCATCGGGTACCAATCATCCTCGGTTTCCGCTTTCTCTACGGCCTGCGGAACATCACTCCCTTCGTCATCGGAATGAGCCGGGTAACCATCCCTCAGTTCTTGATTCTGAATCTTATCGGCGCAGCGCTTTGGGCCTGCATCATCGCCTCTCTCGGGTACGCCTTCGGCGAAGGCGCCGTGCGTCTGGTCGACAATATAAAGCAGTACGAAGGCATCATCGTGGTCACGGTGCTGTGTGTGGGGACAGCGATCTGGATCATCCACTGGCTGCAGCGAAGCGATAGAAGCAAATAGCCGAATTTGGCCGCTCCAAAAATGGCGGGTCAGCGAGTTGCCAACTCTGTGCACCGAACGATAGCCCCGCCCGTGCCCCGGTGGACGCAGCGTCGCTATGGAGTTGAACGACGTCGAAGATAGGAGAACGGTCGGCGACGACGCCCGGAGTTTCAAGCGGATCGGGGTGTTGCGGTCATCCCCGACGATTTGCAGCGGGATACGACTACATCCGATTGCTGCCGCATTCGTGATAATTCCGCTGCTTTTCTGATCTCTTCCCTGTAAAACACCAACGCCAGCAACAGGGATACGCTCCAGCAGATACCAAGTGATACCAGGTCGTGACTGAGCAGGTGAGCCCCCCGCAGTTCCTGGGCCGCTGCAAAGCTGCTACCCAACGCCGCAATCGCCAGCAAAGCCCGCCATTTCCACGGGTGGTTATAGACAGCCAGCAGAAAATAGAGACTCAAAAAAGCGAAGCCGCCGCTGCTGTGTCCTCCGGGGAAAGCTCGTCCGGCCGGAAGTCCCGGGGGTGCCGGATCGAACAGCCGCACGTATGGGCGCGAGCCGCCGAAGATCTGCAAATCCCATGGCGTGTAGATATGCGTATAGGCCTTGAGCAACGAGACAAGAGCGGGACCCAATGCCGCAGCGATCAATACGAACCACAGATGCCTGCGCCAAGGCCGTAACCGCTGCAGAAAATAGCTGGCTAGCAGCAGCAGTAGATTCACCACCGCCAGCAGCAGCACCATGCTGCGTCCCATATCGTGAAAAATATGCCTCGCCAGGTAACTGTTCTTGAAGGGCCAGGTCTGCGCACCACCATCAAATACCTGGTCGGCCAACCACAGGTCCAGGCCGCTATACTCTGACAACACGGCCAGAAGAAAAACACCTATCGGCAGCAGCAGGTGCCAGCTCCATTGGCGGCCCATGCAGACTTCGCCAGAGGTGTGGCAGCCGTTCCGAATAAGGTCGTGCGGATGTCGAGCCGTCCTGTTGTTCCCATTACCCACTCTAGTTCCATCTTTTCCGCAGGCGCTATCGGAGCTGTCGAGAACGCGGGGATCAATCATCTTCGTCGTAATCGTCGGGTAATTTGTGAGCGCTCTCTTTATGCCAGTCGATACAACTTTTTCCGGGTTTGCTTTTTCGTTTCATGTTTCGACTCACACCAGGGTGATACGGCTGATTCGGTTGCCGTAACCTTAAGCATGAAACCTTAAGAGAGCATTAATTTGGCACGGGAATAACGACCGCTTACCGGATGGAAATTCGGTGCGTAGGGGTTGTTGATAGGTTCACTTACCGGCTGCCGTCCGGATCCTCTTCGGGGGGCTTTCAGCGGGATTGATCCCGTGACATGGCTGAATATCGAACTACGGTTCGAGCGGCAGGTGGTAGAACAGACCCGCGAGTTCGGCTATTGCGCGACCAGATACTCCAGATACTCGAGCCGCTGCAGCGAGATGGTGATGCGCTCCTCGAGCTCCCGGTCGTGGTGCTCGATCAGGTGCAGCATATCTTCGTAGAAGAAGACCTCGAAGCTGTCCAGGTAGCGGATCTGGTGTTTGCGGTCCAGCACCAGGTTGTCCAGACCGAAAAGGTCGATCACTTTCGACTCCTCGCGCTGCCATCCGCGTGCCGCCGCAACGAAGTTGCGCAGCTGGTCGCGTGCCAGATGGAAACCCTTCATCATCGGCATCGCTTCGGCCTCGTTGGCCGGGTTGGCGATGTTGAACCAGGGGGTGTGCGCCTGCGCCAGCACCAGCAGGTTCTCGACACCAGCGATCCGGGTGCGGACGAACAGCGCCTGCGGGATGATATCGCCCAGCTGTTGCCTCAGTTTGCGGTAGTCGCGCTGGTAGAGCTCCGCCTCGCGCGCGTCGCAGCTCAGGGTATGCATCTTCAGTACGACATCGTGCGATGCGCCCTTGGCACGCAGGCCGCCGGCCTTGTAGACCTTGCAGTGAGCACCAAGTGTGGAGATCAGCGTCGCCGGCAGGTTGGCCGTGTCGATACAGCCGATCTCCGTCGATATGCGGTCGATTTCGCGGGACATAGGGTGGTCTGCATGCTGCGCGGGATGGTCGCGATCTTAGGCCGCGACGCCTAAGGATGCAACGCGACGGGTCGGCGCGGCCGGGATCACCCTTCGTTGATGCAGATCGAGAGCTCTTCGTTGGAGAAGAAGCGCCCCATCTCCGCGGCCGGGACCGGCGCGCTGTAGAGGTAGCCCTGCATCTCATTGCACCCCATCGAAGCGAGCAGCTCGCGTTGGGCCGTGGTCTCCACCCCCTCCGCGATCACCCGCAGGTCGAGGCTGTGACCGAGCGCGATGATCGATCGCGCGAGGGCGACATCATCGGTATCCCTGGGGATGTCGCGAATGAAACTCCGGTCGATCTTGAGCCGGTCGACAGGCAGGCTCTTGAGGTGACTGAGCGAAGAGTAACCGGTGCCGAAGTCATCGATGGCGATGGTTATTCCCAGCGCACGCAACGCCTGCAGCTTCTCGGTCGCATGCCGGGGGTGGTTCATGACCGTGCTTTCGGTGATCTCCAGCTCCAGCCAGTGCGGATCCAGTTCGAATTCGCGAAGCGTTTCGGCGATCTCTTCGACCAGGCGGTTGCGGGTCAGCTGGCGCGCCGAGAGGTTGACCGACATGCGCAGGTTCACCTGCGACTCGAGCTGCCAGCGACGTGCCTGTCGGCAGGCGGTCTGCAGCACCCAGAGTCCCAACGGCTCGATCAATCCGTTCTCCTCGGCGAGCGGGATGAAGCGGTTGGGCGGCACCATGCCCAGCTCCGGGTGATTCCAGCGCAGCAGTGCCTCCGCGCCCACCAGTTCGCCATTGAAGAGCGAGAACTGCGGCTGATAGTGCAGCACGAACTCCTGTCGCTCGAGTCCCCGGTGCATGTCCGACTCCAACGTCAGCGTCTCCAGCGCGCTGGTGGTCAGCTCCTCTACATAGAAGTGGTAGCGCCTGCGGCCATCTTTCTTGGCCATGTAGAGCGCGGCGTCGGCATTTTTCAGCAGCGTGGTGGCATCGCTGCCGTCGCGCGGGTAGATACTGATGCCGATACTGGCCGAGACGTAGACCTCGTGCTCGCCCAGCGTGAAAGGCTGCTCGAATATGCCCAGCAGGTTTTCGGCCACCTTGGTAGCCAGCTGCGGATGCTCCAGCCCCTCCAGCACCACGATCATCTCGTCGCCCCCCAGGCGGGCGACGGTGTCATCCTCGCGTACCACGCTTTTCAGGCGCTGCGCGAGCGACTTCAGCAGCTCGTCGCCGACCGGGTGGCCGAGGGTGTCGTTGATATTCTTGAAGCGGTCTAGATCGAGGAACATCAGCGCGATATGGTTCCTCTCCCGATGGGCATGGTTGATCGCCTGGTCCAGCCTCGCGTTCAACAGCATGCGGTTGGGCAGATCGGTCAGCGGATCATGGTGCGCAAGGTGATAGAGCTGATCCTGTGACTGGCGGATGCTGGTGATATCGGAGAAGACGCTGACATAGTTCACCAGTTTGCCCTCGACATCGCGTACCGCGCTGATGCTCTGCCATTTGGGATAAATCTCGCCATCCTTGCGACGGTCCCAGATCTCGCCTTTCCAGCGATCCTGGTGGCGAATCGAGCGCCACATCCGATGATAGAACTCCGCATCGTGGCGCCCCGAGCTGAGCACCTTCGGCGTTTTTCCCAGCACCTCGATCTCGCTGTAGCCGGTGATTTCGGTGAAAGCCTTGTTGACCGAGATGATGATCTGCTCGGGGTCGGTGATCATTACCCCCTCGGAAGAGCTCTCGAAGACGGTCGCGGAGAGTCGCAGTTTCGATTCGGTGCGCTTCTGCGAGGCGAACAGCTGCTGAATCCTGGTGAAGATCTGCCGCACCAGTCGGTAACCCAACAGCGCGGCCAGCGCGAACAACGCCATCAACAACCAGACACGCTCCACCTGACTCTGATTCCATTCGCTGTGGAGCTGATTGTGAGCGCGTTTATGCAGCTGAGAGAGGCGGTCGATGCTGCGTAGGAAAGTCTGCAGGCTGCTCCGCGCGAGACTACCGTCGACATCGCCGCTGGCGTAGCTGACACGAAACGCGTCAAATTCGCTCTGCACCAGCTGCAGGCTGCTGCTGATCCGCTCGGAGAGCGGACTCTGGTGCTCGAATTCGTGCTGCAGGTCGGCGATCCTGTCGAGCCTCCGCTGCAGCAGTTCTATGCGGTACTGCCGCTGGGTCGGGCTCAGCGGAAGCTGATCGGGGGCCGATAGATCGACCTGAAGCGCTTCGCGAATCTGGATGCAGTAGAGCAGAGTGTCGAGGTGATAGGATTCGAGCACCTCGGTGCTGAGCCTGCGGTTGAACTCGTTCCAGGAGAGGTAACCGGCGATCAGGGTGAGCAGAATCACGGCGGCGCTGAAGAGCAGCTTGACCTGCCGCCGGATGGCGACGATACGGAGATCCTGTTGCAGGTCGATGGGTTTCACCATGGCGCAGTCAGGCCTCCGGTCCGCATTCCGGGAGCCGACGCGCCGACGTCGCGCGGGATAAATGTGACTGTGGTCTCTGCATAAGGCCTGGCAACGAAAGCTTGTGATCGGTTGGCGGAGCACCGCGTCCGCTTATTCTTGTGGTTGCTACAGTTCCAGTTAGCGACCGTCACCCGGCGGGGCTTTAGCGGCGCTTGTCGAAGCGGCGGAGTGGCGGCAGCTTGTCGTGCGGCTCGCCCTGTACCTGACCACCCCGGGCACGGGCAGCGGCAGCAGCTCCGGCCTCCATTGCGTCGCCTTTCGATCGTGCCGCCGCGGCGGTAACAGGGGAACACCACGCGGCTCAAGGGGCGGAGGCGGGCCTGCTCGAGTCGGGCGCAGGGCTGTTTCAAGGCGATAAACCGGCGGATCCGGGGTTAAGCCAGGCGTGGCAATGGAGTAGACTGGCGCCTCGATGGCGTGGCCGAATCTGACTGATGATCCTGGCTCAGCCCCCCGTCCGATATCCACTGAGTGCGCGTTCCCGGAGCGCGCGACACCGAACCACCCCAGACCTATGAAACGACCCGAACTGCTTTCCCCTGCCGGCACGCTCAAGAACATGCGCTACGCATTCGCCTACGGCGCTGACGCGGTTTATGCCGGTATGCCGCGCTACAGTCTGCGCGTGCGCAACAACGATTTTCTGCAGGGGAACCTGCGCATCGGCATCGCCGAGGCCAGGGCTCAGGGCAAGCGCTTCTATCTGGCCTGCAACCTGATGCCGCACGGCGCCAAGCTGAAAACCTTTATCGACGATATCGATCCGGTGGTGGCGCTGGGCCCCGATGCCCTGATCATGTCCGACCCGGGCCTGATCATGCTGGTGCGCGAGCGCTGGCCCGAGCTGCCGATCCATCTCTCGGTGCAGGCCAATACCGTTAACGCCGCAGCGGTACGTTTCTGGCAGCAGGCCGGGCTCAGCCGGGTGATCCTGTCGCGTGAACTATCGCTCGACGAGGTGGCCGATATCCGCCAGGCATGCCCGCAGATGGAGCTCGAGGTGTTCGTTCACGGCGCTCTCTGTATCGCCTACTCCGGGCGATGTCTGCTCTCCGGCTACTTCAATCACCGCGATGCCAACCAGGGCAGCTGCACCAACTCCTGCCGCTGGGATTACCAGCTCGGGGAGGGTGGCTGCGGTGAAGAGGCGAGCGGCCTCTCGCAGTCGGGACAGCGTCGTCACCCCGAGGCTGATCGCGTCTACCTGCTGCAGGAACGCGAGCGACCCGGAGAGTTCATGCCGGTGTTCGAGGACGAGATGGGCACCTACATCATGAACTCCAAGGATCTGCGTGCGGTGGAGCATGTCCAGCGTCTGGTCGAGATCGGCATCGACTGCCTCAAGATCGAGGGCCGGACCAAATCGCACTACTACGCGGCGCGGACCACCAGCGTCTACCGCCAGGCGATCGACGACGCGGTGGCCGGTCGCCGCTTCCGCCCGGAACTGATGACGGCGCTCGAAGGGCTCGCCAATCGCGGCTATACCGACGGCTTCTACCAGCGCCACGCGACCCATGAGCTGCAGAACTACCGCGAGAGCGCATCGCGCGACATGCGCCGGCAGTTCGTGGCTGAGGTTTCGGCATACGATCCCGACCGCGGCTGGATGGAGCTGGAGATCAAGAACAAACTGAAAGTGGGTGATCGCCTGGAGTTGCTGACCCCGGACGGAAGCCACAGCTTCTTGCTGGCGCAGATGGAAGACCTGCAGGGGGCTTCGATGGACGAGGCGCCCGGTGGCGGCTACCGGGTACGCGTGCCCGCGCCACACCCGGAGCCGGGCATGGGATTGATCGCCAAGGAGCTGGACGCCGGTTGAACCCTGCCTCAGCCGCTGCCGAGCTGCCGGAAGAAGGCGCCGACCGCGCTGGAGAGTTCCGCCGAGCGCGCGGGATTGCGCAGGCCGGCGAGCAGCGGCTCGCGCATCCCCGGGATGAAGAGCAGATCCGCCAGGCAGTGGTCGAAGAAAGCCTGCCCCTGGTTGTTGCGCGCCAGCCGCTCGAGAAAGGGGGCGGTCATCTCCGCGCCGGCAAGCTGTTGCCAGGCACGTGCGGCGAGAGCGGCCAGAACATCCGCCTCGGTGGCCAGCGGATGGTCGAGAACCTCCTGCAGCAGCTGACGGCGCGCGGTCTGCGAAACCGATCTGGAGATGGCGCGCACCAGCGCCGCGAGCACGCTGACAGAGGGGGGCGAATGGCATAGGCTCGCCCTCGCCGCCCTGAGCAGCGCGCTGCTCAGGGCGGCGTCAATCGGTTCGTTCTCCAGGCAGTGACAGAGCGCCACCAGCGGTCTGTCTGGCAGTTGCGGCAGGGCTTGGCGCAACATCGCGCTGTTGTCGTCCTGGTCGAAACGGGCGGCGACGTCGGCGATTCCCTGGTAACCGATGAACGGCCACTGATCCCATCCCAATTCACCGCTGAAGTAGGCGCGCGCATGAGCGTAGTGGCGCGAGGGTGCCGCCTTCAAATGGCGCGAGATGCGTGCATGGAAGACCGCCAGTCGATCATCGCGCGGCTTGAAACTGTAGGGGTTGTCCTGCAGTGCCGCCTCCATCTTCCCCCCCTCCCTGGCCGCCTGCAGGTTGACGCCGACGCGCTCGACCAGGCGATGCATGAAATCGTCGCGGGCGGCCTGGTTGAGTTTCGCCTGCTCGTCGAGCGGAAACCGGAGAAACCAGACGAAGGGCTCGCTCTCGGGCTGCGGTTCCTGAAACAGCAGCGCGAACCACGCCTGCCGATGCAGCGGGGTCGGGTAGGGGATCTCGCTCTGCTCGAAGCGCAGAAACCGTTCGCCGGGGATCTTCAGCAGATGGCGCCCCATGTCGAAGGTTCGCAGCCGCGCCCCGGTTGCGGCGAGAAACTCGTACAGCGTCGATATCTCCGCTCTCTGGGGCATGCCTTCAGCGAATCCAGTCGACCAGGTAGTGGCTGTGATCCGCGGCCTCCAGCTCGCTGACGGCGAACCGACCGATGAACTGCCCGGCGCGATCGACGCTCCCGGGGTCGCCGCTGATCAGCGGGTGCCAATCCGGCAGCGGCTTGCCCTCCGCCAGCAGACGGTACGCGCAGCTCTGCGGCAGCCAGTCGGGTTCATCGAGCATATCGGGCGACAGCGATACGCACTCCGGCTGATTGCTGAGCCGGTTCGGATAATCCGCGCAGGCGCCGCTGGTGCGCTCCAGATAGCGGCAGCAGACCAGGGTGAACTGCAGTTCCCGGCTCCCCCGTGCCTGGTAACGATGCAGACAGCATTTGCCGCAGCGGTCGCACAGCGCTTCCCACTCGTCACTGCTCATCTGTCGCAGGGTTTTGGTTTGCCAGAAATTTTTCATCGCTTCGACGCCGGCGGGCTGATCTGATTCGGGCACTACTATGCACAATCCCGGCGCCGCTTTGAAGCCGGGTGTCGATTTTTCCGTGTCGGATCTTGACCGATTAGGGGCGCCCCTTGTAAGTCATTGATTTAAATGAACTGAGGCGAGTCGTGTAAATTTTGTACAATCTAAAGGCAATGCTGCAATCACAAGCCATCGGGGCCTCTATCCCCCTCTTTTTCACAGTGTTATCCACAGCTGCTGTGGAAAACCCGGAGAGTGGATTTCCGCTCGGGGCGGGAGGTGAATTCAGGCGTGGGGCGGGTTTGCGAAAGCGCCGGCAATGATGGCTCCCGGGGCGGGGAGCGCTATCATACGAGCCATGAATTTCAGACTGATACGAAGCCTTCGTGGAGACCCTATGAAGGGCCTTGGCGCGACATGACGGAGGAGGACCAGAGAGTCATCGAACGCTTTGCCGACGCGCTCTGGATGGAGCGCGGATTGAGCGAAAATACGCTGGCCGCCTATCGCTCCGACCTGGGGATACTGGCCACATGGTTGCGCCGGACGCGCGCCACCGGTCTGCTGCAGGTGGAGCGTGCGGATCTGCTGGCGTTTCTTGCCACGCAATCGCAGCAGGGGCGCAAGGCCCGCTCCAGCGCACGCCTGCTCTCCGCTTTGCGCCAGTTCTACCGCCACGCGGTGCGCGAAGGCTGGCTGCGGCAGGATCCGAGCGCCCGGGTCGAGGCGCCAAAACTGGGTCGGCCGCTGCCAAAATCGTTGACCGAGGCCGAGGTCGAGGCGCTGTTGGAAGCGCCCCGTATCGAGGATCCGGAGGGCGAGCGCGACCGGGTCATGCTGGAGGTGCTGTACGCCACTGGGCTGCGCGTCTCCGAATTGGTGGGGCTGACGCTCGACCAGGTCGAACTGCGACGGGGGCTGGTGCGGGTGACCGGCAAGGGCGGCAAGGAGCGGCTGGTGCCGCTGGGCGAAGAGGCACTCGACTGGCTGAGACGTTTTCTGCTCTCGGGCCGTAGTGCGCTGCTCGGCGGGCAGCTGTGCGATGCGCTGTTTCCGACCCGGCGCGGAGCCGGCATGACCCGCCAGGCGTTCTGGTACCGCATCAAGAAGCACGCGCTCGGCGCCGGTATCCGCAAGTCGATCTCGCCGCACACCCTGCGGCACGCCTTCGCCACCCACCTGCTCGACCACGGTGCCGACCTGCGCGTGGTGCAGATGCTGCTGGGTCACAGCGATCTCTCCACCACCCAGATCTACACCCACGTGGCACAGGAGCGGTTGCGCAACCTGCACCGCAAACACCATCCGCGCGGTTGAAAAGGCGTTGCAGAGCGCCGCGGCGGTGGTCATCCGCGCCGGATGTGTTAGCCTTGCGCGGTTGCCGCGGTCGGCGTGACCGAGCGGATAGATCCAGGAGTTTGCCATGCCCTCATTCGATGTCGTCTCCGAAGTGGACCTTCAGGAGGTACGCAACGCGGTCGATCAGGCCAATCGCGAAGTGACCACGCGTTTCGACTTCAAGGGCGTGAGCGCCAGTTTCGAGCTGCAGGGTGCGGAGATCACATTGCGCGCGGAGGAGGAGTTCCAACTCAGGCAGATGCGGGATATTTTGCGCCAAAAGCTGGTCAAACGAGGTGTTGACGTCGGCAGCATGGAGGTCGGTAACAGCGACAGCAGTCTCAACGCCGCACGCCAGCAGGTGACGATGAAGCAGGGCATCGCCACCGAACAGGCCAAGCGTATGATCAAGGCGATCAAAGGTGCCAAGATCAAGGTGCAGGCGCAGATGCAGGGCGACCAGCTGCGCGTGACGGGCAAGAGTCGCGACGATCTGCAGCAGGTGATCGCGCTATTGAAGGGGGGGGACTATGGTCTGCCCCTGCAGTTCAACAACTTCCGGGATTGAAAGCCATGTCTTATCGAATCACGAAAATCTTATCCCTCCTCGGAGTGGTGCTGGCGCTGGCCGGCATGCCTGTGGCTGCGGCCGACAGCGAGGGTGCCGCGAAAGTCCGCAACAGCCTCGGCATGCTGTTGCCGGGCCTCAGGTTCGGCGAGATAACCGCCTCACCGATCCCAGGTCTCTACGAGGTGGTGATCGGGCACAAGCTGGCCTATGTCTCCGAGGATGGCCGTTACCTGATGCAGGGGACACTGCTCGACATCGAGCTGCAGCGGAATCTGACCGAGCCGCGACTCAACGCGATCAAATCCAAAGCGATCACCGGCCTGGACGAGAACCTGATGGTGATCTTCGGGCCGGAAAAGGAGCCGGCAAAGCACAATGTCACCGTCTTCACCGATATCGACTGCGGATACTGCCGCAAGCTGCACAGCGAGATCGACAGCTATCTGGAGAAGGGGATTCGCATCCGCTACCTCTTCTACCCGCGCGCCGGCATCGGCAGCAACTCCTTCAAGAAAGCGGTATCGGTCTGGTGCGCCGACGACCGCAAGGCGGCGATGACGGCGGCCAAGGCGGGCAAGGCGATCGAGGAGCGGGAGTGCGACAACCCGGTGCGTGCAGATCTGGCGCTGGGCGAGCAGCTGGGGGTAAGCGGCACGCCCAACATCGTGCTCGACAACGGCAAGATGATCCCCGGCTACATCCCCGCCGACCGGCTGCTGGCGATCCTCGACAGCGAGGGCAGCAAGCGCTGACGCCGCCCTGCAGCTGCGTTGAGAGAGGGGCGTCCGCGGGACGCCCTTTTCAATTGCCGCGGCCGCATCCGGTTCAAGTCCACCGGCGGCCGGCCGACTAACGACGGGAGCGTTCAAGATCCCTATCTCTATGCCCGATACCACCACCAAGCAGTTTGTCTGCCGCAGCGACAGGGGGCTGGTCAGGGCGATCAACGAGGACTCTGTCGGGGTGGACAGGGAGCTCGGTCTGGTGGTGCTGGCCGATGGTATGGGCGGCTATCAGGCTGGAGAGATCGCCAGCGCATTGGCGGTCTCGACCATTACGGGCCGCTACCGTCAGCAACCGGATCTGGAGCCGGCGACAGCGGTCGTCGCAGCCAATCAGGCGATCCTCGCGGCGATAGCAGCTGACGCCGGGCTGCAGGGGATGGGGACGACTTTGGTGATCGGTCGCTTCGACGATGACCACCTGCACTACGCCCACGTCGGCGACTCCCGACTCTACCGCTGGCGTGACGGTGAACTACGCCAGCTGACCAATGACCATAGCATGATTCAGCAACTGCTGGACGAGGGTCGATTCCCTTCGCGTCCGGCGGCGATCAGAGCCGGGGTCAAGGCCAATCTGCTGACCCGTGGTGTGGGGCTCAACGCAGATCTGCGCGTCGACAGCGCCAGTGTGCGGGTGCGCGCGGGCGACCGCTTTCTGTTCTGCTCGGATGGGCTCAGCAACATGCTCTCTCACCGCACCATCGCCCGGGTGGTGGGAGAATACATGGATCGGCTGGAAGCGGCCTGTGACAGGCTGCTGAGACTGGCGCTCGAGCGCGGCGGGTATGATAATGTTTCATTGGCGCTGGTCGGGGTGGGACAAGCGTCTGTCGAAGGGGAGGCTGCCAGGGGTGGGAATGCAGTTTAAACTCGTTATCATGCAGCGGAATGGGGTCAGCGACGAGATGCCGCTCGAAGCAAGCCGCATCTCGATCGGCCGCGAGCAGGGGTGTGACATCGTGCTGCGCGATCCGTCGGTGAGCCGCCAGCATGCGCGTCTTCTGCGGGTGCTCGATCACTACTACCTGGAAGATCTGAACAGCACCAACGGCACCCAGCTCAACCAGAAAAACGTCTCCAAGCACCTCCTCAAGGATGGTGACCAGCTCAAGATCGGCAGCTTCGACATGCGATTCGAGGCCGAGCGCAGCCAGCCGGTGGTGGCGCCGCAGGCACCCCTCCGTGAGGAGCCGTCGCCTGCGCCAAGCGGTGAACAGCAGAAGCACGAACGCGACACCCTGTCGCCGCGCGCCCAGAACCTGGCCAAATCCGCCAAGCTGCGCTTTTTTCGCGGTCCGAACGCCGGGCAGACGGAGATCCTGCAGCGCGCGCTCTACACCATCGGACAACCGGGCGGCGAGGTGGCGGCGATTGCGCGTCGGCCGCAGGGTTTCTTTCTGCTGCATATCGGCGGCGACCGCTACCCTATGATCAATAACAAGCCGGTAGACTCGGTCGCGGGTGTCAAATTGAACGAGGGCGACGTGGTCGAGGTGGGCGAGAACCTCGCGGAAATCTCTTTTCCCTGATCAGCCGTCGTCGCCCTCGGCCAGCCGTTTCAATTCGTAGATTGCATCCAGCGCCTCGCGCGGCGTCATCCGATCGGGCTCCAGCGCCGTGAGCGCACCGATCAGCGCCTCGGCCTCTCTCTCATCCGCCTCGGGCGCGTCGAAAAGCGACAGCTGATCGGCATCCTGCTCGCGCTGCCGTTGCGCGCTGCGTTCGAGCTCGGCCAGACGGCTGCGCGCACGGCGGATGATCGCCCGAGGCACACCCGCCAGTGCCGCCACCTGCAGGCCGTAACTCTGATTTGCCGGACCTTCGCGCACTGCGTGCATGAAGACGATGCGATCGCCGTGCTCCACCGCGTCGAGGTGGACGTTGGCGATACCGGGATACTCCTCGGAGAGCGAGGTGAGTTCGAAGTAATGAGTGGCGAAGAGCGTAAAGGCACGAATCCGCGTCGCCAGTTCCACAGCGCTGGCCCAGGCCAGCGAGAGACCGTCGAAGGTGCTGGTGCCCCTGCCGATCTCGTCCATCAGCACCAGACTCCGGTCGCTGGCGTTGTTGAGGATATTGGCCGTCTCCTCCATCTCGACCATGAATGTCGAGCGGCCTCCGGCGAGATCGTCGGAGGCACCGATGCGCGAGAAGATACGGTCGATCGGGCCGATTCCGGCACGCTTCGCGGGCACGAAACTGCCGGCATGCGCCAGCAGCACGATCAGCGCGGTTTGGCGCATGTAGGTCGATTTGCCGCCCATGTTGGGACCGGTGATGACCAGAATGCGGCGCTCATCGTCGAGGATGGTGTCGTTGGCGACGAACGGCGTCTCGCTGACCCGTTCGACCACCGGGTGGCGACCGGCGCCGATCTCCAGCCCGGGCTCGTCGCGCAGCTCGGGGATACAGAGATCGAGCCGTTCCGCGCGCTCGGCGAAGTTGGCGATGACGTCGAGCGCGGCGAGCGCCTCGGCGCACTGCTGCAGCTGCGCCAGCTGCTGCTGCAAGTGCTCGATCAGTTGCTCGTAGAGGCGCTTCTCCAGCGCCAGCGAGCGCTCGCGCGCGGAGAGAACCTGATTCTCGAACTTCTTCAGCTCCGGTGTAATGTAGCGCTCCACCCCCTTCAGCGTCTGCCGGCGCACGAAATCGGCGGGCACTGCATCGGCATGGCTGCGGCCGACCTCGATGTAGTAGCCATGGACACGGTTGTAGCCGACCTTCAACGTTGCGATGCCGCTGCGTTCGCGTTCGCGGCGCTCCAGGTCGAGCAGGAAACCGTCGGCGTTGCTGGAGAGCTCGCGCAGCTGGTCCAGCTCGCTGTCGTAGCCTGGCGCCAGCACGCCGCCATCGCGAACCAGCAGCGGCGGGTTATCGATCAGCGCACGCTGCAGCAACGCCAGGAGCTCCGGCTGCTCGCCCATCTCCGTCGCCAGCTGCAGCAGCAGCGGCGCCTCCAGCGGCGCCAAACTCTGCCGCAGCGGCGGCAGCTGCGCCAGTGAGTCGCGCAGCGTCGCCAGATCGCGCGGCCGTGCCGAACCCAGCGCGATGCGGGCGCAGATGCGTTCGATGTCGCCGATCCCCTGCAGTTCTTCGCGCAGTTCGGGGTGCAGGCCGTTGGCGAGCAGCTGTTCGATCGCCGCGTAGCGCGCCGTGATGCGGACACGATCGCGCAACGGGCGGTTGATCCAGCGCCGCAGCATGCGCGAACCCATCGGCGTGCAGGTGCGGTCCATGATGCCGGCCAAGGTGCTGCGGCTGTTGCCGCTGAGACTGTGTTCGATCTCCAGATTGCGGCGCGTGGCGGCATCGATGATCACCGCATCCTCGCGCCGCTCGACGCTGAGGCCGCGCAGGTGCGGCAGGGCGCTGCGCTGGGTGTGCTGGACGTACTGCAGCAGGGCACCGGCGGCGGCGACGGCGAGCGGCAGATCGGCGCAGCCGAAGCCGCCCAGGTCGCGGGTGCCGAACTGCTCGCTCAGCAACCGTTCGGCGCTCTCCAGCTCGAAATGCCAGGCCGGAAGATGGGTGCAGCCGCGCGTTTGGCTGACGCCCGAGGGAAGATCGGAATCCTCCGGCAGTAGCAGCTCCGAGGGACGCAGCCGTTCCAGCTCTCCCGCCAATGCCTCCCGCGAAGTCAGCTGCTGCAGCACAAAGCGGCCGCTGCCCAGGTCGAGTGTGGCCACTCCATAGCCATCCCTGCGGCTGCAGAGCGCCGCCAGCAGGTTGTCGCGCCGCTCCTCCAGCAGCGCTTCGTCGGTCACCGTGCCGGGCGTCACCACCCGCACCACCTTGCGCTCGACCGGTCCCTTGCTCGCTGCCGGGTCGCCGATCTGCTCGCAGATCGCCACCGACTCACCCTGCTTCACCAGCCGTGCCAGGTAGCCCTCCGCGGCATGGTAAGGCACCCCCGCCATCGGGATCGGCGCGCCCGCCGACTTGCCGCGTTTGGTCAGCGTAATATCCAGCAGCCGCGCCGCCCGCTCGGCGTCCTGGTAGAAGAGCTCGTAGAAATCCCCCATGCGGTAGAAGAGCAGCATCTCGGGATGCTCCGCCTTGATGCGGAGGTACTGCTGCATCATTGGGGTATGCTGTT
>JAGRGU010000097.1:0-1914 GCA_020445335.1 Gammaproteobacteria bacterium
CCTGCGTCGGCATGCGCGGTTCGCGGGTGCAGGCGGTCTCCAACGAGCTCAACGGCGAGCGGGTGGATATCATTCTGTGGAACGAGAATGTCGCTCAGTTCGTCATCAACGCCATGTCGCCGGCCGAGGTGGTATCGATCGTGGTCGACGAGGACAAGGGCAGCATGACCGTCGCGGTCAACGAGGATAACCTGTCGCAGGCGATCGGCCGCGGCGGGCAGAACGTGCGCCTCGCCAGCGAGCTGACGCAGTGGGAGCTCAACGTGATGAACGAGAGCGAGGCCGCGGCGCAGAGCGAGGAGGAGGGGCGGCTGTTCGTGCAGAGTTTCATGGAGCAGCTGGCCGTCGACGAAGAGGTGGCGACGATCCTGGTGCAGGAGGGCTTCACCTCGCTCGACGAGGTGGCCTACGTGCCGATCAACGAGATGCTCGAGATCGAGGAGTTCGACGCCGAGATCGTGGATGTGCTGCGCGACCGCGCCAAAGAGGTTCTGTTGACCCAGGCGATCGCCCGCGAGGAGACGCTGAAGGAGCCGGAGGAGGAGCTCAAGAACATGGAAGGTATGACCACCGACCTGGCTTACGAGCTGGCCGGGCGTGACATTGTCAGCATGGACGATCTGGCCGAGCTCTCGGTGGACGAGTTGATGGAGATCGAGGGCATGGACGAAGAGCGGGCGGCGAAGCTGATCATGACAGCGCGGGCACCCTGGTTTGAAGATGGCGGGCAGTAGGGACGGGGCTAATCTGGAGGTCCTTTCATAATGAGTGAGATTACAGTTAAACAGCTGGCGGAAGATGTTGGCATTCCGGTTGACCTGCTGCTGTCCCAGTTGGGCCAGGCGTCCCTGCCGAAGTCCGGTGCCGAGGATATCATTACCGAGGAGGAGAAGCGCAAGCTGCTCACCCATCTGCGTGAGAGCCACGGCAAAACGCGCAACAGTAGCGCCGGCGGACCGAAAAAGATCACGCTGAAACGCAAGACCGTGACCGAACTGAAGCAACCGGGCGGTGTCGGCCGCAGCGCGGGCCGCGGGGCGGCGCAGCGGGGCGGCGCCGTCGCCAAGACGGTCAGCGTCGAGGTGCGGCGCAAGCGTACCTACGTCAAGCGCGGCAGCGTCAACGAGGATCAGAACTCCCTCGCCGAAGCCGAGGCCGCGCGCAAGGCACTCGATGAGCAGGCGCAGCAGCGCGCCGTGGTCGAAGCCGAGAACAAGGCGCGTCAGGAGGCCGAGGAGCGGCGCCGCCAGGAGGCGTTGGCGGAGAAGCAGGCGGCCGAAGAGGAGGAGCGTCGTCGGCGTGAAGCCGAGGCCGAAAAGCAGCGCGAAGAGGAGGCCCGCAAACGCCAGCTCGAGGACGAAGCGCGCCGCGAGCGCGAAGAGGAGGCACGCCAGGCCAAGTTCGAAGCCAGAACCAAGAGCGTAGCCGCGGAGAAACCCGGCAAGAAGGGGGTCTCCGGGCGCAGGGACGATCAGCGCGAACGCGAGATGGATCAGGAGCGGGGCAGGGGACGCGGCCGCCGCGAACTGCACGTCGCCGAAGAGAAGCGCGGCCGTCGCAAAGGCAAGCCACTGGTCCGGCCGGTGGCGCCGAAGGGCGACAGCCAGCACGGCTTCGTGATGCCGACGGAGCCGATGGTGCGCGAAGTGGAGATCCCGGAGAGCATCACCGTCGCCGAGCTGGCGCAGCGCATGTCGGTGAAGGCGGCAGAGGTGATCCGCGAGCTGATGAAGATGGGCATGATGGTCACGATCAATCAGCCGCTGGATGCGGACAGCGCCTCACTGGTGGTGGAGGAGATGGGCCACAAGGTAGTGGCGCAGAAGTCGGCCGATATCGAGCTCGAGGTAATGAACGAGCTGGACGAAGAGGTGCAGGGCGAGCTGGTTCCGCGCGCGCCGGTGGTCACCATCA
>JAGRGU010000097.1:1921-5475 GCA_020445335.1 Gammaproteobacteria bacterium
ACGGCAAGACCTCGCTGCTGGACCATATCCGCAGTTCGCGCGTCGCTGCCGGCGAGGCCGGCGGAATCACCCAGCATATCGGCGCCTACCATGTCGAGACCGACAAGGGGATGATCTCGTTTCTCGATACCCCCGGCCATGCGGCATTCTCGGCGATGCGTGCGCGCGGCGCCAAGGCGACCGACATCGTGATTCTGGTGGTGGCCGCCGACGACGGCGTCAAGCCGCAGACGGTCGAGGCGATCCAGCACTCCAAGGCGGCCGAAGTGCCGATGATCATCGCCGTCAACAAGATCGACAAACCCGATGCCAATCCCGACAAGGTGATGCAGGAGCTGACCCAGCACGAGGTGATCCCGGAGGAGTGGGGCGGCGATACCATGTTCGTCAAGGTTTCGGCCAAGACCGGCGAAGGCATCGATGAACTGCTGGACGCGATTCTGCTGCAGGCCGAGGTGCTCGAGCTGAAGGCGGTGGTGGAGGGCTCGGCGCGCGGCATCGTGGTGGAGTCGAGCCTCGACAAGGGCCGCGGTCCGGTTGCCACTATCCTGGTGCAGTCGGGCACGCTGAGACAGGGCGACATGCTGGTCAGCGGCCAGGAGTTCGGCCGGGTGCGCGCGATGCTCGACGAAAACCGGCTGCAGACCAAGAGCGCCGGCCCCTCGATCCCGGTCGAGGTGCTGGGTCTCTCCGGCGTGCCCAACGCCGGCGACGACGCCATCGTCGTCTCCAGCGAACGTCGCGCGCGTGAACTGGCCGAAAGCCGCAAGGAGAAGAGCCGCGACAACCGCTTTGCCGCGCAGAAGGCGGCCAAGATGGAGGACTTCTTCGCGCAGATGACCGAAGGCGAGGTCAACTACGTCAACCTGATTTTGAAAGCGGACGTGCAGGGCAGTATCGAAGCGCTGCGCGACTCGCTGATCAAGCTCTCCACCGATGAGGTCAAGGTGAAGATAGTGGCGTCCGGCGTCGGCGGCATCAACGAGTCCGACGTCAACCTGGCGCTGACCTCGAATGCCGCGATCATCGGCTTCAACGTGCGAGCCGACGCGGCCGCGCGGCGGATCGCCGAGGAGCAGGGGGTCGATATCCGCTACTACAGCATCATCTACGAGATTCTCGACGACGTCAGGAAGGCGCTTTCGGGACTGCTGACGCCGGAGGTGCGCGAAGAGATCATCGGTCTGGCGGAAGTGCGCGACGTCTTCCGCTCTTCCCGCTTCGGCGCAATCGCCGGCAGCATGGTGGTGGATGGCGTGATCAAGCGCAACAATCCGATCCGCGTGCTGCGCGACAACGTGGTGATCTACGAAGGGGCGCTGGAGTCGCTGCGGCGTCACAAGGACGACGTGCAGGAGGTGAAGGCCGGCACCGAGTGCGGTATCGGCGTCAAGAACTACAACGACGTCAAGGTGGGCGATCAGATCGAAGTGTTCGAGCGGACCGAGATCGCCCGTGAGATCTGAAAGGATGGCATCGACCGGAGTGGCACGCTGAGATGACGCGGGAGTTCAACCGCACCGACCGTGTCGGTGCGCAGATGCAGCGCGAGCTGGCGGTGCTGGTGCGCGATGAGCTCGACGACCCCCGGCTGGGCATGATCACCATTCAGGAGGTGCGCGTGGTGCGCGATTTCTCGTACGCGCGCATCTTCTTCACATCGCTCGGAAATCAGCTGCAGATGAAGGAGGTCGGCCGGGTGCTGAACGCCGCCGCGCCGCTCTTCCGGCATGAGCTCGGCCGGCGCATGAAGCTGCGCACGCTGCCGGAGCTGCGATTCGTCTACGACGCTTCGATCGAGCAGGGCGAGCGCCTCTCCAGCTTGATCGATCAGGCCGTCAAGTCGGATTCCGACAAGCACCAAGAGTAAAACAGGGTCTGCAACCAGACCCCTGACTCGGAGTAGTAACAGATGGGCCGGCGCCGCAATTCAGGACGCAATGTGCAGGGTATCCTGCTGCTCGACAAACCCGTGGGAGAGACCTCGAACGCCGCGCTGCAGCGGGTCAAGCGGATCTTCTTCGCCAGGAAGGCAGGCCACACCGGCAGCCTCGATCCGCTGGCCAGCGGTCTGCTGCCGATCTGCTTCGGTTCGGCCACCAAGATCTCCGCCTTTCTGCTCGACGCGGACAAGCGTTACTGGGTGCGCGTCAAGCTGGGCGAAACCACCACCACCGGCGATGCCGAGGGCGAGATCGTCGAGCGACGCCCGGTCACGAATGTCACCGCTGCCGATATCGAACGGGCGCTGCAGGGTTTTCGGGGCGAGATTCAACAGATTCCGCCGATGTACTCGGCGCTCAAGCACAAGGGCGAACGACTCTACAAGCTGGCGCGCGAGGGTGTCGAGGTTGCGCGCGAACCGCGCACCATACGGATTCACGAGATCGGACTGGGTGCCTGCGATCTGCCGCAGTTCGAGTTCGAGGTCAGCTGCTCGAAGGGAACCTACGTCCGCACGCTGGCCGAGGATATAGGTGCCGTGCTGGGCTGCGGCGCGCATGTCGACGGCCTGCGCCGTACCGGCGTCGGCCCCTTCTCCAGCGAACAGATGGTCACGATGGAGCAGATCGATGCCGCCTTCGAAGCGGGAAGGGAGTCTTTGGAAGCGCTGTTGCTGCCGGTAGAGCGGGCGCTCGACGACTGGCCGGCGGTCAACCTCAACGCCGACAGCACCTACTATGTCAAACAGGGCCAGCCGGTGCTGGTGCCCAACGCGCCGACCTCCGGACGGGTGCGCCTCTATGACCAGAATCGCTGCTTCATCGGCGTGGGCGAGATTCTCGATGACGGGCGCGTGGGCCCGAAACGGATGCTGTAGCAGAGGGCCGTGAGACTCCTCCAGAAACGCGCGAAACGGTGCCGCGGCCTTTTTACCGTTTTTTACCTTTCCGCGAATTGATCAACACCACTAAAAACCGGATAATTGCCGGTTCACTGATCCCGTTCGGCATTGCCGGCTGGGCGGGTATCGAAACGGCCCCGGAAACCTGAACTCATTGTCGGGTCGGCGGCCATTCAATCCTTCATCAATGAGGAGCAGATCAATGGCAATGAATGCAGAAAAGAAAAGCGAAATCGTCAAGAAGTACGCCCGCGACGAGAACGATACCGGTTCACCGGAAGTCCAGATTGCGCTGCTGACGGCGCGCATCGTTGAGCTCACCGAGCACTTTGCGACGCACAAGCATGATCACCACTCGCGTCGCGGTCTGGTGCGCATGGTCAACTCACGACGCAAGCTGCTCGACTACCTGAAATCCAAGGACGTGGAGCGCTATCGCAGCCTGATCTCCAGTCTTGGCCTGCGCCGCTAAACGCGCGTCTACATCGAGGAGAGTATATGACTCACATCAGAAAAGAGTTCCAGTACGGCGACCATAAGGTGGTGCTGGAGACCGGTGAAATCGCTCGTCAGGCCGACGGTGCAATCATGATCGACATGGCCGGTACCGTGGTGCAGTGCACCGTGGTCGGGGCCAAACCCATCGAGGGCCGGGATTTCTTCCCGATGACCGTCGACTATCAGGAGAAGACCTACGCCGCCGGCAAGA
>JAGRGU010000001.1 GCA_020445335.1 Gammaproteobacteria bacterium
CGATGCCGCCGTTCCAGAGCAGATCCACCGGTGCCTTGAGCAGCGCGGTGATCACTTCGTTCGGCGTCATATGCTCCTGCTTCACCCCCAACATGGTACGTGCCTGCGCGCTCAACGGTATCGACTTCAGGCTTCTGGAGAAGACGCCACCGCCGCTGGAGATCAGCTTCCTGTCATAGTCGCCCCAGCTCGAGCGGCTGAGCGCGAAGAGCCGCGAACGCTCCGCGAAGGAGGCCTCCGCGTCCGGATCCGGATCGAGAAATATGTGCATATGGTTGAAGGCGCCGACCAGGCGGATATGGTGTGACAACAACATGCCGTTGCCGAACACGTCACCCGACATATCGCCGATGCCGACCACGCGGAAATCCCGGTTCTGGATATCTATACCGAGTTCACGGAAGTTTCGTTTGACCGACTCCCAGGCACCGCGCGCAGTGATGGCCATACGTTTATGGTCGTATCCCACCGAGCCTCCGGAGGCGAACGCGTCGCCCAGCCAGAAGCCATACTCCGCAGCCACGCCGTTGGCGATATCGGAGAAGGTCGCGGTGCCCTTGTCCGCCGCGATCACCAGGTAGGGATCGTCATCGTCATAGTTTATCAGCGCATCCGGTCGATGCACCTTGCCGTCGATCAGATTGTCGGTGAGATCGAGCATACCGCTGAGAAAGGTCTTGTAGCAGGTGACCACCTCGGCCGCCGTCGCCTCGCGATCACCCGATGGCGGCAGCCGCTTGGCAATGAAACCGCCTTTGGATCCGACCGGTACGATGACTGTGTTCTTGACCATCTGCGCCTTCATCAGCCCCAGAACCTCTGTGCGGAAATCCTCCATCCGGTCCGACCAGCGCAGTCCGCCACGCGCCACCTTGCCGCCACGCAGATGCACGCCGGCCATACGCACCGAAAAGACGAAGATCTCGTACATCGGCCGCGGCAACGGCATGTTGCTGACCAGACTCGGGTCGATCTTGAACGACAGATAGGATTTCGGCTCACCCTGCCCGTTGCGCTGATAGTAGTTGGTGCGAAGGGTCGCCATGAACAGATTGACGAAGCTGCGCAGGATGCGATCCTCGTCCAGGCTCGAAACCGACTCCAGCAGGCTCTCGATACGGCTGAGCAGATCGGTCAACAACCGCTCCGTGCGCGCCACCGCGGGATCGAAACGATACTCGAACAGCTCGACCAGCAAGTGCGTCACCTTCGGGTTGCGCGCAAGCGTGCGGATGATGTAGGACTGGCTGAAGGGTGTCTTTATCTGCTGCAGATACTTGCTGTAGGCGCGCAGGATCACCACTTGGCGCCAGCTCAGCGCCGCACCGAGAATCAGCTGATTGAATCCGTCACTGTCCGCCTCGCCTTCCCATATCCTGCGGAAAGCGCTCTGGAAACGGTCGCTGACCTCCTCGTTGAGCGCTTCGGCCATCTCTTCGTAGCGCATCGAGAAGTCGTGAATCCAGACCTCGCCCAAGGCATCGACGATCCGGTAGGGGCGTTCACCGAACACGCTCAACCCCATGTTTTCCAGAATCGGAATCGCCTCCGAGAGCGGAACCGGTTGCCGCAACGAATAGAGTCGGAAATGGACCCTGCTCTCGGCGTCGCTGAAGTGGCGATAGAAGTGCATCGCGAGCGAGCCGCTGGAGCGTGCCGCCTCGAAACGGGTGATATCAGCCGCAGCCGTGCGCGGCAGAAAGTCTTCACGATAGCCGCCGGGAAAACTGTGCCCGTACTGTTTCATCAGACGGGCGGTATCCGCCTCACCGTAACGCTCCTGAAGCGCTTCACGCAGGCCATCCTGCCAGGTCTTGGAGACCTCGACGACTCGGCTCTCCAGCTGCAGCGGATCGAAATCGATCGACTCGTCGGGTCTGGTATGGACGATGAAATGGATGCGCGCCAACGTGGACTCCGAGAAGAGCGTGTCGAACTCGACACCGACTCCCCCAAGCTCGTCGATCAACACCTGCTGTAGCTGCAGCCGCAACTCTCGGTTGTATTTCTCCTTGGGCAGGTAGACCAGCACCGAGAAAAAACGGCTAAAGGTATCGCGAAACAGGAACAGACGCGTGCGGTGACGCTCCTGCAGTCCAAGAATTCCGAAGGCGATCTCCTGCAGCTTCTCCACCGGGATCTGAAACAGGTCATCGCGGGGAAAGGTCTGCAGTATCGTCTGCAGAACCTTGCTCGAAAAACTGTGCGCGGCCAGCCTGGAGGCGGCCAACACCTCCGACACCTTGCTCCTCAATAGCGGAATGTCGGCAGGTGGACTGCTATAGGCGGCGATGGTGAAGAAACCGACGATACAGTGCAGCCCATCGACCTCACCCTTCGCGTCGTGGCGTTTTACACCGATGTAGTCCATATGCGCTGGGCGGTGCACCGTGGATTGTGTATTGGCTTTGGTGACCACCAGGGGGCAGGGAAAACCGGTGTAGCGGTCGCTCAGGACGGGTACGATCGCCTGCGGATCGTATCCCGACTCCATTCTGAAGAGGCCCAGCCTGGAGTTGTCATCTACTACCAGCCGCTGCCCCTGCGATCCCGTTTCGAGATCAAAGGTGCAGAAGGCGAGAAAGGTGAAGTGATCGTCTCCGGCCCAGTCCAGAAAAGCCTGGAACTCCGCATCTCCTTCGCCTCCGCCGCTCTCTCCGACAGAGAACGATTCGCTGATTTCGGCAACCCGGCGGCGCATCAGGTTCCAGTCCTGATTGGCCAGCGCGACATCGCGCAAAACACCCTCTATCTTCTGCTTCAGAGTCCGCAACGCCTCTGCGGTCGGCTGCTTTTCGATCTGCAGCGAGATGATGGACTCGGCGCGCTTCTGTTGGCCAGAGGGCTCTGCAATCTCCTCGAGTCGGCCCTGCTTGTCACGCAGCGTGGCCAATACCGGATGGATCGTCAGATGAATCGTCACCCCGGCGCGGTTGAGCGCCATCGACAGCGAATCGACCAGGAAGGACATATCTTCGGTGACCGTTTCGATCACCGTATGCGGACTCTGCCAGCCATGCTCTTCGAACGCCGGGTTATAGACCCTGACCGAAACCCGCCCCGCTCTGTGCTCTCTCAGCAGCTGCCAGTGGGCAACGACCGCTCCCACCAGATCGACGATTTCACTCTCTTCCAGGTCCACCGCGGCGACGTGGCGGTAGTAGACCTCCAGCAACGTTCGGATCTGCCGGCACTCCAGCTCGTCGAAACGGGACTCGAGATGTTTCTCGAAATAGGCGATCAGTCGCTGCTGCAACTGTTGATCGATTTCACTTCTCATTTGGATTATTCCGACGAAAACAGGGGCGACCAAATAAAAAAATAGTCGCTGGCGATGCAATATGCCAGCGCATCCCGGCTGCTTGTTTCGACGGAAATTGGATTGGACGAAGTGCGCGAAAGCGTATTGTTTCAGGCGTATTCGTCGACGCCCAGCATCTGGCTCAACATCTCGTTGTGGTTGCTGTTGAGCATTGCGTCATAACTCTGCAGCGCGCGGCGGGTACGTGCGTCGCTACCGCCGTCATGGGTCACCCGATCCTGATGGCGCCGCAGCTGCTCCTCGAGCTGCGCGCTGATCGCCCGGGAGCGCGCGACCGGGAGCGGCGCCTCCGGTTTGTCGGTGATCGGCTGCTGCGGGCGGGTCGGCGTCCCCACCGGCAGCTGATCGTTCCGGTTGAGCGACTGCGGCAGTCTGAGCGAAAGTCCGACGGAATTCATACCCTACTCTTGGATAACCGGATCTCTGTACGGTGTCGACCGGCGCCGGCGGTCATCGTCAGCGGATGCGCCAGCCTGTTACTGGATTTCGCGACGCCCTGCAAATGCATGCGAGAGTGTACCGCCATCGACATACTCCAGTTCGCCACCGAGCGGCACCCCATGCGCGATACGGGTGACGCGGATGGCGCCGGCGCGCGCCATCTCTCCAATATAGTGCGCGGTCGCCTCCCCTTCAACGGTCGGGTTGGTGGCCAGAATCACCTCCTCGATCGTCTCGTGATCCAGCAGCGCCTGCAGGCGGTCGAGCCCGATCTCACGCGGTCCGATACCATCCAGCGGCGAGAGCCTGCCACCCAGTACGAAATAACGGCCGTCGTACCCGGTCGCATGCTCCAGCGCAGCCACCTCCGCCGGAGTTTCGACCACGCAGAGCAGCGCATTGTTGCGGCGCGGATTGGCGCAGATGTTACACAACTCGGCCTCAGTCAACGTGCGACAACGCTTGCAGTGACCGATGCGCTGCATCGATTCGGCCAGCACCCCCGCCAGCCTGACCCCCCCTTCCCGATCGCGTTCGAGCAGGTGGAAGGCCATGCGCTGAGCGGACTTGGGACCAACACCCGGCAGACAACGCAGCGCCTCCATCAGCTGCTCCAGCAGCGCCTTTTCTGTCATGGGAGAGCCTCGCAATCAGATCAGAACGGCAGTTTCATCCCCGGAGGGAGTCCCATCCCGGCGGTCAGTCCCGACATGCTCTCCTGCGTCTTCTCCGCGATCTTGTGCACCACGTCGTTCACCGCTGCGGCGACCAGATCCTCGAGCATCTCCTTGTCGTCCTCCATCAGCGAGGCGTCGATCTCGACCTTGCGCACTTCGTGCTTGCCGTTCATCGTAACCTTGACCAGCCCGCCGCCCGACTCGCCGGTGATCTCCTCGCGTGCCAGCTGCTCCTGGGCCTTTTGCAGATCGGCCTGCATCTTCTGGGCCTGCTTCATCAGGTTGCCGATAGCACCTTTCATATACTGTTCCTCTGTGTAAATCGCACTTTTGAATAAATATACTATTCGTCCACCGGGCGAACACTGCCGGGCAGAACCTGGGCGGCGAAGCGATCCTTGACCGCGGTTACGAATGGATCGCTGTCGATCCGATGCTCCGCCTGCTGCTGCCGCTGCTGCTGTGCAATAGCCGCCCGCTGTGCCGGCGTATCTGCCTCGGACCGGGTCAAATCAGTGACCTCGATCTCCAGTTCTACATCGGCGCCGGACGCCTGCTGCAACGCCTTGCCGAGCCGCTGCTCGGAACTCGCCACCCGCATATGACGATGGCGGGCATCCAACTGCAAGCTCAGCCGCTTGCCATCCCAATGCCTGAACACGCAATTCTCCGCCAGTTGCCTTGCAACCCCGCCGAGCCCAAGCCCCGCAACCACCTGATGCCAATGGCTGAAGTCGACCCTGGCCTCCCTGCTTGCAACGGATACGGGGCTATCATCGCCGACGCGTAACGTTGCGGCCGCCAAGCCGCCTTTGCTGGCGGGCACAGCTGCCGCCCCGGTAGCGGTAGTGCCGCTCTCCCCGCAGGAGACCAATGCCGCGGCGGGGCGGAACGCGATCATCCGCAGCAGTATCATCTCGAAACCGGAGCGTGGATCGGGTGCCAGCGGAAGATCCCGCTGACCGAGCAGCGCGATCTGGTAATAGAGCTGCACATCGGCCGCGTCGAGCTCCACGGCAAGCTGAACCAGCATCTCCCGGTCGCCGGCGCTGTTGTCCAACGCGTCGGGCACGGCCTGAAGCAGCGCGATGCGATGAAGCAGCGCAAGCAGCTCTTTCAGGGCCGCGGAGAAATCGATCGCCAGCGCGGCCAGCTCCGCGACCTGATCCAGCAACCCTTTGGCATCCCCCGCACCGAGCAGGTGCAGCAGCTGGTGGATGCGCTCACCCGCCAGCGTTCCCAGCATTGCGCGGACATCGGTCTCAACCACGCTGCCACCACCGAAGGCGATTGCCTGATCCATCAGGCTCAGCGCATCACGCATGCTGCCATCCGCCCCCCGCGCCAGCAGTTCCACCGCCGCCGGTTCGAAGGTGAGTTGCTCCCGTTGCAGAATCGACTGCAGATGTCCGTCGATCTGCTCGAACGGCAGGCGTTTGAGATTGAACTGCAGGCAGCGCGATAGCACGGTCACGGGGACCTTCTGCGGGTCGGTGGTGGCGAGCAGGAACTTGACGTGGGGAGGCGGCTCTTCCAGCGTCTTCAACAGCGCGTTGAAGCTGCCTCCGGAAAACATGTGCACCTCGTCGATCAGGTATACCTTGTAGCGGCCTCTGACCGGGGCGTAGGGGACATTTTCCAGCAGCTCGCGGGTCTGGTCGACCTTGGTACGCGATGCGGCATCGACCTCGAGCAGATCGATAAAACGCCCCTCGTCGACTTCTCGGCACACGGCGCACTCGCCGCACGGAGTGGAGCTGACCCCCGCCTCGCAGTTGACCGACTTGGCGAATATCCGTGCGATCGTCGTTTTACCGACGCCGCGTGTGCCGGTGAAGAGGTATGCGTGGTGTAAGCGGTCGTTATCCAGCGCATTGCTGAGCGCCCGTACGACATGCTCCTGGCCAACCAGCTCGGAGAATATACGGGGTCGCCATTTGCGTGCGAGTACCTGGTAACTCATCTGCGATCGAGAACGCCTGGTGATGCCTGGGAGGCGCCATTCTACGCGCTTGGGGTTCGAGTGCCTATAGCACCTGGCGGGCCATAGGCTGATGCGGTCGATTGAAACGCAACCGTTTCAGACCTTGAAATATTTTAGATTAAAATATAATGAAATTTCTTTTACTGATTGATTGTATTTCATATTATTGACTTAGCCCCCACCGTCAGCGGATATAACCGCGTGCCGCTCCCGATTACCCCCGCAGTGTCTCGACAAGTAGAAACATTTGACCATTGTTTTTACTTAATTTCATATACTTACAATCCATTCCTTCTATTTGACCCGAAGAATAGCCTGTTACTACCCGATAGCCTTGTGACGCCCAGGGTATCGTAATTCAGCTCAGGCGCCGCATGGTCAGGCTTGCCATCACCGTCAAGAAGCGGCCGACGGAGATAAGACGCGGAAATCGGGAAGATGAGGATAGAGGGATATGGAGGGTGGCGACCCGACCCAGCCACACCCCGGCACACGAGACCACTGCTGCGGCTGCTCCCTTCCAGGCCTGACCGGGTTCACAGTTTTTCGTTGCGAGGGGACCGCGCCGGGCCACCATAAACTATCGCTGCCGAACAACCCTCGAATCGGAGACCGGACGAAGTGGGTTGAGATACCGGCAAGCCGGGGAATTATGCTGGGCAGCTGATTTCGGGTCAACCGCATTCCATTTGATTGAGCGCACGCCGGCCACTTCCGATCGCGATCGTGCAAGCAGAAATCGCCGGGCACGAAGCGTCAGGGAGTCGTCGCTATGTCATGGGTTTGGACTCGAAACGGTTTTCGGCCACGTTCTTGAAGCTGGTCCTGGGGTCGAACAGAGTGCCGTTCATCGCGATATAGACCCCCTCCGGCAGCAGTTGAACTGCGGAGATCGCGAAACCGATATTGAACACAGCATCGCTGATGCGAAGTCTTGCAGGCTGCATGGAGCCGGTCAGCACGATCGTTTTACCTTCGATTCCAACCAACGCAAGTGCGGTTGTGATCATCGTATCGGTGCCATGCGTAATCACAATTCTCCCGCCATCGGCCGCGACCACTTGTCGCCGAATCTCCGCCCTGTCCCGGTCGTCCATCTCCAGACTATCCTTGCGAAAAAGCGGATGTATGGAAAATTCCACCGTCACATTCGCCTCCCGCAGAAGCTCGCCGATCTGTGGCGTACCCACCTGAAACTCGCTTTTTGCGTCAAAATAGACCTTGTCTATCGTTCCACCAGTGGTAAATATGTCGATCATCGTCTCAGTTTTCTCGTCGACCTGCGCCGGTCTGCCATGAATAATCGGGAAGAGCTGAGGTTCGGCAACTCTGTTCAGTGTGACAGCTCCATCTGCTCCCGCTGCAAGGTAGCATCATCACACAACCTCCATTCAACGCTCCCGGTGCGGGAGCCACCAACATATCGCAGGGAAGCAATTATGTCAGACAATTCGGTTGCCGTTTCCGGCATTCAACCGAAACCCGATGTCGGAGGATTCGGGGCAATCAGCATCGTTGACTCTCCAAATGGGTGTTGTGTAGCAACTTCACAGCGAAATCGCATTCACCACCGTCGACACTATCTACGATTGGCCGCGGCAAGAGACTGATTGACTATCATACGAGGCCGGGGTTGCAACTTTCCTTAAAGCCGTTACCCTTTAAAAGGTACTGATTCGTTGCGACTGAAAGTACTATCGAAACGAGTGGCGGCCCCGGCACGGAGTAATCGCCAGCGGGCATTTCGAATCATCCCAAACCGGTGCCAGACCGGTATTCCAATTACCGATACTCAAGCAGGAGGAACAAGATGTTCAATAAAAAGAGCCTGACAAGCGCCCTCGTCGTGGCCGGCATTACCCTGGGCGCAGCCTCGCTGGCAAGCGCGAACTCTTTCATTACCATCGGCACCGGTGGCGTTACGGGCGTCTACTATCCAACGGGCGGCGCGATCTGCAGGCTGGTCAACAAGGGGCGCAAACAGCATGGCGTACGCTGTTCGGTAGAGTCGACCGGCGGCTCGGTGTATAACCTGAACACCATCCGCGCCGGCGAACTGGACATGGGGGTCGCGCAGTCCGACTGGCAGTATCACGCCTATCACGGCAGCAGCAAATTCGAGGATCAGGGGCCCAACAAGGATCTACGTGCCGTCTTCTCCGTGCATGCAGAACCTTTCACGGTGGTAGCGCGAGCGGACGCCGGCATCAAGACCTTCGCCGACCTGAAAGGCAAGCGGGTCAATATCGGCAATCCGGGTTCCGGCCAGCGCGGAACCATGGAAGTACTGCTTGAGGCGATGGGCTGGACCAAGGATGATTTTGCCCTGGCAGCCGAGCTGAAAGCAGCCGAGCAATCCAAAGCACTGTGCGATAACAAAATCGATGCGATGGTCTATACCGTTGGCCATCCGGCCGGTTCGATCAAGGAAGCCACCACCTCCTGTGATTCGGTACTGGTATCGGTCACCGGACCGGTCGTCGATAAACTGGTCAGCGCCAACGACTACTACCGCAAGGCAACAATTCCGGGCGGCATGTATCGCGGCAACCCAGATGATGTCGAAACCTTCGGCGTCGGCGCCACCTTCGTCAGTTCGACCAATGTTCCGGCCGAAACTGTCTATGTAGTGGTCAAATCTGTTTTCGAGAACTTCGACAGCTTCCGCAAGCTTCATCCCGCTTTCAACCATCTGCAGAAAGAACAGATGGTGAAAGACGGTCTCTCTGCGCCGCTGCACGATGGCGCCCAGAAATACTATAAAGAAGCCGGTCTGATGTAGTTTGGTGGGAACGGACGGCACTGCCGTCCGTTCCGGTTGCCAATCCGATTCGATACCCGGAAAGGGGCGGTTTACATCCCACACCCCTTTCGCCGTTGCTTAGTGCGCGGCCGCCATTCGTTGCATGCAGATCCGGAGAAAACGTCGCACAGCCACTAGCTGGCCGACTCCGGTCACGCTACCGATTTGCGCGCCAAGCGCTCATCAGCCGCCGAGGTCCATCGGTGAATTAGTTGGGGAGTAAAAACAATGAGTGAAGATAAAGATCTTCAGGAGCAAATCAGCGACGACGAACTGCAGGAAATGGTGGCCAAGACTGATACCGGCGCCCGCAAACCTGCTGGAATTCCAGGGAAGATACTCTTCGGCGTCCCTTTGGCCTGGTCTCTGTTTCAACTCTGGTACGCCTCCCCGCTTCCTTTCGCACTCGGCTTCGGCGTCTTCAACGATACCGAAGCACGCTCGATACACCTTGCATTTGCGATATTTCTCGCTTTCACCGCATACCCCGCTTTCAGTCGCTCTCCGCGTGACAGAATTCCCCTGCAGGATTGGATATTTGCCGCTCTGGGGACGGCCAGCGCCGCCTATCTCTATCTTTTCTATGAACAGATTTCAGGCCGCTCCGGCGCACCCACCGAACTCGATCTGATCACCGGCATTTTCGGTATGGTGCTGCTGCTCGAGGCAACCCGCCGCGCTCTGGGGCCGCCATTGATGGTGGTGGCGATCGTATTCCTGATCTACACCTTTGGCGGACCATACATGCCGGATGTCATCGCCCACAAAGGTCAGAGTCTATCGAAGGTGATGTCGCATCAGTGGCTGACCACCGAGGGCGTATTCGGTGTCGCGCTGGGAGTGTCGACCAGCTTCGTCTTCCTGTTTGTGCTCTTCGGGGCGATGCTGGAACAGGCTGGCGCGGGCAACTACTTCATCAAGATGGCCTTTGCCCTGCTCGGCCATATGAAAGGTGGGCCGGCAAAGGCGGCGGTGGTCGCGTCGGCAACTACCGGTCTGATCTCGGGTTCCTCGATCGCCAACGTCGCCACCACCGGGACCTTCACCATCCCCTTGATGAAACGCGTCGGATTCCCCGGCACCAAAGCCGGAGCGGTGGAAGTTGCTGGCTCGACCAACGGACAGCTGACCCCTCCGGTAATGGGTGCCGCGGCTTTTCTGATGATCGAATATGTCGGCATCTCGTATATCGAGGTGATCAAGCATGCCTTCCTACCGGCGATCATCTCCTATATCGCACTGGTTTATATCGTCCACCTGGAGGCTTTGAAGGCGGGCATGCAGGGGCTGAAGAAGCGTACCCAGAGCACACTGGCCCAAAAGCTGATGACCTTCGCCGCAGTTGTCACCGGCACCTGCCTTATCGGGCTCGCCGTCTACTATGGAATCGGCTGGATAAAAACCTATGCTGGTGACGCGGCAATCTACATCGTCTCGGCTCTGGTGCTCTGCACCTATATCGCACTTTTGAAGTTCTCCTCCAGATACCCGGAACTGGAGATGGATGACCCCGACGATCCGCTGCTTGAACTTCCGGAGACAGGACCAACCGTGAAAGTCGGCCTCTACTTTCTGCTGCCGATCGTGGTACTGATGTGGTGCCTGGTGGTCGAGCGTTTTTCGCCGGGCCTCTCGGCCTTCTGGGCCACGCTGTTCATGATCTTCATCGTCCTGACCCAACGTCCCTTGCTGGCACTGTTCCGCGGACATTCGGGTGACGGCGCCTGGATGCAGGGGGTCAACGAATGCATTCATGGACTGGTCAACGGTGCCAGAAACATGATCGGCATCGGTGTCGCGACCGCTGCCGCCGGCATCGTGGTCGGCACCATCACGCTGACCGGCATCGGCCAGGTGATGGTCGAATTCGTCGAGTTCATCTCCGGCGGCAATCTGATGATGGCGCTGATCTTCACCGCGATGATCTGCATCATTCTCGGCATGGGCCTTCCGACCACCGCCAACTACATCGTCGTCTCGAGCCTGATGGCGCCGGTGGTCGTGGCACTGGCCGCATCCAACGGTCTGATCGTGCCACTCGTGGCGGTGCACATGTTCGTCTTCTACTTCGGCATCCTGGCAGACGATACGCCGCCGGTCGGGTTGGCGGCGTTCGCCGCGGCCGCAATCGCCAAGAGCGACCCGATCAAGACCGGTATCCAGGGATTTGCCTACGATATCAGAACAGCGATCCTGCCCTTCCTGTTCATCTTCAACACGCAACTGTTGATGATTGGTATCGACAGCTGGTTGGAACTGATCCTGGTCATCGCCAGCGCGGTTGTCGCCATGTTGCTGTTCGCGGCCGCAACCCAGGGCTACTGGCTGACTAAGAGCCGTATCTGGGAGTCGCTGATGCTGCTGCTGGTCGCATTCACGCTCTTCAGGCCAGGCTACTGGTGGGATATGATCTACGACCCGGTCACAACCCTCAGCCCGCTGCAGATCGAGGAGACGGCCACCAAGGTGCGGAACCAGGGAAATCTGCAAATGATGGTCGCCGGCGAAAATATTGATGGAAAATTTATCGAGAAGATCGTGTTGATGCCGATGGGACCTTCGGGCACAGGGAAGGAGCGCCTGGCCAGCGCCGGAATGGAGGTCCGTACCGAGGAGGGCAAGGTATTTGTCGACAACATCGTCTTTGGCAGTGCGGCGGAGAGTGCCGGGCTGGACTTCGATTGGGAGATCATCAGCTTGCAGACCGATGCCGAACGACCTCCCAAGCAGTTGATGTTCATTCCCGCTCTGCTTTTGCTGGGCCTTCTGGCGATGAACCAGAGGCGTCGAATCAGAGTACTTGAAACTGCCACCGCCTAGAGCCTCAATACCGTCAACGCAATCCTAACAGGACCAGCCCCTGTTGAATGAAGGCTTCCTGGCACGCATATAGACAATAAGCGGAATTAGCTGCTCAAGGAGAACGGGGATGTTCAAGAAAATCCTGATGCCGATCGATCTGCAGGAGACGCATCTTGCCGTCAAGGCAGTCGCCATTGCTATCGACGAGGCCCGCAAACACGGGGCCGAGATAACGGTGATGACGGTCATGCCGGGATTTGGCATGCCGCTGGTCGCAACTTTTTTCCCCGACGACACTATGCGCCAGGCGATGCGGGAGATCGGTACCGAACTGAAACGCTATATCGCGGCCAACTTCCCCAAGGACATCACCATTCATCCGGTGATCACCGAAGGTAATCCCGCGGAACGCATTCTCGCCCAACGCGATGCGATCGACGCCGACCTGATCATCATTCCGTCACACGCCCAGAGCCTGCGTCAGGTCTTTCTCGGCTCCTGCGCAGCGCGCGTGGTGGAACACGCGACCTGTTCGGTAATGGTGATAAAAGCGTAACCCCATCCCCCCTCGGGAGTGTCGGGCTGAGGCTTGTCGATGAGGAAATTACGCGGCAAACGCTCACCGCTGATGAAGTTGCTCTTCTTCGTCATCGGCTTGGCTACACTCTATGGGGGATACTATGCCGGCAATCGCTACGCCCCCGTCAAATCCGAATATTTCAACCTGCACGCACTGGCCCAACCCGCCATACTAGACCTGAGTCTGACCGATCATTACGGCAGACCCTTCGACAACTCAGACTTTGCAGGGCACTGGAACCTGATTCTGTTTGGTTACCTGCAGGAACCCGATGCCGCCAGGTCCGGCCTGGCGCTCGCCACTCAGGTTAAAAACCGACTGGCGGCCGAACCTGGGCTTCAGCAGATGACCAGGGCCCTGCTGATAACGGTCGATCCGACGGTCGACACCCCGGAAAAGCTGCGCCGGTTTCTCTCTCCATACAGCCCCGATTTCGTCGGTTTGACCGGCAGTAGCGAACGGATCGCGGCAGCAGCCGGAGCGCTCGGCGTGAAGATCAGACCTCTTCCCGCCACCCAGGAGGAACCCTACCGCATTGATCACGGCACCAGCATCGGGTTGGCAGGTCCCCAGGGTAGACTTCTCGGGCTGTTTACCGGGGTCGTCGATGCCGTTAGTATCGCCGCGGATATACAGAAGCTTGCGCTGGACCACCAAAAATGAACACCTCCCCCCCTTTCATATCAATCCGCGACAGACTCTTTGCGCTGCTGCTCCGACTGCTGCCACACCACCTGCTCTCATCGGTAATGCATGCGGTAGCACGCAGCCAGTGGCCGCCATTGAAAAGAGCGCTGATCGGCCAGGCGATTCGTAGCTACGACATCGATCTTTCGGTCGCCGCTGAGCCCGACCCCGAGGCCTACCCCAGCTTCAATGCCTTCTTCACCCGCGCCCTCAAAGCGACAGCACGGCCGTTGGCCACCGAAGCAGGTGCAATCGTCTCGCCGGTCGACGGCGCGGTGAGTCAGGCGCAAGCGATTCAAAATGGCCGCCTGTTCCAGGCCAAGGGACAGGATTATTCGTTGCTAGAGTTGCTTGGCGGCGATAGAGAGAGCAGTGCAATGTTCGAAGAGGGGTTATTCGCCACCATCTATCTCTCACCGCGGGACTATCATCGGATCCATATGCCGCTTACAGGGCGGCTGCTGAAGATGACGCATGTACCCGGTCGCCTGTTCAGCGTAAACGACGCCTGCGCCAGGAGCGTACCCAGGCTTTTCAGCCGCAATGAGCGGATAGTCAATCTGTTCGCAACAGAGGCCGGCCCGATGGCGGTCATCATGGTCGGAGCGATTTTTGTTTCCAGCATGGATACGGTATGGGCGGGATGCGTAACGCCCGCTTCGCAGCGGGTCAGCGAGTGGCGCTACGATGCTGGGACGCCGCAAGAGGTGACGCTGGAACGGGGCCAGGAGATGGGTCGCTTCAACATGGGTTCCACGGTGATTCTGCTGTTCGCCAAAGATGCCGTCAACTGGGTTCCCAATCTGCTTCCACGGGCCCAGGTCACCATGGGGGAGAAGATCGGTGAACTCGCCGCCGCTAGCGGTTAAGCGAGGGGCAGAAGGTCGACCACGCTAGCTGCGCGAAAGCGGAAAGGCAAGCACCTGGTCGATGTGCGTACAGTCGGTCACCCGAATCAGCAACCTGTCGATACCGAGCGCAACTCCGGCACAGGCCGGCAAACCTGCTTCCAGCGCCGCGAGAAACCGTTCGTCGATCGGCACCTGGATCTGTCCGGATGCCTGCCGTTTCTCCAGATCCAGCTCGAAACGGGAGCGCTGCTCGGCAGCATCGGTCAATTCATGGAAGCCGTTGGCCAGCTCGACGCCGTCCAGGTAGAGTTCGAAGCGCTCAGCCACGGGCGTCTCCTGCTCGCGGATCCGCGCCAGCGATGCCTGGCTGGGGGGATAGTCATAGACAAGAACGATTCCCGCACCCAGCTGCGGTTCGATCGCCTGGCAGAGGAGCAGATCCAGCCACCCGTCGATTTCGTGCATATCCAGATGCAAGGCGCCCGCGATGCGGTGCTCGATGGCACAACGGCGAAGTTGCTCCAGCGAAGCGGTCCACGGGTTCAGTCCGAGATAGTGCTGGAAGAGTTCCATATAGCTGAAACGGTTGACCGCGAGCGGCCGGGGAACCACCGTCCGCACGAGGTCGACCAGCTCATCCATGAGCCGGTGATGATCGTAACCCGGCCGATACCACTCCAGCAGCGAGAACTCGGGGTTGTGCAACCGTCCCGCCTCGCCATCGCGGAAGACATGGCATATCTGGTAGATGGCTCCACTGCCCGCTGCCAGCAGGCGCTTCATCGCGAACTCTGGCGAAGTATGCAGATATAGCGGCACGCCAGCTGCCCCGCCGGGTCCGGTGAAGCGCGTAACCATGCTTTCGAGCGCAGGATCCGTCACTGCCGCAGCGGAACAGACTGGGGTCTCCACCTCCATCACCCCCCGTCGGGTGAAAAAGGTGCGGATATCTGCCAGCAGCCTGGCGCGTTGCCGGAGTAGCTCGATAGAGGCAGCTGGTTGCCAATCCTGTTGCAGAAGATCACTCCTCTTTGGCGCGCGAGACGTACTCCCCGGTGCGGGTATCCACCTTGATCAGCTCACCGGTCTGGACAAACAACGGCACCCGAACCACAGCCCCTGTCTCCAGCGTCGCCGGCTTGCCACCGCCGCCTGAGGTGTCGCCTTTGAGTCCCGGATCGGTTTCGGTGATTGCCAATACCACGAAATTGGGCGCCGCAACGCTCAATGGGCTACCATTCCACAGCGTGACCGTGCATACGTCCTGATCTTTCAACCACTTCTGGCTGTCGCCGACCGCGTTTGCGTCGGCCGAGCACTGTTCGAAAGTCTGCTGGTCCATAAAATGCCAGAATTCACCGTCGTTATAGAGATACTGGAGTTCGGTCTCCAATACGTCGGCAGCTTCCACCGACTCACCCGACTTGAAGGTGCGCTCTATGACCCGTCCTGTTTTCAGATTCCGAATCTTTACCCGATTGAAGGCCTGCCCCTTGCCCGGTTTTACAAACTCGTTCTCGATGATCGAACATGGATCGCCATCGAGCATGATTTTTAGTCCACCCTTGAAATCGTTGGTGCTGTAACTGGCCATTCTCTTCTCACTCAGCAAAAAATCAGTAGGCGGCAATGATACCTCGAACCGACCCGACGTTGCAGACTCTCTCCTGGCAACAACAGCTTGCCGATGGCTTCGCTCACCCCGACGAGCTGCTGAAGTATCTGGGAATCGATTCGCGCCAGCTGCAGGCAAACTCAGGGGCCCATGCGGAATTCAGGCTACGCCTTCCCCGTTGGTTCGCAGACCGCATGGAACGGGGCAACCCCGCCGATCCGCTGCTGCGACAGTTCCTGCCAATTGAGGATGAGTTACAGGAATATGCGGGCTTCGTCGCTGATCCGGTGCGTGACCTCGCTCAATCACCGCTTCCGGGCCTGATACAGAAATACCGGGGTCGCGCGTTACTGATTGCCACCGGAGCCTGTGCCGTCAACTGTCGCTACTGCTTCCGGCGTCACTATCCCTACCAGGAGAAACAGCTTGGGGGCGACAACTGGGACCGGGCGCGTACCTATCTGGCTGCGCACAGTGGGATCCATGAAGTGATTCTAAGCGGCGGAGATCCATTGATGCTCTCCGACGACCGCCTTGCAAGGCTGGTTACAGCGCTCGCCGATATTCCCCATGTCAGGCGACTGCGACTGCACACCCGTCTTCCTGTGGTACTGCCGAGCCGCATTACCAGTCGGCTGATCTCTATTATGGATAGCTGTCGATTGGATGTCACATGGGTGCTTCATGCCAACCATCCGCGAGAGCTATCGAGCGATCTGAAAGTGGTCCTGCAGCGCGTGCGCGATGCACGGATAACGCTGTTGAATCAGTCGGTACTCCTCAAAGGTGTCAACGATTGTGCCGATACCCTGACAGTTCTCAGCGAAAAGCTGTTTTCGATGGGTGTGCTGCCCTACTACCTGCATCAACTGGACCGGGTCAGCGGCGCTGCGCACTTCGAGGTTTCCCACGCCAGAGCCCTTGAGCTGAAACAGGAGCTTCG
The DNA here is from genome assembly GCA_020445335.1 of Gammaproteobacteria bacterium. Lineage (GTDB taxonomy): Bacteria > Pseudomonadota > Gammaproteobacteria > Chromatiales > Chromatiaceae > HKST-UBA178. Next base: position 16,706 of record JAGRGU010000001.1, read on the forward strand.
TGGCAGACTGCCCGGCTATCTGGTACCACGCCTGGTACGGGAGGTTGCGGGAAGGGAAGCCAAGATAGAGCTCAGTGATGAGGCATGCAAAGATCTTTGAGCATAACTTGACCGATCTCGGACTATGAAAGAAAACACCTTACAATCAAGTAGATGCTATAGTAGCATCTTAAACTACCTTAATTTGATGTGGAGTGAGTGTCTGGTGTCCGGATATTGTGGTCAAGCGTGGTTACCAACCATCAGCCAGTAGATACGACCGATAGGGTTTACAGAACTATCCATGGAGAACAAGAACACGCTCATTCTCGATCTTCCTGAACGCACACCTCCTCCTGCCGGCTCTCTGCTGCAGGATCCGCGTGAAGTCGAGAGATGGATATCCGGGCTGCCGATGGCGAACATCGGTGAAACCTCGCGGCAGATTTTCAAAACCCTGGTCGAGATCAATCGGGTCGATATCCCGAACCTCGCACGCATCAAGACAATCGAACTGTTCCGGGTACCCATCGGCTACATCACCCACAATCTGAAAAAGTACTACTTCGACTCCGCCTTTCCGCTGTCTGCAAAGAATAGAAAAATTGCCGTACTCAGTCGTGAGCTCTACAGCGAACTCGCTATCGCCTACAAGATAGTCATTCAGGATATGGTATCAGGCGACCCGCGCAAGCTGGACCGCAAGATTCTGGTGATCTCGATGCAGCGCACCATGAGCACGCTGCTGCACGTCCTCTATCAGTCAGCCGTCGTGTACGATCCATTTCCGGCAAATGTCTGGAGGGAGCTCCATCGCCTTTATGCCTACGCGGAGCGCCAGCAACTGCATGAAATCACGGTCAAGGATTCACAAAGAAACAACAGCCATGGCAGTATCAAAGAGAGCTATACCCAGGCGCTGCTGTTCGCCGTTCTCTCTCCCTACCGCCTGCGTCCTCGTGAGATCGAACAGTGCTTCCAGCATATAGACTCCTGGAGCGGTTTTTGTCGCCTGAGCACACCGGAGCGCGTCTCATCCTCACCCACGCTGTTCATCTCCCGCCTGAATTCCAATGCGCCACCAATGCATATCGAACTGCAGGACGCACCGGTCGATCGCTATTGCAGGCAGCTAAACACTGGCCAACTGGTCGCCGAACTTCAGGACCAGGTCAACGATTCGCAGGCCGATGAGGAGCGGGACCCCGTGACGGAAGCGGAGAATCCCCTCTCCGCACAATTGCTCGATCGGCTGATCCAGGTTCTGAGCACGGTACAGAAGCGGAAGTATGTCCGCACGAATCTGAATTTCGAGCTTAATATCGCCGTCGGTCTCTCCGATATCCACACACTTCTAAAGAGGCCGGCAAGGAGCGAAGAGAGAGCGGCCACTCCGGAACCCAAGGAGGGCGAAATCGACTGGTTCCAGCCCAACGAGAAACGTCCGCTGGTCAACTCTCCAAGCTTTGTGTTGGATGGTGCGTCAGGGTTCCAGGTCAAATCACTCGAGGGAGCCGACCTCGAGGAGACGATCTACGCCACCGGCATTCAGGGCTCCACCGCGAGCGATGGAGTCCTTCCCGCTTGGGTGACCGCGCGTGAAAATGAAGTGACAGAGCCCTTCTCCTGCATCACTGACAACGAAAGCGCATGGGGTTACTGTATTGTGTGGCCCGGTCCCAACACCCCCAAAATAAGGGTTGGTGAAGTGCTCGGAATCCAGGTCTCGGCCAATGAGGGCAGAGGTTTCCGCATCGGCCTGAGCCGCTGGCTGCGAAACATCCCAGGGGATTCCCTTCAGGTAGGCCTCGAGATAATCGGTCTGGCATCGAGCGCGGTAGATCTGAAAAAACTGGCCGATACCGGTTCGGTTCCAGTTTCCACTAAAGGCATACTGATCCCACAGATGCCCGCTTCGGGCAAGCGCGCGACACTGATCACTCCCTCCATGCCCTTTTCTGTCGGTGATCGTCTATTGCTAATGGAGAGTGACCGATCAACGGAGGTACAGTTGACCAGGTTACTGGAGTCGACCGGCGCATTCTCACAGTTCCAGTTCTCCTATGGCTCAAACCAATCGCCTGAAGAGAGGAGCAAAGCGCAGAACACCTCAAACGACTTTGATAGTCTATGGTCTACGCTCTAGAGAGCAGCTTGGAACTGAAGGCATACATGGCGTTTGAATCGACCTTGACCCTCTCTTTTTGTTCAGCGCCTCAGGATCATCTATGAACAACCCGGATCGTGCAATTGAACTCCTGATCATCGATCGTTCGTATGATTCAGCCGAGGAACTGAGTGCAGCACTGCGAAACGCCGGCTTGGCGATACATCCAAAGCGTGTTGATGGAGAGGAAGGAATACGCTCCGTTCTAAACGACCGGCACTTGGATATCATTCTCTGTTCCGCCGACGTCGACAGCGGTGAACTGGAGAGAAATATAGAACTGTGCCACGCCGCTGACGGTGACAAGGCACTGATCGTTATCTACAAGGAGCAGGAGTCCGGCCCACTGTTGCAAGCATTGCAAGCAGGTGCGCGCGACGTTGTATCGATCAACGATACGGAGCACCTGCAGTTTGTCGTCAAACGGGAGTTCAGCGACCTGCAGTTGCGCCGCGAACTCGCCGCAACGCGTCGAAGCCTGCAGGACGCGGAAGCGCGCTGCAGCATGCTGGTGGAACACTCCAGAGACGCCATCGCCTATATCCATGAAGGGATGCACGTTCTCGCCAACCCGGTATATCTGTCCCTGTTCGGCTATGTCGACATGGAGGAGTTGGAAGGCCTGCCGATTCTCGACATGATCGCACCGGATGACCTAAGTCAGTTCAAAAAATTTATTCGCGGTGGGAATCCGAAACAGGGCGAGCTTGAAATCAACTGCCAGAATAGTGAAGGCAAAGCCTTCAAGGCGCTTCTTGAGTTCTCCGGCGCAACTATCGATGGCGAGCCTTGTACTCAGATAATCATCCGGGACCGCTCTTCCAGTAAAAAGCTGGAGATGAAACTGGAAGAGGTCAGCAGTCACGATCCACAGACTGGCCTCTACAATCGTCAGTTCCTCAGCAACCGCCTCGATCAGGCCATTGCAACCCAGGAGTACAATGAGAGTTCGCTGGCCCTGCTCTACATCACCATCGATGAATTTCAGAAGATCCGTAACGAAACCGGGATTGCCGCAAGTGACTCGCTGTTGCAACAGTTCGCTCAGCTATTGAGCGAAAACTTTGGCGATCAGGAGGTGCTCGCCCGCTTTGGCGATCACAGCTTCACGCTCCTTTTTCGAGGCGACCACGAAGGGGCCACTACACTCGCAAAATCAATTCACGAGGCCGTCGCCGCTCATCTTTTCAAAACAGAGAAAGATCTGCTTGAGCCACGTTGCAATATTGGTATCGCATTGCTGAGTGAAGCAACCCCCAGCAGCCAGGAGTTCATCAACAACGCTTACAGCGCCTCCGGCAGCGCACGGGGTAATGGTAATGACGGGACAGCGTTCTATAACGCCGAAGAGATGCAACCGGAATTCGGTGGTGACGCGAACGAGACCAGGCTCAATGAGCTGATCGAGTCGGCATTGCAAAATGACGGCTTTAAAATGGTGTTTCAGCCTGTTGTCAGCTTGCAGGGCGAGAGTCGTGAATTCTACGCGGTACTTACACGCCTTATCGATGAGAATGGCGATGAGATCCGGCCAAACCATTTCATGGATGCCGCCGTACACGCCAATCAGATGGCCAGAATTGATCGTTGGATCATCAAGAATGCGGTAAAGGAGCTCGTCGCCCAGCGCAGCAAGGGGCAGAAGGTACATTTTTTTGTAACGCTCTCGGCAGACTCCCTGGAAGACAAGGAGACGCTGCTTTGGATATGCGAATGTCTCCGGGAACAGCAAGCGAAAGGCGCTTGGCTGATTTTCCAGATCAGGGAAGCAGATCTGCGCTCCCACCTCTCGGAGGCCAAGGAACTCCTTGAAGGGTTGAAGAAAATAAAATGTCAGGTAGCCATCGACAAATATGGGGTGCTGTCAAAGTCCGACACACTACTGAAGCACCTGCCGATTGACTACGTCAAGTTCGCCCCCGAGCTGGTGGAGGAGATTGCGGTCAATCAGGAGCGCCAGAACCATCTTGTGCAGCTAAATACCGATACGCAGGAGCATGGGATCAAGACAATTGTAATGGGTGTTGAGGATGCTAACAGCCTGGCGGTACTCTGGACGCTGGGTGTCAACTATATCCAGGGCTACTTCCTGCAGGAGCCCTCGGAGAGTATCTCCTACGACTTCGGCAGTGGTTGATCGGTTTCTAAATCGTTCACGTCCCAGGCAATCGCTACCAAGGCATAAAGGTATTCATGAACGACATTGGCCGCGAGATACTGTGGTTGATATTTGACATGTCGGAACGCATGTATTGTGTGGTATAAGTAATCGACTTTATCGCCCGATCCATCGAATCCATCGTCTGATCCATTGAGTCGATACTCGTCAGCATGGGCTCCAGTGTGCTGATATTCTGATTTATATCTTCCATGTTGGCCGCCATGGCCCTGACGTTGGCGGTAAGGTGATTCATATTGTCCGACACCGCCTGAAAGTTGCTTGCCATGACCGTCATGTTAGAGTCGACGCTGATGGCAAGATAGTGGATATCCCGGGTCAGACTGTAGATCAGGAAAAAACCGTAACCTGCCAGCAGAATAAAGCCAAACAGCGAGGGGTAGACAATCAACTCCCAGCGTCTGGCGCTCGTCTCGAAGGCTTCGGAAAGCCTGTCGAACGATTTATCCACACTATCCTGCCTCACCTGATCGGCTCTTGAGGCTTGGCTTTCGTTCATTGACTTCTCAATCATCTCGATTCAGCCTGCTTCAAACTTCCTGACTAAATTATATCGGCACAAGCATAGCATAGTTCAGCGCGTAGTGATCCATCGGATGGCAACTGAGGAAACACTCTATCTATCTGTTTAAAAAGGGTTTTAACAGATCTGGCATTTGCACTGAGCGTGTTCGGGAGATCGATACCGACGGAAGGAAGCGTCGTGGGGAAGAGAAATAGGAACCAGAAACCGACAAAGGAACCTAGTGGAACTCGCTCACCAGGCACGGTGAACGAGTTCCGCTAAATGCGGGGAAACCTGCTAAAACTCTCCTTCTGCGCCTCGATGCATAATCTGCAGGATGTGCTCTTTGACCTGTATCGCCTTCGCTTTCAGTTCAGGAGGCAGGGGTTCACCACCATAGATCATCAGATCCATGTTGAGCGTATAAAGCCACAGCTTGCCCTCCCCGTCCTCAACCATGGTAATGCGACATGGCAGATAAGCGGAGAAGGCATCGTTATAGTCGAGCATCTCTTTTGCAATCAGAGAGTTGCAAAACATGTAAATCTTGACGAAACGGTAGGCATTGCCACTCTTGGCCTCTACATCCTTGTACAACGGCAACTCCCCAACATTGGACATGTTCAGTTCGTTGGCGACGAACTTCATCGTCTCCTCCACATCGTCTGCCGACAAGTCCGGATTTACCGGCACCCGCCAAACCGTCGCTTCCGCTCCATTTCCAGAATTCAGGACATTCTGCGCCAGCTCCATGTATACCTTTCCGGCTTCCGGGTCGAATCGGCCCAAATTATCTTTGTGTTGGACAAACAGGCCAGCCAGAACCACGACCACAGCCAAGCCAACCAAAGCCAACAGGTTTCTAATCAACCCCATTACCTGATCCCTCCTTTGGGAAATTTGTAGTGACTACTCTCACTCTTTGACAAGTTCCGGATAGAGCTTCGCGCAGAGCGCATTGAATTCCGTGGTGCCCTTGGACTTGGTACTCAGTTCAAAAACCGCCAATCCTTCGCTGAACGAGCGCCTGAAAATGGTACGCTGAGAGAGACGTGGCTTGAGAAACCGAATCCCCGGAAGTGAAACCAGCGCGGCGGCCGCCTCATCCGTTTCCCGAACCGCGTGATGTGTATCCCCTCGATTTATAAAACCCAGAATCTGGATCTCTGTTTCACGACCAAGAGAGTTGGCAAACTGGATAAAGCGCTGCGTGGACCAGATGTCTGCCTGAGACGGAGGTACTGGAACCACGATCCGGTCGGCTATTCTTATCGCCTGTTTCATCATCTCCAGATCCGCGGTTCCGATATCGATCAACGCCTCGTCTGCCTTGCGCAGCTTCTGTTCATCAAGATATTTTTTCCCTCGCACCGTTATTGATGGTCGGTACCCCTCCTCCTCCCTGACTTCCGCCACGTCTCTCAGCGTCGCCTGTGGATCCAGATCGATCACCTCGACATTGCACTCGGCCCGCGTAAGCCAAACTGCCAGATTGAAGGTGACCGTACTTTTTCCAGAGCCACCTTTCAGACTCCCGACTACCGTTATCATTGTGCCGCCCCTATCGAAGAACTTCTTTGTCGGCTAACAAGGAAAAGCGCGAGGCTCCCTGTCCAGGAATAGAGGGGCTCACCCCGGTCATCGCAAGTATCGAGGCGTCCTCGCTTCTACTAGATCGAATCTGGGCATTTGAACCGGCCGGCGTGTAGGCGTTCGCATCCCGCTCCCCGGCTGGTGCCCGCATTGATCGGGAGTGCTGCACTCCGCCGCTCAACCTGGCGTCCGGTCTGAATCTGTATCGATTCTGATGCACCGCCCGCTGAGCCCGATGCATCAGGTTCGAACGAGAAGTCTCCGCCAACCTATAGGTGGCTCTGTCGACTCTCGGGTCATGACGTACTGCAAAATCGGACGGATACTCCCGCCTTGGGCCAGGAATACCGACGAGCGGAGCAACCCGGGCCAATTGCCTTAGGCGCTTGTGAGGGCGAGGCGATTTCAGCCCGGCAACCAGCCCCTGTAATGCCCGGCTCGGCCCAAGTGACGGATAAGGTACTGCGTTTGTTATCGGCCGGAACGCTTTCGTGGGCGTATGGTTTGCGATCGGCGGCCCACCGATTCTGAAAGCAGGACTGGCAGCATACGTACGGGGGCGGAAATCTGCGAATTTCCGCTTGCGCTCCATCAGTGGCTGAAATGTCGCAGGCCTAAAGCTACTGGCAAACTTTCCGTCCCTCTGCCAGTTACGTTCAGCATAACGAACTCGGGGTTGCATAAAAGCCGCAGGAGCATAGCGCCCCCTATTGTTCAAAGGGCGGTATCGATAGGCCGTAACATAACCCTGAGTCCTGGCAAACTGCCGGCTCCAGGGTGCCACCGGCCGGGCGGAAGATGGCCTGTTCGACACCATCGCCTGATACGGGGCTGAATACGGGTACGGCCCCGCGACCTGCTGGGGAAGCGGATAACCACGAGGGTGCCAGACACCGACATATCTCTGATCCCCCTCGCTCATCGGGCGAAACCTAAATCTCTGCTGAGCAACGGGCATTGGCATCTGCCTATACGGACGCAGATAGCCGTATCCAACAGCAAACGGCGGCGGGGCGTAATAGAAACCGGGATGTCGGTTGCGCATGGGGCGATAGTTGTACCTTGGGGTAAAGCTGACAATCTGATGTGACGGAGTCGCCGGTACCACGATGGGCAGGTAACTATGCGGCAACTGTACCGGAGATGCGTTTACCGACTGCGCAGAGAAGCTGCCAATCAGTGCCAATAGGCCGACTACAATATTTCGTCTGGTATCTTTCATAGTGCTTTCCTTAATTTTGCCGTCGCCTAGGGTATCGGTCTGAATTTTGGAGCAACTGGTGCAAAACTGGGCAAATAGCCCACTCCTGCGTCCGGAATTGGAACTTGGTAGTGAGGAGGTTCTGGTGGCCGTTCTCTGCTCCTGGAGTAGGGCCTTTGTGCCTCACCATTCATTGGCCTGAATACCGGTGCCGGGCCGATGGAGCCATCATCGGCGCGCCAGGAGTAATCGGAACGCCCGATTCTGGATCGCGGCCGGAAAACCGGATAGGGATCGACTGCCTGAGTCGGAGTATCGCGGAACTTGTAGGACTGCCCGACTTCGGGGAAACGCGATGGAGACCAACTATGTGAAGGAGGGTTCTCGGAAAGCTGTCCCGGATCCTCCAGCTGAGCAGCGACAGGGGGCCTGAATACGTACCCCCCGACATGGTTTGGCTGTTCGAAGGAGTGCAATCCCGGCTGCTGGTAGTTGTTGGGATAGCGGCCGGCACCGTAGCCGAAGTCTGCTGCCTCAGAGAGAGTCGGCAACGCCAGGGCCACCACTAACATCATCTTTTTCCCGGTAACCCTGATAATTTTACTTCTCCCCAAGAAGTCAATCACTCCACCTTCGATGGCGAGCATTCAGTTGCTGCAAAGATCATTGCAAAGGCCGCACAGGGGACACGCCGTCCCACAAGCGTTACCGTTGCCTAGGACTCTATGCCGCCAGTATCACTTAGCTTCAGACGTATCCCCCTCCTACCCTCTTTCTTCGTGGCACCTACTCCGTTTCTCACCATGTCTCCCTGATCCGATTCTGGTTCTTTCGTAGTCGCCTTTGCGCTGGACGGAGTAGACTTCGTATTCTTAACCACAGCTGCGGCAGACGCGGATTTGTTCCCCGAGCTGCTCGAAGCGCGCTTTTTGGGTGAGATTTTCCGTTTCGTGGCTGCGTTACGCGCTTTGGATTTTTTGGAACCTGCACCCTCGATGGCTTGTGACCCCGCCTGTGTGCCGGTGGATGCGGCTTCGGTCTTCACTTCAGCGGCTACTGGAGTCTCGACTATCTCTGGCTCAGTTCGCTGATCTACCCGCGTTGCAGGTTCCGCGTGCCGCTGCTGCACATCGGAATCTTGGCTTGCAGAGGTTGTCGACGTTATAACCGGGTCGCTGCCAGCTCCATCGGCAGAAGCGATTGTGCTACCACCGCTACCGCCAGGTGGCGATGAAGGGGGCGTCTGACCACTTTTCGGCGGTACAGCAGGGGGGGGTTGCTGCGGTTTCGGCTTCCGCTTGAACAGCTGACCCAGCAGCAGAAAAATGCCACGCACCGCATAAAACAGCATCAGCAGAACCGATGCGAACTTGCTCCAAATCCTGAGAAGCAATGGAGTGGCCTGTACGACGGGCGGGCTTTTTGGGGTCTCGGGCGAGGAATCAAGTGCCGACAACGAACCGTCACCTCCAATCGCCGCAACCTCAAGCAAGGCCTTGCTCGACTTGATGCATCCCAACGGTATTACGATCAACGTCAGGATAGTGGAGACCATGACACCGGACGCCAAGGAGATTGCCATTCCCTGAAAAATTGGATCGGTAAAAATAACACTGGAACCGCAGACCAGGGCCAGAGCAGTAATCATGATCGGCCGTGTACGCGTCTTACAGGCCCTGATAACCGCCTCGGCAACGGGAATGCCTCGCTGCACTTCGTGGACCGAAAAATCGACCAGCAAAATCGAGTTACGCACGATGATTCCAGCCAATGCAATCCAGCCGATCATCGAGGTCGCGGTGAACTCGGCCCCCATGATCGCATGCATCGGGATGATTCCCAGCAGCGTCAAGGGAATCGGCGCCATAATCAACGCCGGGATGCGGAAGTTGCCGAACTCCCAGACCACCAACATATAGATGAGCACCAGCGCAACCATGAAAGCCGCGCCCATGTCGCGGAAGGTCTCGAAGGTTACGGTCCACTCTCCGGTCCACTCGAAAGAAGAGACCCTGTCGTCCGCAGGCGGCCCGAACCAATAGGCATCAAGTTTCACGCCATCCGGCGCCGTGTACTTCTCCTCCAACAGATCCTGGACCTGGAACATTCCATAAACAGGTGCGGCCAGCTCACCACCGACATCCGCCACAACATACTCGATGGAACGCAAATCTTTGTGATAGATAATGCCCTCTTCGGGTACCTGTTCGAACCGTCCCAGCTCTCGAAGCGGTATGGCTGCTCCGCTCTGCGATATTATCGGCAAGTCGCCTAGACGGGTCACCTGCGAACGTTCCGCCAGCGGGACCTGAATGATGATATTCACGGGCTCATGGCCGGCGCGTTGCTTTACGTCCCCAAGCTTCATGCCGCCAAGCGCCATCGACAGATTCCGGTTGATGGTATCGACCGATATTCCACGACGACGCGACTTCTCCGTATCGACATGGAAGCGCCAGTACTGATAGGGGTCGCGCATGTAGTTGTCGACATCCCTCAGACTATCAGTCTGAGAGAAAATCTCGGTCAAGTCACTGGCCACCTGCCGCCGCGTTCTATCATTTGGACCATGCACTTCTGCAACTACAGACTGCAGAACCGGTGGACCGGGTGGCATCTCCACGATCGAGAAACGGGCGCCCGAGCCTTTTAACACCTCTCCTATATCACTGCGCGCCTGCACCGCCAACTCGTGACTGCTGCGGTCTCGTTTGCTCTTGTGCAGCAACTGCACCTGAATTTCACCTTGCCAGGGATCCTGACGCAGGTAGTAGTGGCGCACCATGCCGTTGAAATCGAAAGGCCGTGCCGTTCCCGCGTATACCTGAACCGCAGTGACTTCCGGCATTTTCCGCACCGTTTCCGCCACTCGGTGCGCGGTATTGACCGTGACCGGAAGCGCTGTCCCCTCCGGCATATCCAGGACCACGGCGAACTCAGGCTTGTTGTCCAGTGGCAACATTTTCACCGCAACCCACTTGGTATAGAACATGGAACAGGCGAACATAAAGCTGCCCCATAGCACCACCCGGAATATATAGCGCTTGCGCGGATACTCAATCATCGGCGTGAGGATCCTCCGATAGAGGCCCTCCAGCCACTCCGCCTCCCGATGTTCCCTCTTCTCCGCTGTCGAGAGATACGACATCGTCGGCCGCAGCCAGTTGGAGATGGTCAACCAGGGAGTAAATACAAAAGCCGCGAACAGTGATATCAGCATGGCGGCCGAACCCAAAGCGGGAATCGGTTCCATGTACGGCCCCATCATGCCACTGACAAAACCCATCGGCAGCAGCGCCGCAATTACCGTGAACGTTGCCAGGATCGTCGGGTTGCCGACCTCGGCTACCGCGTCGATAGCGGTTTCCATGTCGGTCTTGCCCTCTTCCAGCCAACGTCGATAGATGTTCTCTACCACGACGATCGCATCGTCAACCAGGATGCCGATAGAGAAGATCAATGCAAAAAGACTGACCCGGTCGATGGTGTAGCCGGTGATAAAGGCAAAAAAGATCGTCATCAACAACACGACGGGAATGACCAGCACCACGACAATTGCCGGCCGCAATGCCCTGAAAGCCAGCAACACAAGCAGAAATACAAACCCTGTGGCCACAAAAAGTTTGAAAATCAGTTCGTTAACCTTGTCGTTTGCCGTTTCACCGTAATCGCGGGTGATACTGACTTCAACATTGGCCGGAATCCTGTTTCCCTTCAGGTCATGCACGCGCTGGATAATATTGTTGGCCACGGTAACGCCGTTGACACCCGCTTTTTTGGCCACTGCTATGGTCACGGCCGGCGAACCGGAGACATTGCGTTCGTAACCACCAGCGGGGCCGGTATAAAAGGTGACCATCTGCGTTGCATCACCAGGCCCCTGCATAACGCGGGCGACATCGTGAACGTAAACCGGTACATCGTTATGGGTGCCAACGATTAGACTGTTTACATCGTCGAGCGTCTTCAAAAAGGAACCGGTGGTGACCGTAAAGTGGGTATTACCCGATTCAACTCCACCGGCCTGTTGTTCACTGTTGGCCGAACGTATGGTGTTGGCTACCTGGTCGAGACTGATGCCATAGCCCGCGAGTCGCTCTGGGTACACCTCGATCGTGACCTGTTCGGAACGGCCGCCGACCACGAAACCGTTGCCGGTGTCGGGAATCTCCTTGATGCTCTGCAATACATCCTGCGCCAGCATGCGCAGCTGGCCGTCGTCGACATCCGCAATACCGTTGTTGTCGAGATCCTTCGACCAGAGCGTGATATTGACGACTGGAACGTCATCGATGCCCTTTGACTTGACCAGTGGCGGGGAGACGCCAGGCGGCATCATGTCCATATTGGTCGCAAGTTTGTCGTTTACTTTGACCAGGGAGGGACCCATCTGTTGCCCCACATCGAACTCGATGGTCACCATGCCCGAGCCGCGCTGAGTCGCCGAGTAGACATGCTTGACACCGGGAATCTCGCTCATTATCCGCTCCAGCGGCTCGATTGCGAGGTTGGCAACCTGCCCAGCCGAAGCGCCGGCGTACTGGACGAAAATGTCGACCATGGGGACCGAAATCTGCGGATCTTCCTGCCGAGGGGTCATGACTAGACCAAGCAGCCCCATCAGCATCATCGCGATGAACAGCAACGGCGAAAGAGGGGAGTTGATGAAGAACCGGGCGGTGCGTCCAGCCAGTCCCAGTTCCTCATCTGTCAAAGAAACTGCTCGTTGCTCTTCATCGACCTTCGCGTCTTCCTGGTTCATTTGATTCGTTTTTTATAGTAAATGAAGCACCAAACGTGCCCGAGGAGACCGCCGCGTCATGCGGCGGGATTCATGTCCCACCGACCACCCTGACCGGCATCAGCTACCAGGGGCCGAAGTCCACCCCGAAGCGACCCCCTGCCCTGGACTACGAAGTACCCTTTCGCCCTCGCTTAACCCGGAGAGCACACTGGTATAACCCCCATCGAGATTTTCTCCGACACGGATCAGACGCAGCTCAGGCCTGCCGTCCGTTCCAAGCACGTAGACACCGGGAAGGCTGCCGTTATAGCGGATCGCGCTGGTTGGAATGACAGGGTAGTTGCGTGCCGGTGCGGTGAAATCGGGGACAAGTACCTTGGTATACATGCCCGGTGCAGAGACCCCCTGGGGCAGATCGAACTTCACTTTGACGGTATGGCGTTGCGCATCCGCCATCGGGAAGATCTGCGCCACTCTGACCGGCACCACCTGATCGCCCACATCGAGTTGCGCCTGTAACATCATGCCCTCGCTCAGCCCTGGTCGCAGGCGAGCTGGAACATCGACCGAAACCTGCAGATACTCGACATCCGCAAACACCAGGAGTGGCTGGCCGGGCTGCATGGTGTCACCCTCTTCGATGTACTTCTTCATGATGACACCGTCGAAAGGGGCTAGACTCCTGGCATCTCGGAGCTTTGCATCGATCGCTTCGATCTGTGAACGAGCTGCCATCACCGAATTGCGAGCCTGGTTGATCTGTATCCCCGAAGAGTAGAGATCCGCCCTGCGCTCCACTCCGCGATGCCGCGTCCCGGAGAAACTCTCCATCGGTTGGGTAAACATTTGATCGAACAAGTTGGGAATGCCCATGCCCCCGGGCGCTGCCTCGGATTGCGGAGACCAAAGCTCACGATCGTACTTGATCCCAGCGGCGCGCAATTGGGAGTCCGCATTGGCGAGTTGAGCAATGGCAGAGTTTCGTTTCGCGAGCAACTCGCTGTCATCCAGCGCAACCAGTAGCGTTCCCTCGCTGAACGAGTCACCCTCGATTCCGGCCAGGTATTTGACCCGGCCAGGCAGCTGTGCAGCAAGTGTGACCTCTTTGTAGGGGATTACGGTACCGCCCAGTGCGACCGTGGGAGCACCCCGCGCCTGCTGCACCGTAAAGAAATCACCGCCCGCTGCCTGCGACCAAACCTGGCCCGGCGACGCTGCGACAACGGCTAGACTTACTGCCAAAGCGAGCGCTTGAACATTGTATCCCATCGCAATTCTCAACCTGACTAAGATATGCTTCTTAAAGAAAATTTTTCAAAGAGAGCCTTCATACCACCGGGGTGGAGATGGCAAAGGCCGCCCGGTCTGCCCGGGCGGCCTTTCAGGCAAAGAACAGCTACACTTTACCCATGACCGAGAAGGTCTTGATGAACGGACCCGCCATACGCGGATCTTTCAGCATTGCACCGTAATCGCCGACTTTGAACTTCATCTTGCCGGACGTGAACGCCATCCCGAGACCCATCATACCCGGCGGTTTGCTGATCCATTTATTCCATTGAGCCTCGGCACAACGGATGTCCCAATTCAACGTCTCCCCGTTGTAACCACCGGCAGAGATCGCCTGACCGTTCTCAACGGTTATAACGCCTCTCGGTTTGTCCTCACCGTCGATACCGTAACCGATTACACTGCCGAAACCGATCTGGGCCAGTGAACCGGTCAAGTCGGAATCCGCGTTCCATTGCGCCATAAAACCCTTCATCCACTCATCGGAAAAAAGATCCGCCATCACAAACCTCCGAAAGTTCAATAGTTTTTTGTCGAGTTATGCAGGCTTCCCGTTTGTTGTCATCTAGGATGGGAAACGCCTTGTTTTAAGCCGCATCAGTATCCCTTAACCCCCCTGTATTTGCAACAAAGCAGAGGCTTCGGAATAAAGTAAAAAACGCTTAATCAGAATATTTTAATATTATACTTTATATTCGCCCCGGATGTCCAGATTCTTTGCCTATCTATTTACAAATTAAAGATTTTTTTATCAATCACAATGCGTTGCATTTTTGGGCTGTTCGCGGGCAATGAAGACGGGGTACTATTATTGTCATGCCACATAGGCGCCCGGGAAATCACTCCGCCCAACGTTAAAAAGCGAGTGCTCTCAAACGATACCAAGACGATACTAAAACACTCAGGTTCGACCCTAGCTTTCGGAGCCAACATGACCAGTGCAGGAAAACTGATTGAAGGACGCCTCAAACATCTGGAAACCCATCTTGAGCAGGAGAATCCGGTCCTGCTGAGCACGGTACAGAGTTTCAGAAAGCTGGACAGGGTGGCGCGGAAGATGGGTCTGCTGAATTCCGCGGACTCCTATGCCACGCAGATTCCCTGGTGGCCATTGATCTCCATCCTGGGTACATTTTCTGCGGGAAAATCGACTTTTATCAATCATTATCTCGGACACAAACTACAACGTACCGGAAATCAAGCGGTCGATGACCGCTTCAGCGTCATCTGCTATAGCCGTGAAGAGAACTCACACGCCCTACCGGGAGTGGCACTGGATGCCGATCCCCGTTTTCCTTTCTATCAAATGAGCGATGAGATCGAACGGGTGGCCAAGGGTGAGGGTCGCAGAATCGACGCTTACCTGCAGCTCAAGACCTGTCCGAGTGAACAATTGCGAGGTAAAATTCTCATCGATTCACCCGGCTTCGACGCCGATGCACAGCGTACTTCCACGCTGCGCATCACCGATCACATAATCGGTCTTTCCGACTTGGTACTGGTGCTATTCGATGCTAGGCATCCGGAACCGGGTGCAATGAAGGATACGCTCGACCATTTGGTCAGCAATACCATCAATCGCCCTGATTCAGGGAAATTTCTCTACATTCTCAACCAAATCGATGCAACCGCACGGGAGGACAATCCAGAAGAGGTTGTAGCCGCCTGGCAGCGCGCCATGGGCGATCGCGGCTTGACTGCAGGGCGTTTTTACACCATCTACAATCCGGATCTGGCTCTGCCCATTGACGACGAAAATCTCAAGGAACGCTTCGAGCGCAAGCGTGATGAGGATCTGCAGGAGATTCACGGTCGCATGCAGGAAGTCGAGGTGGAACGAGCCTACCGCATCGTCGGCGCCTTGGAAAAAACTGCTCGCGATATAGAAGAGAAGGCGGTTCCGGAGTTGAGTGCTGCTCTCGGACGGTGGAAAAAACGCGTGCTTTGGGGCGATGGGATTGCATTCGGACTGTTACTGATTGGAGCCATCTTCCTTAGCGTCAAGCTCGATTACTGGCAGGGATTCAGTTTCTCCCCGCCATGGCTGGCATCGCCGACCGCGCCCCCCTGGGCTCTCTTCGGGGGGCTCGGCATGCTGGCTATTTTTCTGCTCGGTGTGCACTACCTGGTCCGTTCGCTCACTGCTCGAGGTATCGTCAGCAGCCTGAGAAACCGCGCTGCTGCGCTTGGCATAAAGGGTGACCTCTCCAACGCATTCCTGCGCAACATCAAACCCTGGCGCACTATTTTCAGCAAATCCCCTGCGGGTTGGGGAAGAGGCGCAAGAAAGCGGTTGAGCCAGGTCACCCAAGATGCGGACAGTTATGTCCAGATTCTGAACGACAGGTTCACCAACCCGTCCGGAGAAGCTTCCAAAACGCAGACCAAGGGAGCTGAGCCCACAACCCAGCCTGCCGATAACCAGTAACTGTAGTTCCCGGCGAGGCAGTACGGAGGAATCCGGCTTCCTCCTACCTCAAGAAGCGGTCTGTTCCATATTCGGCGAATAGAACATCCGCCGGTCGCGTCCTTCAGATTTGCAGCTGTACATCGCGCAATCCGCCATCTTGTACAACTGCTGAAGTTTATCGGTCAGGTCGTCACTGCTGTAGTTTTGCATGGAGGTCATCCCTATGCTGGCGGTCAACGCATATCCCGTCATGATGCCGCCAAGGTCCAGTCCTGCGATACTCTCCTGAACTCGCTTCGCCATCAGATCAGCACCCACCGGACCGGTATTCGGCAACAGCAGCACAAACTCCTCCCCACCAAGCCGAGCGATCAGATCGCCTGCTCGGGCCTGCGAGCGCAAAGCATCGGCAATCAGGCGCAGCACCCGATCACCCGTCGTATGTCCCCAGGTATCATTTATCTGCTTGAAATGATCGATATCTATCAACAGCATGCTTACCGGCGCCTTGTCTCTGGTGGCGCGCGCAAGCATGGACTCACCCTCGATGAAGAAGTAACGCCGGTTGTGCAGATTGGTCAGATCATCGGTAGTCGACAGTCGCTGATATCGCTGGCGCAGATCTTCCGATTCGGTCAGCGCATCTTCCAGTTCCAGTGTTCTTTGCGTCACCATTCTTTCGAGATTGTGCAGCAATCTGTGGTTGTTGAGGAATCGCCCCAGACAGTTACCAAACAGTGCCAGAAAGTGCTGATGCCAGTACTCGAAAAAGTCGGTAGATGAGTGGACGACATTAATCACACCCAGCACTGCATCACCCGATTTCAGTGGCACGGATATGAACGATCCGACCTCGCCAAACAGACCGGAATCCACAAACGGGCGAAATCTCTCATCACTCATGCAGTCACTGCAGTGCTGTATGCTCGCCGTGGTGAACGCGGCCCCGACCACCCCTTCGTCAACCGAGACTCTGATCTCCCCCAATTGGTCGGTTTTCAGCACAACCGGCTGCAGTCTCGACTCACCGGTGTGTTTTGCCAATGCGACACAGACCAGTTGATTGTCCTGCAGAAGAAAGATCGAGCAATTCTCCAGGTCCTGATGCTTGACCAGTGACATCAAAGCCTTCTGTAGTAGTTCGATCTCTGTTATCCCCTCAAGATCGAACTCCGAGAGCTGATGCACCGCCGAGAGCGCATCAACCAATGAAAGATAGCTGGCTGCGAGGCTGACGTTTTTCATCATTTCACCTGCCGGTTCCGGTCACTCCAGGACTTGCGCTACCGCACGCAAGGCTTCAGTCTGTGCCGAATATCTTTGCGTGATCTCATCACAAAGTATTTCATCCAGTTCCAGAACACGCGCGACACTGTTGTTCGCCGGAAAAGCCACTGCGTCTCCGGCTGATTCGAATGTCACGAATTCAACTGCGGTGCGTACGGAACTCCACTCCCCCAAGTACACTCCCTGGTACACGACATCGCCCAGATGACCGACCACCTCAACCACGACGTCGGGAAGGTGCCAACGCTGTAGCAGCCATTCACCCGCGGCAAAGTGATCGACGCCAAGACATTCACGCTCGATACCGAGAAGATCCAGACCCGGGTCCTGTCTATGCCGCTCCAGCGCCTGCGACATTTCCTCCGGGGAGATACTCGCCAGCAGCAGCATCCCGAGATTGTGAAGCAATGCCGCCAGATAGGCCTGATCAGCGGCCCCGTTTTTCAGTACTGGCGAGTGCTGTACGATCATGCGCGCCAAAGATGCGCTACCGAGTGCGGTGTACCAGTACTCTGCCACGTTGAACCCCCGGCAGGCCTTGGTATCGAAAACCCCTGCCAATGAAATGCTCAACGCAAGGCTCTTTACCAGGTTTATTCCCAGCACTCGGATAATCGCCTGACGAACTCCGGTTATAGCTTTCGCCTGGCCAAAATAAGCGGAATTTGCCAGTCCCAGGATGCGTGCCACCAACGCTGGATCCTGCTCGATGATCACCGCAATCTCATCGATGTCGACCTCTGGATCCCCAAGCACGCTCAACAGCTGAGTGGCCGTCCTAGGTAGTGGCGGAAGCGTGCTTATTCGGTTAAATTTACGCCTGATACTCTCCACAGATGCCTCTGGCATAACGCTGCTCCCCATTGTTATTTTGGCCAAATGCCCCAAGTTTTCACTTACCGCCCCTCCGCGTTGGGGACATTTCGAGAACCTCGGCATAACTATCGACTAAGGCATTTAATTCTTTAACTTTTTTTGAGTTATCCATTCCATGATCGAATCGAGCCAGCCAATCGACATCAGCCGGATGCGTATCGAAGTGCCTCCTCACCCCCAGTGGCCCCCGCTCAACGACCGGCAACTGCGACAGGCCAAGTCGCGCATCAGGGAACTTTTGCAGGCGCAAAATGCGGTATTGGTGGCACACTACTACACCGCTGCCGAGTTGCAGGAGTTGGCGGAAGAGACAGGTGGATGCGTCGCGGACTCTCTGGAGATGGCCCGCTTTGGCGCCGCCCAGGAGGCGGAGACGCTCGTCGTCTGCGGCGTGAAGTTCATGGGCGAGACTGCCAAGATTCTCAACCCTGAAAAACGAGTGCTGATGCCCGACCTCAATGCCACCTGCTCGCTGGATGAGGGCTGTCCAGCGGATGAATTCTCGCGTTTCTGCGATCAGCATCCCGACCACACGGTAGTGGTTTATGCCAATACCAGCGCCGAAGTCAAAGCCCGCTCGGACTGGGTGGTAACCTCTGGCATAGCACTCCCGATAGTGAAGTATCTAGCTGATCGAAAAGAAAAAATCCTGTGGGCTCCCGACAAGCATCTGGGTCGCTACGTGCAACGCCTGACCGGTGTCGAGATGCTCTTGTGGCAGGGGTCGTGCGTAGTACACGAAGAGTTCAAATCCGTCGCTTTGGAACGTCTGCGCAGACTCCACCCTGATGCAGCGGTGCTGGTGCATCCGGAATCCCCCGAATCGGTCATCGAACAGGCAGACGTGGTCGGTTCGACCACTGCCCTGATCCGAGCCGTGGAGGAGATGAAGAACGATACCTTCATCGTCGCTACAGATGGCGGGATCTTTCATAAAATGCGGCAGCTCGCGCCGCAGAAAAACCTGATCGAGGCCCCAACGGCCGGAGAAGGCGCGACCTGTCAGAGTTGCGCGCACTGTCCCTGGATGGGTATGAATGCGATTCAAAATCTTGAGCAGGTACTGCTCTCGGGGGGCAACGAAATAACGATCGAGCCTGCGATCAGGGAACGCGCGGTAGTCCCGATTCAGCGAATGCTCGATTTTGCCAGCACACACATGTAAGCGGCACCCGGGCGATATCCGACAGCGTTACGGCGACGGTTTCTCGTTTACCGAGGGGGGACCTACGCTCTGTCCGCAGATACCGGCGGACTCCGCCTTGGCACGTAGCCCCGCGAGGTCGAGCACTTCGATATGCCCCCCTTTGACGCGTACCAGACCCTGGGTGGTGAAATTATTGAGGATTCGGGAAAAAGTCTCGGGCTTTACCGACAACCTGGAGGCCAGAACACCCTTGGGAGTCTCCAGATCGAACTCTACTCTGGTCTGCTGCCGATGGGCTTTTCCACAGAGATAACCGGCCACTCGACCGCTAGCGCTCTGCAGCGTCAGATCATCGATCTCCTTGATCAATCTGCGCAGTCGTTGACCCATATCGCCCATTACTCTGAAACAGGTGTCAACTGACTCGCGAAGCAGAGCTAGAAACGCCCTGTTGTCGATCGCAAGCAGCCGTGTACTGCCGAGCGCAACGGCTCTCACCGGATAGTTGGGTCGATCCAGGAACATCAGCGCCTCAGCGAAAGTGTGGCCGGCTGAAACCACTTCGATTACTTTTTCATTGCCATTGAGTGACAAACGTGAAAGTTTTATCTGCCCATCTATTACCATGAAAAACCGCCGTGCTTCGTCGCCGGCTTCGAACAGTGCAGCCCCGTCATCGAGATTGACCGGCTGACTGAAAGATCTGACTCTGTCGAGCTGTGCATCATCCAGCTGTGAAAACAGATAAGTGTCTTTTAAATCGGGCATGGTACAGGATTTTCCCAATTATTTCAGTCTAGTATAGCCAAAATGACAAGTTGCTGGCGGATTCTACCCTATCGTTGGCAAGCCGCAAACCACCACCCGAGTTTGAGCAGGCATAGCGGGATCAAACGTATGTACCAGCCGGAGTCTGTGGTCTAAGTAGCAAAAGGAGCTTCAGAGTCCCGGGAATCGTCTGCTATATCGAGAAAGCAACGATCGTACAACGGATAGACAGCAATGTTTAACTGCTGTTTTCACTCTCCGGGAGATCCAAAAAGTCACACCAAGTTATACCATCAAAATCGTCGTATAACCCCGCTCGGAACCGGCGACGGGCGTTGTAGCAGGTGAGGATCAACTTTTCTGCGCAAGAAGCAACGAGGTTTTACGAAATCGCCAGACGGCGATCCAGAGATTGGCCCCAAGCAGCAGGTTGCTCGCCAGAAAAAGAAAAGCGGCGGGTCGCACAAGATTGTGGGAGTAGAGTACTGCCGCGGCCATGGCTACGGTCGCGAGTAGGTGCAACACAAACTGCACCCTTGCGGCACGATCAGAGATGAACGCCTTCATATGAGGAATCGCAACCGACATTCTCATCTGTGCCATCTGTCGATTCTGGAGATGAAACCACGAGAGGAAGGGGACGATCTTGTAGAGCATTCCGTTGACGATTGAGAGTGAGAAACCAAGCAGCAGCCCGATACCCCACAGCGCACCCATACCTCGCCAGCTCGCCAACCAAGGAAGCAGTTGGCTGCAGACCCAGAGGACTGCGCAACAGATAAGTGAGACCAATCCCGTCACCCAAAACAGCAGCGTGATATCGGGGACTTTGCGTTTACGTCGACGTTGCAGGTCGAGGGTAATGAAAGCAAACAGAAGATAAAGAACAACGACCGGCACAAGCGAGAATTTTCTTCCTCCCTCCCAGAAAGCCCCCTCCCCGAACTGCAATAGAGACCATCCGACCAAGGCCAGTAGAATCAACCAAGGGAGGTGGCGTTTCATCCATTGCGGATATTCCGGGGTGACATTGAACATCGGAACCAGCTGAAACGCGACACTGGACAGCAGCAATCCAACCCACCCGGCCAACCCCCAGCCGAGGTGGATATCGGTCACCACGGCAAGCTCCCTGATCACCAGCCTGCCGTCGTATCCCAATGACGCAACCACACCCAGCAGTACCGTCACCAGCAAAGACACGAGCGCCAATTGCATCCCCCCGGCCGGCGATCCCCGCGCGACCACACCGCGTCGCCAGATTGCCACGACTGTGGCGATGAGGAAAATTGAGAAGCCGGCAACGAGTAGAATCAATGCTGGCGGGAGCGGGCCTGAGCCAAGGAACCAAGCCACCAGAAACAGCGTCCCCAGCGAGAGTAACAGGTGAACTGCTCCACCAACCACAACCACTCCCGGAACGGGCGCGCCTGCCATCACCGGCAGCATCTGCAGCAAGGCGCCGCACATCACCATGGCCAGAAATCCCAATGTCAGCAAATGAGTGAAACCTAACGTCACCGGTAGCCAGCGCGAAACCAGAATCTCCTCTCCGGCAAGCAACAGTTGCACTGCGGCCAGAATGGAGAAGAGTGGCGCTGTCAGAAAAAAACGGAAGGGGATCGAAATCGGTGGAGCCTGCTGCAGAGAGAGACTGGCAGTATTGAGCATAGGGGGCGCCGCTCGACCCTAACCGTCACTGACCGCAGGTCCACTCTCCTCTGAATGCCAGATGCGAATGACGAACTGCGTCCCCTCGCCACCCTGCACCGACCAACGGAAACCCTGCTCCGCCAGAATAGGGTACAACAGCCGGGGTTCACGGCGATGCATCACTTTGAGACTGTCACCCCTCTGCAGCGTTTGCAGAGCGGTAAGCACACGCTCCATCGGCTCGCAGGGCTCAAGCTCACTCACATCCAGCAGGTGTTCCATGCCAAATCGCTCCCGACGCTGACTAGACGGGAACCAGCTCGCTTGCTATTGACGCCCCGGCCTGGCCCAAGGCCTGATCCATCATTGGATAGAGCATCTGCTCCTCCTTCATATTGTGCTGTTGCATGATCATCATCAAGGTCTCAGACCGCCCGAGATAACCCGCCTTGTCCTGCGCTTTCAGCGATACCGCCATCTCATCCACCAGCTGGCGCATCTGATTATGCTCCATGCGCATGATCTGTGTCGGCCCCATCGTATGGCCGACATGCCCCTCGAACGCGGGGAACAGGCGCTCCTCCTCCATCGCGAAGTGATTGAGCGTCGCCTCCCGAAACAGCTTGAACAGATGCTCCCCCTTTATCCACTCCCCTGCGGATATGGCAGCTTCGGTCTCACTGAAGTATTCATCGCAGTGACGATGGTCTGCAGTCATGGTTCCGGCGATAGTCGACATGGTCCGTTCCGTATGAATCTCTTTTTACTTGGCGGATGAAACTATCACCCCGCATCTGGAGCAACATTGACATCCATCAAACACCGGAAAGAGTCATATTTTCTAATTTAATTAATTGAACACTTTAGAAAACTACATTTTTCGAACCTTTTTCCGCACCAAATCAATGCGGATTCTCTTGATCTGAGTCAAGGATTCATCCACTCCAATCTTTATTGTTAGAGGCGCTCAAAACGGGTTCGTCAGAAAACCCGTAATAGCGAACAGCAGTTGCGTTAAGAATCAATAATACCGGCGGAACCCGGCAGTATCCGCACCATAGCAAGCGACCAGATCCCAATCGGTCGCTTATGGCTGTTGTCGTTCGAAACAAAACTATAAATTCATACAAGGAGAGATCGAAGTGAAACTCCATAGAGTTCTGAAGCTAGGAATTCTTGGCTTTGCGCTGATCGTGGGGCATGTAGGAGCCGTTGCCGCGACTGAGGGTGAAGCCAAGAAGCGTTTGGACGAAGACCAGATGGCCCATAAGGACTGCCTGGGATGCCACGTCAATGTAACACCGGGAATCGTTACCCAGCATCTTGACAGTCCACACGCGAACACCAAACAGAAAGAGCAGGAAGTTCGTTGCCATGATTGCCACGGCACCAACCACAATTCGATGGATGACTGGGCCAAGGCCGCGATGCCCACGGCAGAAACCTGCGGTGAGTGCCACAAAAAGCAGATGAAACAACACCAGGCAGGCAAGCACAACCTCGGCTGGATGGTGATGAAGTCCCAGATCGCATGGCACGGCCAGCCTGGCTCCATCACCGAACAGGGATACCGCGGCTGCTCGGGCTGCCACAAGATCGGCGACAAAGGTTTGATCGGCGTCACCGGTGGAAACATGGGCGAAGTCAAGCATGATGGCGGCAAAGAAGCCTCCGCCTATCGTTACGGCAATGCGCAATGCGACGCCTGCCATACCCGTCACAGCTTCAAGACCTCGGAAGCCAAAGACCCGAGAGCCTGCTCAAACTGCCACATGGGCTTCGATCACCCGCAGTGGGAGATGTATACCTCCTCCAAGCACGGCGTGATTTGGGGCATCGAGGGACATGAAGAGGATGCGCGTGCTCCCACCTGCCAGACTTGCCATATCATGGAGGGCGATCACGAGGTCAGAACGCCGTGGGGCTTCCTCGGTCTGCGCATTCCCACCAAGGCCAACGTCCTGGCATTGATCGACGTCGCACCTTCGCTCGAAGAACCGCTGAGAAAGCTCGCCGCGGCGTTGCCGGAAGGTAACTATATGGATGTTGACGACGATCCGCAGTGGACTTTTGACCGAGCGCTCATTCTGCAGGCAGCCGGCGTGCTTGATGACGCTCTGCAACCCACTGAGCGCTTCGTGGAGATTGTGGTACAGGCGCAGGCCGCACGTGGCCCCGATGAGTTCAACCAGATTCGCAAGGCGATGAAAACCAACTGCAACAAATGCCATGCGAAAGGCTTTATTGACGAGCACTTCAAAGCATCGGACGAAATCGTCAAAGCGGCAGACCATGAATTCGCCAAAGCCATTCAAGCGGTTCAGGGACTCTATCGCGACGGCATTCTGAAAAAACCGGAGGGGTGGAAATACGCACCCGACCTGCTGCAGTACTATGACGCGAAAACCAAGGTCGAGCAGGAACTCTATCTGATCATGCTCGAATATCGCCAGCGCACCTTCCAGGGCGCTTTCCATGTCAGCAATGACTATATGCACTGGTATGGCTGGGCTCCGCTGAAAACCGCCGTCAACACGATCCTGGAAGAGGCGAAGAAAATGCGAGCCGAGCACGAGAACAAGATGGCGGCCAAGTAGCAACAAACGCCAGCCTGTAATCAACTGCTGCAACCTTGCAAAGGGGGTAGTCTTGATGGCTACCCCCTTTCTTTATTCTTAATAAAGTACGCCGAGAGAGACGGCCGCGCTGCGAACCTTCTTCGAGCTTTTGCCCGGCCACCCATCGATCGTAAACTGCGAAGAGGACGATCTCTCCGCACGGAAAAATCCACGAATACCGCAACAAGAAGCCGTACCGGAAACGGTCTCCTCCACCCGATCCCGAGCGGTCACGATTCTTTTGGGAGTTTCTGACCGGTCAATCGGGTCAACGTCAGCGTATCGGGACGGGGTCGACATCCTTGCGCCCCTCTCTACTTGCCTGAGGGAACCCTGCGCAGTTCCGTGTTAAATATACGACGAATGCACTCGCACCTTTGCAGGGCGTCGGAAAAAATCAGGCCTGGTGCCGTTTGATATACGGACCGTAGTGTTTGTCAGTAACGTTGATGTGTTCTATCAGCCAGTCGCTCAGGTAGTTGGCAACGCCGTCGAGCGCTTCGTGGCCGAGTTGCTTATACTCTTCCCGGAAACCTTCCACCTTGTCGATCATGCTGCGGTGGATCTCTTTGTGCGCGGCCAGGTCCGGATACCCGGCCGCCTCCATCATCTGCTCTTCGCGTTCAAAGTGATACTTGGTGTAGTCTACGAGTTCGTCGAGCGTCTTCCGCTCAAACTCCTCTCCGGTATGGTAGCGAAAGGCGACCTGGAACCGGTTGAGCAAGTCGATCAGTCGCTTGTGGTCGTCATCCAACTGGCCAACGCCCACGCTATAGGACTCCTTCCAAACCACTTGGTCCCGTGAGGACACCCAGCGGTAGGCAATGACGATGACGACCAGCAGTGCGATCAATACCCAGGGAACCGGATTGGTCGGCCCAAAAAGAAATCCCAGGCCGATAGCGACGATCAGCAGCCCGATCACTGCCGCCAAAACCAAAGCATTCAAATTTCTTTTCATAACTTTCTAAGGTCCGACAGCCAGTTTGCACCTTGGTCGTCCAAGCTGACCGTTAAGGTTACCCGCTCAACAAACGGAAAAACCGGATTGTATTATAGTTAACCGCTGAAACCGTCATAGCTGACTTGGATCAACTATTGACCAACGCCGGCGCTCCCTGGGCGATTGCAAATTTTCCAACAGTAACATTGTTGTCATGTAACCCAGTTCAATTCAGAAAGCATCCGTATTTACTAATTTTCTGATAACTACCCACTATTGGGTATTGGTAAACACGATATGCGACGGAGCAATCATCAAAGCCTAAAAACCTTCGGTTTTCATAGAATATTAAACGAAAGTTCCCCCTTACTTTGATGTAAATCAAAGACGTTCTCTACCGCCTGTACGATGTTATCGGCTCCGGTGAATGAGCTTTAAAAAGTCGTTTGCCAGCTTCTCTCTGCAACAGCAATTGATTGGGGATTGTCTTGATGAAAAAAATGAAATTCAGTCTGTCTGCTCTTGGAGTGGCAGTCGGTCTGGCAGCTTCCGGTATCGCCGTGAATGTCTCCGCCGCCGAGCCCACCCTCTCCGAGGCGGCTTTTGAAAATGCCAAAACCATCTACTTCCAGCGCTGCGCCGGTTGCCACGGTACCCTGCGTAAAGGTGCCACGGGTAAGAACCTCGAACCCAAGAACACCATGAAGCTGGGGCAGGAGCGTCTCGAG
Organism: Gammaproteobacteria bacterium; assembly: GCA_020445335.1. Lineage (GTDB taxonomy): Bacteria > Pseudomonadota > Gammaproteobacteria > Chromatiales > Chromatiaceae > HKST-UBA178. The sequence continues at coordinate 42,794 of JAGRGU010000001.1, forward strand.
AAGATCATCACCTACGGTACAGAAGGCGGCATGAACAACTTCGATGACATCCTGTCGGCCGACGAGATAAAGCTGATGGCCACCTATGTCCAGATGGAGCCGCCGATTCCGCCTGAGATGAGCCTGGAACTGATGAAGGAGCGCTGGAAAACCTTCGTCGATCCCAAGGACTACCCGACCAAGCCTCTGCATGGCCGCAATGTGGATAACTTCTTCCTGGTCATCGAGCGTGATGTCGGCAAGGTGGCGGTTATCGACGGCGACAAGAAAGAGGTCGTTGCCCACATACCCACGGGCTACGCGGTACACGTATTGAAATCCGCCGAGCACCACAATAAGCTGCACTCAGAAAACCCGGGGCGCTTCTGGTACACCCAGGGACGTGACGGCAAACTGACCAAGATCGACCTGTGGCAGACTCCAGACAAGATGAAGGTTGCCGAAGTGCAGATCGCCTATGACGCGCGTGACGTCGCCGTCTCTGGCGACGGCAAATACGTTGTAGGCGGCGGCTACTGGCCACCTCACTTCGTTATCGCCGACGCTATGACGATGGAACCACTGAAAGTAGTCTCTGCCCGCGGCGTAAATGTCGACGGCAACTACGTCAACGAGTCGCGTGTCGCCGCGATCTACGACACCCCCCATCAATCGAGCTGGCTGGTCTCCATGAAGGAGCTGGGGCAGATGTGGCAGGTTCACTACGACGACATCGACAATCTGAAGATCACTAAGATGGATACCGCCAAGTTCCTGCATGACGGTTTCTATGATCCCACCGGTCGCTACTTCCAGATCGCCGCCAACGCCTCAAACAAGATGGTTGTAGTGGATACCGAAACAGAGAAACTGGAGGCTTTGATCGATACCGACAAGCTGCCGCATCCGGGGCCTGGTGCCAACTGGATGGACCCGAAGTGCGGTCCGGTCGGTGGCACCACCCACCTGGGTGTAGGCAAAGTCACCGTCTGGGGCAACGACCCGGCCGGTCACAAGGATCAGGCCTGGAAGATCTGCTACGAAGTGGAAACCGACGGTCCCGGTGTCTTCATTCGCACGCATCCGAAGAGCAAATACTTCTGGGCTGATCAGACCAAGCATCCGGAACCTGAGGTACAGCAGTCGATTCAGGTTATCTCCAAGGATACCCACGAGATCGTCAAGACCCTCCGTCTGACCGACAAACCCGGCTATGCCGCGGTCCATATCGAGTTCAACAACGATGGCTCTGAAGTCTGGACCTCAGTCTGGAACCGTAAAGACAGTAAAGAGCCCAATGGCGAGATCATTATCTTCGACGCCAATACCCTCGAAGAGAAGGCTCGCGTAAAAGGTCTGTATGCTCCTACCGGCAAATTCAATGTTCACAACCGCATCAACCACGTGACCTGATTGTCGGAGCCTGGCAGCAAGTAGTAACCAGCGGGCATGGACACACTCCATGCCCGCTTTTTTAATCTCAATATTGATCAGATTCGTTCTTTAGATTAAGGGCAGGAACCATGTCGGACCTCCACTTCAAGAAACCGGGCTTAATGTCCCGCCGAATCATTCTCGGTACGACGATCGGTGGCGGCGTTGCGTTTTTCATCTTTGGTATCCTTTTCTGGGGCGGCTTCAACACCGCGATGGAAGCCACCAACCAGATGGACTTCTGTATCAGTTGCCACGAGATGGAGGAGAATGTCTTTCAGGAGTACAAACCGACCATCCACTACTCCAATCGCACGGGTGTACGGGCCACCTGCCCCGACTGTCACGTACCCCGCCCCTGGATTCATAAAATGGTCCGCAAGATCCAGGCCAGTAACGAGGTCTTCCACAAGATCATGGGCACCGTGGATACCCCGGAAAAGTTCGACCAGCACCGCCTGACAATGGCCAAGCGCGTCTGGAACGCAATGAAGAACACCGACTCGCGTGAATGCCGCAACTGCCACAATTTCGAGTCGATGAATCCTGAATTCCAACGGCCGCGGGCACGTAAACAACACCTCAACGCATTCGAGACCGGCCAGACCTGTATCGACTGCCACAAAGGCATTGCCCACAAGAGCGTCCGTAAACTGTTGAGCGACGAAGAGCTGGAACAGCTGGAGAAGCCCGATCCACGCTATGTGCGCCAGATCCCGGAGATGTACAAGATTGGACTCGAGCGTGTAGAGGCGAAAGAAGCTGAAATGGCCGCCAACGAGCAGGCCGAGAAAGAGAAGGAGCGCGCCGCCAGGCAGGCCGCCAAAGCGGCCGAAAAAGTCAGAATCGAACAGGCTGTAGACGCGGCACTGCAAAACTACAAGGCGCAGATGAGCGGTGCTGCGGTTGCGGCGGCCGCAGGCGCTGGCGCGGCCCGTGGATATGGTATCGACTGGGACGGTGTTCCCTCCCGCCAGGTCACTATATTCTATCCCGGTGAAACCTCCATGGAGTGGGTATTGACCGGTAAGGATCACGGCGGTGCGCGCCCCCTGACCATCGGCGGTGACCGCTGCGTCACTTGTCACGACAAAGAGACCGCCTCCATGGGAAATAAAATGGTGACCGGCGCCAAGGCCGAATCCAAACCCATCGAAGGCAAGCGCCCGGCCATTCCGGTAGCGGTCCAGGCGGCTCACGACGATACCAACCTCTTTTTACGCTTCGAATGGGATACCGTCGATCATGTGCCGGTGCCTTTCATCGATGGCGGCAAGATGGATCCGGAAAATCCGATGAAACTGGCGGTGATGCTGGCCACCGACGATGTCGAGTACGCCGACCGTTCAGGCTGCTGGCAGACCTGTCACCACGACGTGCGCACGATGCCCGACACACCGGAAGATGCAGCCAGCAACGAAGCAGCCAAACGTCTGGATCTCTCCGTTGGCATCACCAAGTATCTGAAGGAGAGTCGCACCAAGGTGGAGGTCAAGGGCAGACGCGGCAAAAAGCGCGGTGGCTGGGACCAGCTGAAATCCGCAGATGAAATCAGTGCTGCGCTGGCGGGCAACCAGTTCATGGATCTGCTGCGCTACAAATCCGGCAAGGGTGTGACCGAGGATGGCTACATCCTGGACCAGCGCTACCTGACCGGCGGCCAGGGCTTCGAAGTCGACGCCAGGGAAGAGGGCGGAAAATGGATAGTCGTGATGAAGCGTCAGCTGAAATCGGACAAGCCGGGTGACATATCGCTGGAAGCCGGCAAGCTCTACAATTTCGGCTTCGCCATCCATGACGACTTCACCAACGCCCGTTTCCATCACGTGAGCCTCGGTTACAAGCTCGGACTGGACAACGATACAGCCGAAATCAACGCCGTGAAACGCGAAGCATCCGCCGCGCCCGCGGCAACCGTCGCTCCCACGGCCATGGTTCCGATCGCGGCGGCCGCCAGCACCACCATCAACGTCGACTGGAGCAAAGCGGGAAATCGGGACATCACCCTGTTCTACCCCGGTGAAACCTCGATGGAGTGGGTATTGACCGGCAAGGATCACGGCGGTGCCCGGCCACTGACCATCGGCGGCGACCGATGCGTCACCTGCCACGACAAGGAGACCGCGGCCATGGGTAAAAAGATGGTTACCGGGGCGAAAGCTGAATCCACTCCCATAGAGGGCAAGCGTGGCTCTATTCCGGTATCGGTCGAATCGACCCATGATGGAGAGAACCTCTATCTACGATTCAGTTGGCCTGAAGGTGATCACGTACCCGTTCCGTTTGTCGATGGCGGCAAGATGGACCCAGCCAATCCGATAAAGCTGGCCGTCATGCTTACCACCGATGACGTCGAGTTCGCCGATCGTTCTGGCTGCTGGCAAACTTGCCACCACGACAATCGCACGATGCCGGATACCCCGGAGGCGGGTGATGCAACTGCCAACGAAGCCGCCAAGCGCCTGGAACTCAGCAAAGGTGTCACCAAATACCTGCAGGAGAGCCGCAGCAAAATCGAAGTAAAAGGGAGGAGGGGCAAGAAGCGTGGCGGCTGGGACCAGCTGAAGTCCGTGGACGAAGTCAGTGCCGCGCTGGCGGGGAACCAGTTCATGGACCTGCTACGCTACAAGTCGGGCAAGGGCGAAACCGAGGACGGTTATATCCTGGATCAGCGTTACATGACCGGCGGCCAGGGTTTCGAAGCAAGCGCTGCGCAGGAGGCAGGCAAATGGGTGGTCACGATGAAGCGCAGGCTGAAATCCGACCACCCTGGCGATATCTCGATCGAGGCGGGCAAACTCTATAACTTCGGTTTTGCAATCCACGATGACTTCAGCATTGCCCGCTTCCACCACGTCAGCCTGGGCTATAAACTGGGACTGGACAGTACGGATGCCGAAGTAAACGCCATGGCACAGTGAATTATCGCTGAACTTTAAAGTCCAATGGAGTGTGCGATGGCCCTGTCATGGGCCATTGCATTTTATACAGGCCGAAAAATGCCTTCTGAATTTTCGAGAGTGCCGCAATGACCAAGTCCGCCGTTAAAAACCTCGCTCCACTGCTGTTGATCACCACTTTGGCTCATGGCGGTGCGTGGGCTGCGGAAGCCCCTGCCGCTGAAGTGGAAATATACAAGTTTGCTTTCATCCCGCAGGAGATCACCGTCAAGGTGGGCGATACCGTGCGCTGGAGCAATAAAGAGAAGCGCCAATACCACAGCGTGTGGTTCAAGCAGGCGGGCGATCCGGAACCAGACTACTTTTTCCCCGGTGAAAGTTTCTCTAAAACCTTCACCCAACCAGGCAGCTTCCCCTATCGGTGCGGCCCGCACCCACAGATGACGGGCATCGTGCATGTCCGATGAGTTCCAGCGATCGACCGCTATTACATTGAATCTCAAGTGGTTTTAGCCCGTGCTTTTTTTCGGGCGGCGGCCACTGTTTGATTGAGGTCAATGCCGGCGCAAGCGACAAACTGGTAACTTCTCACTCATCCAGCGCCTGGGCCAGATAGAACGGGAAACAGTTGAAGTCTCTGCTTACAACCACGCTATTAACAATGCTTGCGACGGTTCCAACGGTCGCGACTGCGATGGAGATTGCGCCCCACAGGCAGGCGGAGTTGATCTACCTGTTACGGCATGACTGCGGCTCCTGCCACGGTATGCGTCTGGAGGGGGGGCTTGGCCCGGCGCTGATGCCGGAGAGACTCAGCGACTGGAACAGTGAACAGCTGGCACTAACGATTCTGTACGGAAGACCCGGCACGCCAATGCCACCCTGGAGACCCTTTCTGACCGATAAAGAGGCTTACTGGCTCGCGGCCCGACTCAAGGCGGGTCTGCAACCATGAAGCTATTGCGATATCTGTTGTTGTCCGCATCAGCGCTGGTACCGTTACAGCCTGTCGCCGCGGAGTGCCTTACCCGGGGCACCGGTGACATGGGAATTGTCATTGAGCGCGCCGCCGGCAGCCTGAAAGTTGTCGATACTAGCAACCACTCCGAACTATTCCGGGTAACGGGTCTCGGGGATCTCTCCCATGCATCTGCCGTCTATTCGCGCGATGGCCGCTACGCGTTCGTTTTTGGCCGGGACGGCGGTCTGACCAAAGTCGATATTCTCTGCGGAAACATTGTCAAACGACTCATTCAGAGTGGCAATAGTATTGGCGGCGCGATCTCGCAGGACGGTTCGCTGATCGCGGTATCCAACTACGAGCCCGGAGGCGTCAAGATCTTCTCCTCCACCGCTCTGGATCTGGTCGCGGATATCCCTGCAACCGAGATCAAAGACCGCGAGGGCAAGCTGAAAGGCTCGAAGACGGTCGGACTGGTGGACGCCCCAGGCAACAGATTCGCGGTAAGCCTGTTTGAAAGCGGTGAAGCATGGGTCATCGACATGAAGCAGCAGGATGCACCGAAGATCATCAAGCATACCGGCATCGGCAGCCTGCCTTACGATGCGCTGGTCACCCCAGATGGCCGCTTCTATCTCAGCGGACTGTTCGGCGAGGATGGCCTTTCGCTGCTTGATCTCTGGCACCCGGAAACACCCGCGCGAAAGATCCTGCAGGAGTACGGCCGCGGCGAGCAGAAACTGCCCGTCTACAAAATGCCCCATCTCGAGGGTTGGGCAATGGCAGGTGATCGCGCCTTTCTCCCTGCCGTCGGCAGGCACGAGGTACTGATTGTAAAACGGGGTGAGTGGCAGGAAGAGGCTCGGATCAAAGTGCACAGCCAACCGGTCTTCGTCATGGCACGCCCCGACGGTCGCCAGGTGTGGGTCAACTTCGCCTTTCCCGACAACGACACGATCCAGGTTATCGACACCGAATCGTTCGAGATCATCAAGACCTTAAAGACCGGCAAGGGAACGCTGCACATGGAGTTCACACCCCGTGGTGAGGAGGTCTGGATATCCGTGCGCGACAGTGACGAGGTGCAGATCTACGATACAGACAGTCTGGAACTGCTGCATAGGCTTCCGGCGGATAAACCCTCCGGCATCTTTTTCACCTCACGCGCACACCAAACCGGGCTCTGAAATGGCATCCACGGCACAACAGGTCGAAGCTGAAATGCGGACCATCGACCGCGACGGTGACCTGCGCCTGAGTGGATTGGAGCGGCGGCTGTTGAACGAGTTCCAAAACGGACTTCCGCTCTCCCCCACACCCTACCGCGATATTGCGCAGAAGCTCGGAACCAGCGAAGCATTGGTACTGCAGATTCTTGCTCGACTTCGGCAACAGGGGGTCATCAGTCGTGTCGGGCCAGTGTTCAAACCCAAACGCATCGGCGCCAGTACACTTGCAGCAATCGCGGTACCGCCGGAGCAGCTCGACCAGGTAGCCGCTGTGATCAGCAGTTACGCGGAGGTAAATCACAACTACGAACGCGAAGACCGCTACAACCTCTGGTTTGTCATCACTGCACAGAGTCAACAGCGGCTCGACGCGGTGATGCGGCGAATGGAGCGACAAACCGGCTACAAAATTCTCAACCTGCCGTTGATAAAACAGCACCATATCGATCTCGGTTTTCCTCTATGGTGCTGAGTGACGACGACTTTCGGCTGATCGCGGAGATCCAGCAGGGGCTGCCGATATCCAGCCGACCCTATGCGGAAGTTGGCGAGCGACTCGGGATGAGCGAATCAGAAGTGATTTCGCGCATCGAGGCACTGCAAAACAGCGGTATCATCAAACGGCTCGGCATCGTCGTTCGTCACCACGAACTCGGCTACACCGCCAACGCGATGGTGGTCTGGGACGTACCCGACGAGCAGGTCGACCAGGTGGGCGAAAGACTCGGTTCGCAACCGTGCGTCACCCTCTGTTACCAACGGCCACGCAGATTGCCCGAATGGCGTTACAATCTCTTTTGCATGATTCACGGACGCGAGCGCAGCAAGGTGCTGGAGCACATCGACAACATCATCGTCGCACATAACCTCCAGCATATCCCCCATAAAGTGCTCTTCAGCGGCACGCGCTACAAACAGCGCGGCGCGAAGTACCAGTAATGGACGCTACCGATCGCGCCATCATAAACCGCCTGCAACTGAGCTTTCCCATTTGCGAACGACCCTTTCGACAGGTGGCGGCGGAACTGGGCATTGAGGAGTCCGACCTGATCGCGCGTCTGGAGTCCATGCTGGCGCGCAAGCAGTTGTCACGGTTTGGACCCATGTATCATGCCGAGCGCCTTGGAGGCGGACTAAGTCTGTGTGCGATACGCGTTCCGGAAGCGGATTTCGAGCGTGTCAATACAGTGGTAAACGGCTTCCCTGAGGTTGCTCACAACTACGCGCGCGACCATGAATTCAGTATGTGGTTCGTGCTCGCAACCGAAACACCGGATAGGGTGGATGAAGTACTGCGGGAGATCGAACAGGCCACCGGTTATCAGGTCTACAACATGCCCAAGCAGCGGGAGTTTTTCGTTGGACTCAGATTCGACCTCTGATCAGAGTCGCGCACTGGACCAGCTGGACCGCCAAATCGTCAGGGCGACCCAGGGAGGCCTGCCTCTGGTCGAGAGGCCCTACGCTGAAGTGGCAAGGCGGCTGGGCGTCAGCGCCGACGATGTGATCAGGCGCATGCAGAGAATGCTGGACAGCGGCATCATACGCCGTATCGGTGCGGTTCCGAATCACTACACGCTCGGCTTCCGTGGCAACGGCATGAGCGTCTGGGATGTCGATGACGCCAAGGCTGATGAACTCGGCCGCAAAATCGGGGCATTCGACTTCGTCAGCCACGCCTATCGCCGTCCGCGCTATCTGCCCGAGTGGCGCTACAACCTGTTTGCAATGGTGCACGGCAAAGACCGTGACGAGGTTATGGAAAAAGTCGCGCTGATCGCTGCTATGCTGGGTGACCAAGACCGTGGTCACGAGGTTCTGTTCAGTACCCGCATCCTAAAAAAGACCGGCTTGAGAATCGCATAACCAGAGAACGCTCCGCACATGTTCCGTATCTCCCAATTCATGCACGAACTGCTCGCCCCGACGCCGCTGGGACCGAAGCGAAATCCGCCTGGACCTGTCGTCATCTGGAATCTTGTGCGACGCTGCAATTTGACCTGCAAGCACTGCTATTCGATCTCGGCTGACAAGGATTTCCCAAACGAGCTGACCACCGAGCAGGTCTTCTCTGTCATGGACGACCTCAAGCAGTTCCGGGTTCCCGTGCTGATACTCTCTGGTGGCGAGCCGCTGTTGCGTCCCGACATCTTCGAAATCGCTCACCGCGCCAAGGCAATGGGCTTCTATACCGCCCTCTCGACCAACGGAACGCTGATCGATGCATCCAACATCGACAGGATCGCGGAGGTTGGCTTCGACTACCTGGGCATCAGCATAGACGGCATCGAGGCGACCCACGACAAGTTCAGGCGCATGCAGGGCGCGTTCGACGCTTCGCTGAAAGGTCTGCGTCTGTGCCGCGATCGCAACATCAAAGTGGGCCTGCGCTTCACGATGACGCAGGACAACGCCGACGAACTACCGCAGTTGCTACAGTTGATGGATGACGAACGGATCGACAAATTCTACTTCTCACACCTGAACTATGCCGGCCGTGGCAATAAGAACCGCAAGGACGATGTCTTTCTGCAGACCACACGCTGGGCAATGGATCTATTGCTCGACCGTGCGCTCGCGGACGCCCGCAGCGGGCGCAAGACCGAATTCGTCACCGGAAACAACGATGCCGACGGTGTCTACATGCTGCAATGGGTCGCAAAGCACTTTCCTGAACGCAAAGCCCATATCCAGGCGAAACTGGAACAGTGGGGAGGAAACAGTTCCGGGGTCAACATCTCCAATATCGATAACCAGGGTTACGTCCATCCGGACACCATGTGGTGGAACTATAATCTGGGCAACGTCAAGGAGCGCCCCTTTTCGGAGATCTGGCAGGATACCTCGGATCCCATCATGGCTGGATTGAAGGTGAGCCCGCGTTCTATCGGGGGACGCTGCGGTGAATGCCGCCACTTCAACATCTGCGGCGGCAATACACGCGTGCGCGCGATGCAGCTGACCGGAGACGCCTGGGCTGAAGATCCTGCCTGCTATCTGAGCGACGATGAGATCGGTATCGGAGGCGCGGCTGAACGGACCGTCCCGGAATCTCCTGCCGGCTATGTGGCCGCCAAATGAGTGAGCCTGACAACACCTGCGGAGAGTACCCCAGGTCGATATCGCGACTCCGGTCAGCATGCGGCTCCCGACATTAGCTGAACGGACACACTCCCCCTGACCTTTAACCGCTTTCACCCTTCCGACGAACAGCCACCAAATGTCTCGCCTCTCACCCCTTCTCAGATCGGTACTGACGATATCCCTGCTGGCAGCCGCCGGCGACAGTTTCGCCAACGATGCGCAACAGCTCTACAAGCAGCATTGTGCCGAGTGCCACGCGGAAAACAGACTTGGTGCCATCGGTCCTGCATTGCTGCCGCAAAACCTGACAAGACTGAAACCGAAGGCTGCGTACTCGGTCATAGAGAACAGTCGCCCCGCGGTGCAGATGCCGCCCTTCAAAGGGGTACTCAATGCGCAACAGATCCAGTCGCTGGTCGACCTGATCTATACCCCGCTCGAGACCATTCCACGCTGGGGCATGGAGCAGATCGAGGCCAGCCGGATCACCCACCATAAACCGCAATCACTGCCGGACAAACCGCTCTTCGATGCCGATATCGAAAATCTTTTCATGGTCGTGGAACTGGGCGACCATCACGCCACGCTGCTGGACGGCGATCGTTTCGTACCGATTCACCGTTTCCCAACCCGCTTCGCGCTGCACGGCGGTCCGAAATGGTCGGAGGGCGGCCGCTACATCTACTTCGCCTCCAGGGATGGTTGGATCAGCAAATTTGACGCCTTCAACCTGACCTACACTGCAGAGGTCCGCGCCGGAATCAACACCCGCAATCTCGCGGTATCGCACGACGGCCGCTATATCCTGGTGGCCAACTACCTGCCACATACGCTGACGTTGCTCGATGCGCGGGACCTGCGGCCGATTCGCGTCATCGACGTCAAGGACGACCAGGGCAACAGCTCTCGTGTCAGCGCGGTCTACACCGCCGACCCCAGAAGCAGCTTCGTGGTTGCGTTGAAGGATATTCCGGAGGTTTGGGAGATCAACTACGAAGATCAGCCACCTGCAGGTTTTTCCGGTTGGGTCCACGACTATCGCGAAGAGTCGAGCGACGCGGAGAGCGAGCGTTTTCCGATCAGGCGCATCGCGGTGAAGGGGTATCTGGACGACTTCTTCCTCACCCAGAGCTACGATCAGGTAGTCGGAACCTCACGCGGACTCACCAAAGATGCCGGATTCACCGGGCAGGTCGTCGATCTGGACCTGAAGCGAGCCGTGGCGCAGGTAGCACTGCCGGGAATGCCGCATCTGAGTTCCGCCATCACCTGGCAGCTGAACGGCAAAACCATACTGGCGACACCGAACATCCGTGACTCGGCTGTCACTATCATCGATATGGAGAACTGGGAGGTGATCAGGCAGATCCCGACTGAAGGCCCGGGCTTTTTCATGCGCAGCCACGAACAGAGCCCCTACGCCTGGGTAGATGTCTTTTTCGGTCCCAACAAGGATCTGATGCACGTCATCGACAAGCAGTCGCTGGAGATCGTAAAGACGCTGCGACCGGCCCCCGGAAAGACCTCGGCGCACGTCGAGTTCACCAAGGACGGACGCTTTGCGCTGGTCAGCATCTGGGAGATGGACGGCGCACTGGTCGTCTACGATGCCAACACGCTGGAGGAGGTCAAGCGACTACCGATGAAAAAACCCTCCGGCAAGTACAATGTACACAACAAGCTGACCCGCTCCAGCGGCACCAGCCATTGATCAGCCCAGGGCGCAGAGAGTGGAAAAAGTCGACTGTCTCTATTGTGGCAAAAAGATCGACGCCGATCAGGCGCACTGCCCACACTGCGGTGCCGTTTCGCACTACCAGAAACGGGGCTATCGTGCTGGAGAGCGCCGGCGTTTCGCGCTACTCTTCGTCGCTCTCACCCTGATCTGCATTTTTTTCGCCTTCTGGCTGCCGCGCTGACAACCACCAACGACCCATCATGTACCGATCTCTGCTAGCTGTTCCACTACTGATCTCCTCACTCAACGCAACCGCGGCCGATCAGGTTTACCGACTGCTGCAGGTCGAGGATGGCGACACGCTGTTGGTGGAGATCGCCGGCCAGCCGGTGCGTGTGCAACTGGCGGAGATCGACGCTCCCGAAGATGTCGCAAACCCAAAACTCGCGAAGGATTCCCAACGGACCGGTAACAGCACCGACGAGCTGCTGCGCCTGGGCCGGGCGTCGACAGACCATCTCAAGCGCATGCTTCCTGTCGGATCGGGCGTCCATCTGCAGGGAGAACTGAAACGCAAGGACAAGTACGGCAGAGTTCCGGCCTTTGTCAGATCTCTCTCCGGTGCCCCACTCAATGCCAGAATGGTTCGTGATGGATACGCCGTCGTGCTGCACGGTTACCCGCCGGATACATCCCCAAAGGAGGTCTTGCTGGAGGCCGAAGCAGCCGCCATCGCAGAGAACGCCGGGCTCTGGGGCAGCGACTCCCAGCTGATGCAGGCGTGGTCCGGCAGAAACGCACCGAATTGAGCCTCGCGCAAAGCGCGCCTCCCCCCGTCTAACCTGCCGGGTTTCGCCGCAACAACCCCTGATTCAGATAGAGTGTCAGGGTGAACAGCAGCAGCGCGGTCCCTTGGTGGGCGGCTGCCAGTGGTAAAGGCACCCGCGCCAGCAGCGTCGCCACCCCGAGCGTGATCTGAATCAGCAGCACCAGCAACAGCAGATAGCAACCAATGCGAAGACGCCTCTCGATAGGCCGACGCAATGCGAGAAAGCAGCAAAGGGATACCAGCAGGAACTGAAGCAGCGCAAACAGCCTGTGATCAAACTGTATCGTCGTGACATTCTCGAACGGATTCACCCAGACCGGCTTCAAAGTCAACAATCCCTCTGGGATCAACTGACCATCCATCAATGGAAAACTGTTGTAGGCCAACCCCGCCTTGGTACCCGCCATCAGCCCACCCGAAAGCACGGCGAGGAAAACAACGATGCTGACAACGCTGGAGAGCCAGCGCAGCCCGCGATCGCCCCTCTCCATCACAGTCGCGCGCGGATAGAAGAGATCGAGCGCACTCCAGAAGATCAATGCAAAGATCAGAAATGCCAGCCCGAGGTGCGCGGTCAGACGATACTGGCTGACGTGCGGATCGTTGACCAGACCGCTCTTGACCATGTACCAGCCGAGCAGTCCCTGCAATCCGCCAAGCAGAAACATAAACAGCAATCGCGGCAGATACCCCCTGCCGACGCGCCTGGTGACAGCGAAATAAATCAGCGGCAACAGAAAAATGACGCCGATTGCGCGACCCAGAAGGCGGTGCAGATACTCCATCCAGAAGATGCTTTTGAACCCATCGAGATCCATGTGGCTGTTCTTCAGGCGGAACTCCGGGGATTGCTGGTAGAGCTGAAACTGCGCCTCCCACTCGGTCTGCGTCACTGGCGGCAAGAGACCGGTTATGGGTTTCCACTCGACCATCGACAGACCGGAACCACTCAGGCGCGTCACGCCGCCAAGCAGCACCATGGCGAAAACCGCAACACAGCAGACCAGCAACCAGGTACCGACCATGCGCCTTGAATCATGAGCCACACCGTTCATCGATACCGCGCCCCGCAGAGTCGGATTCGCACAAAAAGAGAGATTTCCACACTAACTCCCGCCAAATTCAAACGCTCAGTCGCGATTCGCTCACGCAGTAGAGCAAAAAGTTCCATTCTCTTGATCTAACCGGACCCTATGCTTGATCAATATCAAAGATCCAAAAGGAGACACATATTAGCGTATCACCCTCCTGGGTCTCTATCCTGTTCGAGGAGCGGTAACAATGAGTGGCGCGTTTACTAAAACCATGGCGCGAAACATCTTTTATGGTGGATCCGCCTTCTTTTTTCTGCTGTTTCTGGCATTGACATTCGACTCTATGGGGCAGCTTCCGAGTCGCGACAACCGGGCTGCGTTGAGCGGTCCAATGGGCCCGCAGATCGCCAAAGGCAAGATGCTGTGGGAGGAGAACGACTGCATCGGCTGTCATACGCTGCTGGGCGAAGGCGCCTATTTCGCGCCCGAACTGGGCAACGTCTACGTCCGTTTCGGCAAATCAACCGACGCGATAAAAGGCTTCATCGCCAGTCGTCCGGCCAATGGTATTCCTGGCCGTCGCAGCATGCCTCAGTTCAACTTCAATGACGAGGAGCTGACCGCCCTCGCGGAGTTCCTGAAGTATGTATCCGAAATCAACTCGGCCGGTTGGCCGCCGAACGACCAGGGTTAAGGGGGAGTACTGACCATGACCTATAAATCTCAATCGGTTGCGAAGCTGTACTTTATCGCCGCTATCGCACTATTCGCTGCACAGATCCTGTTCGGCCTGATCCTGGGCCTTCAGTACCTCATCGGGGACTTCCTGTTTCCGGCCATTCCGTTCAATGTGGCCCGCATGGTGCACACCAACGCACTGATCGTCTGGCTGCTGATGGCATTCATGGGCGCCTCCTACTACCTCGTCCCCGAAGAGGCCGAGACGGAGTTGTTTGCCCCCTGGCTGGCGACAGCGATGTTCTGGATCTTCCTGCTGGCCGCAGCCGCAACGGTTGCAGGTTACCTGCTCTTCTCCTACTCGGACCTCGCTGCGCTGACGATGAATGAGTTGCTGCCGACAATGGGACGGGAATTTCTTGAACAGCCGACGATAACGAAGCTCGGAATCGTCGTCGTTGCACTCGCCTTTCTGTTCAACATCGGCATAACCATTCTCAAGGGTCGCAAGACCGTGGTCAATCTGGTGCTGCTGATGGGTCTGACCGGTCTCGCGGTCTTCTTCCTGTTCTCGTTCTACAACCCGACCAACCTGGTACTGGACAAGTACTACTGGTGGTGGGTCGTGCATCTGTGGGTTGAAGGCGTCTGGGAGTTGATTCTCGGCGCGATTCTCGCCTTCGTTCTGATCAAGGTGACCGGCGTCGACCGCGAAGTGATCGAGAAGTGGCTCTACATCATCATCGCCATGACCTTGATCACCGGTATCGTCGGAACCGGGCACCACTTCTTCTGGATCGGTACTCCCGAGTACTGGCAGTGGTGGGGCTCGATCTTCTCTGCCCTGGAACCGATCCCCTTCTTCATGATGACCGTCTTCGCTTTCAACATGGTCAACAAGCGTCGTCGCGAACACCCAAACAAGGCTGCCGTACTTTGGGCGCTCGGCACCGCGGTAATGGCTTTCCTGGGCGCTGGTGTCTGGGGCTTCCTGCACACGCTGTCGCCGGTCAACTACTACACGCACGGCAGCCAGATCACCGCAGCACACGGCCACATGGCTTTCTACGGTGCCTACGTGATGATCAACCTGACCATCATCTCCTACGCCATGCCGCTGCTGCGGGGACGCAATGCCGCCAACAGCAACAAGCAGCAGACGCTGGAGATGTGGTCCTTCTGGCTGATGACCATCTCGATGGTCTTCATCACGCTCTTCCTGACCGGCGCCGGAATCCTGCAGGTCTACCTGCAGCGTGTCGCCGAGGCACCACAGCCGTTCATGGCGGTACAGGACCAGATCGCGCTCTTCTACTGGCTGCGTGAGATCGCCGGTCTGATCTTCCTGATCGGTGTGGTGACCTACATCGCCAGCTTCTTCATCGGCCAGGATGAACCGGAAGTGGTGCTGGGAGAGAGCTGACAAGCTGACTTGTCTATAGTCCTCTCTTGATTGAGGCCGGCATCTTGCCGGCCTTTTTTTGCTCACGCAGTTGGCACAGGACACGAACAGACAGGCAGCCGGTAGCGATCATTTCACCGTTCGGGACAGGCGGCAGCAGAGCCCCGTACTCCCCGACAGCGGCATCTCCGAACAAAATGATCGGAATTAACATTTGTCAACGCCACCGGAAAGCCGATCTGATATTGTATATGCCATATAAGCTCATGATTTAGAGTTATATTTTACATGGTATAAGTGCGGTTTAGCCCTCTCCAACGAAGCAGATATTCCATGACAGCAGCAACCCATTCCGAACCATTGCAGCAGTACCAGCGCCACCCGCCGGGAGACCTGGCGATCTGGATTTTCATTCTTGCCGAACTTCTGGTGTTCGCGGTCTTTTTCGCCGCTTACGCCTTTACCCGCATGAGCAATGTCGAACTGTTCAACGAGTTTCAGCTGACGCTGGATCGTGAAGCGGCGATGTACAACACCCTGGCACTGATCACCAGTTCCTACTTCGTCGTCCGCGCCGTGGCGGCGATCCTTGAAGGTAATGACCGACACTGCGCCAACTGGCTTTGGGCCGCAATCGGAATGGGTGCCCTTTTCGTGCTGATCAAGGGATCTGAGTATGCGCACCACTTCAGTGAAGGGATCAATCTCAGCACCAACACCTTCTACATGTTCTACCTCTCGCTGACCTTCTTTCACTTCATGCACGTCATCATGGGAATGGTGATTCTCGCCGCAGTGGCGCTCAAGGCGAGGCGTGGCGGCTACTCCGTCGACGACCATACCGGCGTCGAAACCGGCGCTTCCTACTGGCACATGGTCGATCTGGTCTGGCTGATCCTCTTCCCGCTGGTCTATATAATGCGGTAGTGGCAAACATGAACGACTACAAATCCCGTTTCGGTATCCGTCCCTGCACCTGGGTCTACCTGATCCTGATGCTGCTGACCCTGGTAACCTATCTGGTCGGAAAAGCCGGCTTGAGCGGCCTGACCATAGCCCTGCTGGTGCTTTTTCTGGCGCTGGTCAAGGGGCAGCTCGTCGGCTACTTCTTCATGGGCCTGGGACGAATCAGGGGACTCTGGCACTGGCCGGTCTTCGTCTGGCTCTTCATTCCCGGCGCATTGATCGGCACCGCCTTCTATCTATCCGCCTAGGACAAATATCACCATGACCAGCGCCGCCAGCCCTTCCGAGGAGAAGCAACCGGAGGTCCCCTTCTACAAGCCACAGCACAATGAGGTTGCGCTGTTCGAACACGCTTACAGGCACCAACTGCCGATGCTGATCAAGGGCCCGACCGGTTGCGGCAAGACCCGCTTCGTCAACTACATGGCGTCACGTCTTGGCCGTCCGGTCTACACGGTGGCCTGCCACGACGACCTGACTGCGGCCGATCTGGTCGGCAGGCACTTGATCGGGGACCACGGAACCTACTGGAGCGACGGCCCCCTTACCCGGGCGGTCAGAGAGGGCGCGATCTGTTATCTCGACGAGGTGGTCGAGGCGCGTAAGGACACTACCGTGGTGCTTCACCCGCTTACAGACGACAGAAGAATCCTGCCCATCGACCGAACCGGCGAAACGCTGCACGCTCCGCCAGAGTTCATGCTTGTGGTCTCCTACAACCCAGGCTACCAGAATCTGCTGAAGGGCATGAAGCCGAGTACCCGGCAGCGCTTTGTCGCCTCCCGCTTCGACTTCCCCAGACCCGATCTCGAACTGGAGATCCTGGTCGGCGAAACGGGCTTAGACGCAACCATGGCCAAACGCCTCGTCAATCTCGCCAACGCGCTGCGCGCTTTGAAAGACCACGACCTGGAAGAGGCTGCGTCAACCCGCCTGCTTGTATACACGGCGACGCTGATATTGGGTGGCTACGATCCGCTTGAAGCCTGTCGCGCCGCACTGGTTGAACCCCTGACCGACGACGAGGAGACCACCACGGCATTGATGGAGGTTGTGGAGATCACCTTTGGCATCTGATGCTTTGGGGCCGATCGTCGGGGGAGGCCGCTGATGGAAGAGAAGGTCGGAGAGATCTGGCACCGCCTTATTACGCGTGCTGCGGATCAACGCCATCCCGAAGCGGCGGTATCGCTGAAATCGGTCGAGAGAAGCGTCAGCCTGCTGTTTCGTGCACTTGGTGGCGACGGCGGACTGGAAGTCAAAACCACCAGTAGCGACGAGCACGGAGCAAGGCGCTCGCTGCTGCAACGCATTGCCGGTAGTAACAAGACGGTGGAACTGGCCTGGCGGGACGAACATTCTCTGCGCCTTCCTGCGATCGTGGACTGGTTCCCGGAGAGCCGGCTCAATCGCGATCTATACATCTGGCTGGCAGCGCTCGCGGTGGGCGAGCCGAGGCATGAAGAGCCCTGGTTCTCCCGCAACCAGCGCCTGACCGCGGCAACGTTGACGCGCTATCCGGCGTTGAGGCCACGCTATCTGCGGCTGGTGGAGGCCCACCTGATGCAGCGAATCCCGTTGGCGAAACTTCCCGCAGCGGAAAAGTCGCAGGAGCGGGCGATCCGTAATGCGTTGCTGCAACCGGGCAGCGAACCCCGCCTGCCGCCGGCAGACCGTCCGCCACAGGCGGTACCACTCTGGCTCCACCCCGCCCCACCGTTGGCCGTCGCCGAACGACAGAGCGGCGACGACCCCGACGGCAAGGGTGATCGCGGCAACCGACTGCAACTCGAAGACGAGCATCACCGTAAGGGTGAACGCGCCAAAAAACCCGAAGCGCAGGACAAGGGGCTGATCACCATCCGCATGGAGAACATCTTCACTTGGGGAGGTTTTTTAAATCTGGATCGCGGTTCGGAAGAGAATGATGATCTCGACAGCGCCGCCGATGCTGCCAGGGATATGAACACGATGAGCGTCAGTCGCGACGCCAGGGCTTCCGGCGGAAAACTTCGATTCGATCTCGATCTGCCCTCCGAGGCGAACGATGATCTGGTATTGAGCGAAGGGATACTGCTGCCCGAGTGGGACTTCAAGAAACAGCAGATGCAGGATAAACACTGCAGGGTGGTGCCGATGCTGGCGGCCGATGCGGCGCCCTGCCCGCTGCCGGCACAACTGCGCCGCACAGCCAACAAGCTGCGCGCCCAGTTTCAACAGCTGGCACCGGCCAGATGCTGGCAGTATCAACAGCAGGACGGGTGCGAGATCGATCTGGAGGCCTATCTTCGCTATCGCACCGACCGCGCCTCGGGTCGCGTCGCCAGCGCGGATGGCCTCTACAAGGATCTGCGCGTCGGTGAGCGCGATCTCGCTTGTCTGTTACTTGCCGACCTGTCGCTCTCGACGGATACCTGGGTCAACAATGAGGCACGCGTGATCGACGTAATCCGCGACAGTCTCTATCTCTTCGCAGAGAGTCTCTCCGCCACCGGCGATCAATTTGCGATGTACGGTTTTTCATCACGCAAACGCGACCCGGTCCGACTACACCAGCTGAAAAGTTTCGACGAGCGCTATGGCGGGGTTGTTCGTGGGCGTATCGATGCCATCAAACCCGGCTACTACACTCGCATGGGCGCTGCCATTCGCTACAGCCTCCGGTTGCTCGAGATGCAGCCATCGCAGCGACGCCTGCTACTGATACTTACCGATGGCAAACCCAACGATCTCGACAAATATGAGGGGCGCTACGGCATCGAAGATACCCGGCGTGCGGTACACGAGGCCCGCCAGGCAGGACTCCAGCCCTTCTGTGTCACCATCGACAATCGCGCCAACGACTATCTCCCGCACCTCTTCGGTACCGGTAATTACGTCGTCATCCACAAGCCCACGCAGCTGCCAAAAGAGCTGCCGCTGCTCTACGCCCGTCTGACCGCCTGATCCGCGATCCACAGCCTGTCAGGTGTGGAACGCCCGTACCTGCTCTTCCAGATGCGCCGCAACCGCCGACAACTCCTCAACAGAGCAGACATTGCCATCGACGTCGGTCGCCGTCTGTTCGGAAAAGTGATCGATGCGAACGATATTGCGGTTGATCTCCTCGGCCACCCCCGCCTGCTCCTTGACGCTCAACGCAATCTGGTCGGTCATCCTGGTAATCGAGACCACAGAGGCTTCGATCGCGTCGAGCGACTCTCCCGCGGCAACCGCGTGCTCGACCGCCACCTTAACCTGGTCGAGCTCCCGTCGGGAAGCCACGCTTACCTCTGATGCGCCTGCCTGCAGTCTCTCGATCATCTGCCGGATCTCTTCCGTCGCCTGCTGGGTTCTGCTTGCCAATCCACGCACCTCATCCGCCACCACGGCAAACCCCCTGCCGCTTTCACCGGCCCTGGCCGCTTCGATCGCCGCGTTGAGCGCGAGCAGATTGGTCTGTTCGGCGATACCGCGAATCACCTCCAGCACACCGCCGACATTCTCCGCCTCCACACTCAGTTGCTGCACATCCTCGAAAGCACCTTGGGCATCCTTCGCCAAGCGCTCGATCACGTCGACGGCCCGCTCGACCACCTGCTTGCCGACGTTGACCTGCTCATCGGCGTTGCGCGCCGATTCCGCCACCGCCCCGGCGTTCTGCGCCATCTCCTCCGCGACCGCGGTCATCTCGCTCATCGCGGTTGCGACCATCGCGGTTTCGGATTTCTGCTGCTGGATGCGCTGGTTGACGCTGTGCGCCGTGTTGTCGAGATTGCCGACGGCGGTCGAAACCCTCGCCGTCGAAGAGTCGACCTCGCCGATTAGCCCTTGCAGTTTTTCAACCAGCAGGTTGAAGGCTGCCGCCATTTCACCCACCTCGTTCTTCCTCCTGACGTCGACTCTGCGACTGAGATCCAGACTGTCGCTGACCTCGCGGATCTGCGTTGCGATCGCAATCACCGGGCGCGATATCAAGCGCCCGATAAAGAGCGCCGCCAGCAGCATGACCAACAGCATGACCAGGCTGGTTATGGCCAACGATTTTACCGTCCGAACCACTGCACCCTGTAGCGAATCGGCCGAGAAAACGGTGATCATGCGCCCGCCGTTGGTCACCTCGGGCAGAGTCGTGGCGACCGCGTACAACCAGCTCTCGCTATCGACGCGTTTGCCCACCAGAGCCCCAAACTGCCTGCGCATTGCGGAGGCGTCGATCCCCTCGGCGGCGAACTCATACTCGATCGGGCGCGGTGGCAGAGCTGCGGAGAAAGCCGTTTTCGGCGATCCCTTCGACACCCCCTCGATCAGCAGATATCTGACACCCGACGAGAGGTACAAATCCGTCGAATCGCTGCTGCGGAGCTTCATCAGATTACCCCCGTTGACACTGCGGGTGGCCAGATTGGAAATGGGGCGAATCACCGCGGCAGAGGTGTGCTCGAGCTTGTCGAGTTCACTCACGTCCAGCAGACGATAGAACGCCGTACCGTACCCCAAGGCGACGATCAATCCGGTCCCCAGCATCGCCAACAGAAGACTGAACCCCAGACTGCGAAAATTCCACTTTTTCATTAGTTCATTCCATTGCGGGTTCCGTTATTGCGCATTCCCACACTGTCCGCTGATACAGAACGCGGCGTATCCGCTATGGCAGACACGGCAGGTATTGACGCCCAGTATTCCATCCGGGTTGGCATCGGTGAGATCCGTACCATCCTCCTTGTAGACGCTGTAGAGCGCCGCGCCTTCCTGGTTACCGGTCACAAACAGTAGCTGTAGATCCTTCAGGTGCAGAATCATGTTGCTGCCGTCAGCAAACTTGCCGCTTCTGGTGTTGTAGGTGGCAACCTGATCCGGTTTCACCAATACCGACACCGCGCCCGGTCCCTCGGGACGAACGGCGCAATAGATCTCCACCGTCTCTCTATAGATAGCTGGTAAGGCACTGACGTCGGCATCGCACCCCGGCAGGGCTCCGATGGTGGTCAGGGGAGTCGTAACGGCACTCCAGCTCCTCCAGTCTGCCGGAAAAGGCGTCTCTCCACCCGCGTTGACCGACGTAACCACGAAACAGATAAGGCATATACTCAGATATCGACTCGTCATCGTTCACTCTCTCCTTGATTGGTGGCACTTTATCGACTACATCGTATATAGCGTTTGAATCCTTAGGTTTTTTAGAAAAATAATTATTAACCATATTTTCCGTATATTCGCTTTTACTGTTTTTACCGCTGCCCCTCCCCCGGGGCCCCAAGGACGAGTTGATCCAGGTCAGAGAGGCTTCAAAAAGCACGCTGGTTGGCACTTGTTCACCCAAATCCATGTTTTGCAAAGCTGGGGCATATCACTTAGTATCCGCTCTAGAATAAGGTTAAGATCAGCCTGTTATCGGCCCTGTACGCCCACGGTTTCCGCAGTTGAAGGGAGTACCGCACCGCCGCTTATATCAATTCATAACAATGCGGGTGCGGGATTGGCGTGCAGCCCTGAGTCTTGGGGCGCCATCAGGTATGCTTGGGAGAGGAAATTAGATGTCGCAAGGCCAATCCGGTTCCGGTATTTCGCGGGTAAAGATCTTTATCGCGGTCGTGGTGATTTTCGCTGCCGGCATTCTCTTCGCCGGCCTCTTCAACGTCGGCCTCTCGGCTACCAATGAGATGGAGTTCTGCACCTCCTGTCATTCGATGCAGGTCAACCTCGAGGAGCTGCAGGAGACGATCCACTACAAGAATGCATCCGGCGTGCGCGCAACCTGCGCGGACTGTCACGTGCCAAAGCCGTTCGTGCCCAAAATGATCGCCAAAGTGCTTGCGTACAAAGACGTATTGCACGAATTCCTCGGTACCATCGACACCAAGGAGAAATTCGACCAGCATCGCTGGGACATGGCCAACCGTGTATGGGATAAGATGCGTGCCTCAGATTCACGAGAGTGCCGCTCCTGCCATGCCTGGGAGACGATGGATCTAAGTGAACAGGACCGCATGGCGCGCAATCGCCACAGCTCAGCGCGCGACCAAGGCATGACCTGCATCGACTGCCACAAGGGCATAGCCCATGAAGAGCCGGATGAACCTGATGTAGAGGAAGATGTTGCGGAGAAATAGCGACGCATCTGCTCTCCGTGTCGGCGCAACAGTGGAAGGTATAGGATCATGAAGTTCAATAAGTTCATCCCGCTCTTTCTAGGTGCCCTGCTGCTCTCGACAGCCCAGGCTGGAGATACCGAAAAAGAGAAGGAGTTCAGACTCGCTGCCGGTATCGGCGATGTTGACACCCTCTCACGCCTGCTGGATGAAGGGGTCCCCGTGGATACTGCCAACAACTTCGGCGTCACCGCGTTGATGATGGCGATACAGAACGACAACATGGAAGCAACAGCGCTACTGCTGTCGCGTGGAGCCAATGTAAATGCCAGAGCCAGCGAAGGCTGCACAGCTTTAACCTTTGCCGCCGAAAACGGTCACGACGCATTGACAGCTCTGTTGCTGGAGCGCGGTGCAGATCTCAGCGCCAAGACCAGAGCCGGCTGGGACGCGATGATGATCGCTGCCCGTTACGGTCTCACCGACATGGTGGAGCAACTGCTGTATAAAGGCGGTGACCCCAACAGCAAAGATCAGAAAGGACGCACGGCACTGCACCATATCGCGGAAAAAGGGCACGTGACGACCGGTGCGCTGCTGATCAAGGGTGGTGCCACCATAGAGGCTCGCGATCAACACGGCTCCACACCACTCATCATCGCTGCGGACAAAGGTTTTGCAGAGGTCATCGACCTGCTGCTGGACTCTGGCGCTGACATTAATGCCGCGGACCAGGACGGCGCGACAGCGCTGATCTGGGCGGTGGGCCAGGATCATCTGGCGGTCGCCGAACGCCTCATTTATCGCGGCGCCAACGTCAACCAACAGGACAAAGACGGTATCACCGCGCTGATGGAGGCGGCTTCGGTCCGGTCGGAAGACCTTGTGTTCCTGCTCCTGCGCAATGGCGCCGATGCGAGCATCAAGAACGGAAGTGGACGCGATGCGCTCAGCATCGCTCGTAAAAGGAGAAACAAGCAGGTTATTTCGCTGCTTGAAGAAGCGATGAAGAACTGATGCCGCACCCACCGGGAGAGCATCGGAATAAATACAACGGCTAAATCAGTGGAGTAGAGCTGCACTGGCGGCCCGTGATCGGAAGCTCGGGTCTGAAGCGGAATATCAAGGAAAAGAATTCATATTCACAAGCAAAAAGCCTGAATCCAAAAGGAGGTATCATGGCGTATAAAACCTTAACGAAGGCACTCCTGATCGCCGGTCTGGCGATTGGAGCCTCATCAAGCGCAGTTGCTGCGGACGCGAAAGTGGTATCCGGTGCCAGCGATGCGATGCTTGCCAACACCTGTGCCGGTTGTCACGGCACCGGGGGATCAAGCGTGGGCCCTGCTTCGCCGACTATCGCAGGTCTATCCAAAGACTATTTCGTTGAAGTCATGCAGGGGTTTGCCAGCGGAGAGATCAAGTCCACGATCATGGGACGCATTGCCAAAGGCTATAGCGAAGACGAGATCAAGCAGCTGGCGCAGTTCTATGGTGCCCAGCCCTTTGTCAAAGCCAAACAGAGTTTCGATAGCGGCCTGGTCAAAGAGGGTGGCAAGCTGCACGACAAATACTGCGAGAAGTGCCACGCTGAAGGTGGACAGTCGGCCGAAGACGATGCCGGCGTCCTGGCCGGTCAGTGGACCCCTTATCTGACGTATCAATTCGCCGACTTCAAGGCGGGCGACCGTAACGCGCCGAAGAAGATGGCCAAGAAGATGAAGCAGCTGCTCTCGAAAGAGGGCGATGACGGCATCAAGGCACTCATCAGCTTCTACGCCAGCCAGCAATAAGAAAAGTCAGGAGAGAGACAAACATGAAGATAA